>CAYSMJ010000248.1:0-3637 GCA_964432075.1 uncultured Caulobacterales bacterium | reverse complement strand
GGGCGGCCGCCGGCCCGCCGAGGCAAAGACAAGCGATCAAACTAACAATCATTCGTACAAGGATCATTTTTCCACTACTTCCGGACTCAGATCCACGCGGCCAACCGTGCTCGTGTCTGCGCCAAACCATATCGTATCTGTCGATGCATGATAGTGCATATGACGCACTGTACCGCCACCAGAAGGAACCGGCGTTTCACCGAAAAACATTTCCCGGTCCGGATCAAACCCCATAAAAATATTTGGCTCGACACCGGTCGCCACCATATACACCTTGCCGTTCGCGTCCGACGCCATGCCATAGGGCCGGGCAGCCTCCCCCTGTGGCATTGCCCATTCCTCAAAGCTCTCCGAAGCCGGATCATAAGCCCCAAGCATACCGCTGACATAATCCACATACCAGACCCGGCCATCAGCAGTCACTTCAAGCCGGCGCGGACGTGCTTCCTTGCGCGGCAGGTCAATCTCGGTGAGCGTCAGCGTATCCGGATCAATATAACCCAGCTTATGCGTGCCGAACAGCGCTACCCAGATATCGCCATTTGGTGCAAGCTTGATGCCATAGGGCCGTGAGCGCTCTGTTTTGGAGGGGATCAGGTCAACCTTACGGCTTTCGATATTCAGCCTGCCCATGAAATTTCCGCCCTGCACGGTGAACCAGATATTCTCTTCGCTGGCATCAAAAATCAGCGTGTGCGGATCACGCGCTCCCTCATCGGGCATATCGATCTCTTCAGTTTCACCGGTTACCGGATCATACCGGCCGATCAGGCTGGTCCGGTTGCCGGCATACCAGACCATGCCAGCAGAGGAGACGATAAGATTGTGGGGGCCGGAGCCCTCCTTGAGGTCGATCTTGGTGATCTCTCCGCTGTCTTTGTCAAGCCTTGCGAGATAGCCAGCGCGCTGGCCAACAAACCACACGTCCGCCCCATCCGTTGAGAAGGGATCGCGCGGGCGCGAGGCTTCATAGGGAACCGGCCATTCCCTGATGTCGTGGGCAGCGTCATTTCCGCTGGACAGGGGCTCTCCGGCAAAGGCTGGAAAGCCGAAAAGCAAAGAAAGAGACAAGTATCCGGGTCTGATCTTCATGACATTCCTCCATCTGCAGCCACTTTATAGGCGGTTAAGGCCATCTGTGCCAGTCGCCGCGGATCGCGATCTTCCCGGTTGCCGCGCCCGGCCGATCCGGACCCCTTGGTAACGCTATCGGTGTCACGTCGTTTTGAACCGCCGGTTATCACAATAACCAGCGAGGCCTTGATTCTCGCGTCAGCATGCCGCAGTACCCGTCATCAAACCGCATCCCCCATCATTCCCTTTTGCAGGAGACCATGCCCATGCCCCAACCGCTTGCTGCCATCATTACCGGGTCAACCAGCGGGATCGGGCTGGGGATTGCCGAGGCCTTCGCCGCAGACGGCATGAACATCATGATCAACGGCTTTGGCGATGCCGACGAGATCGAGGCCAACCGGGCCCGGCTTGAAAAGGACCACGGCGCTACGGTGAAATATAATGGCGCCGACATGACAAAACCAGAGGAAATTCGTGCACTGATCGATGAGACCCGGGCTGCGTTTGGTCAGGTAGACATTCTCGTCAACAATGCCGGCATCCAGCATGTCGCCCCCCTGGAGGAGTTTCCCGATGGCAAATGGGACGCGATTATTGCGATCAATCTGTCGTCCGCCTTTCATACCTCAAAAGCGGTGTTCAGGGAAATGAAAGACCGCGGTTTCGGGCGGATCATCAATATCGCCTCCGCCCATGGCCTTGTCGCTTCACCGTTCAAATCGGCCTATGTGGCTGCAAAGCACGGGATCGTCGGGATGACGAAAACGCTGGCGCTGGAGGGCGCGGAATATGGCGTCACCGTCAACGCGATTTGCCCCGGCTATGTGAAAACACCACTCGTGGAAAAACAGATCCCGGACACGGCAAAAGCCAGGGGCATGAGCGAGGAAGAGGTTGTCCAGAAAGTCATCCTCGACACCCAACCAACAAAAAAATTCGTGGAACTGGCGGAAATCGGCGCACTCGCGACCTTTCTTTGCAGCCGTAATGCCAGTTCGATCACTGGCGCTGCCTTGCAGATCGATGGTGGGTGGGTTGCCAAATAATGGCCGCACCCGGAGCACGGAAGATCAATCTTGCGCTCCAGGGCGGCGGCGCGCACGGCGCGGTTACCTGGGGCGTCCTCGACCGCCTTTTGGAAGACGAGCGTCTTGACATCGACTCCGTTTCCGGGACCAGCGCGGGCGCTATAAACGCCGTCGCGCTTGCCTATGGGATGCATCTGGACGGTTGCGAGGGGGCGCGGGAAAAACTTGACGAACTATGGCGCGAAGTCTCGCGCCGCGGTCAGATTTTCAGCCCCGTCAAACGTACGCCTTATGAATATGCCATGGGCGAATACAATCTCGATCAGGCCTGGACCTATCAGTTTTTTGACATCCTGACCCGGACCTTTTCGCCATATCAGCTCAATCCGTTCGATTTTAATCCGCTTCGTGACCTTCTCTCTGACGTGATTGATTTTGATGGTCTTCAGTCCTGCACCCGTGTCAGGCTCTTTCTGAATGCCACCAATGTGCGCACGGGGAAGGTCAAGGTTTTTAAGACTGACGAGGTCAGTCTTGATATCGTCTGCGCATCGGCCTGCCTGCCATTTTTGTTCAAGGCCGTCGAGATCAACGAAGACCATTACTGGGATGGCGGCTATATGGGCAATCCGGTGCTGTTTCCTTTTATATACAATGCCGAAACGTCGGATATCGTGATCGTCCACGTCAACCCGCTGACCCGCAACGAAGTGCCGACGCAGGCGTCCGATATCATGAACCGGATCAACGAGATCTCGTTTAACTCATCTCTGTTGCGGGAATTTCGGGCCATAAATTTCGTGCACAAACTTCTTGCTGAAGACTGGCTGAAGGAAGAACATCGCGACAAAGTCCGCAATATTCACGTCCACTCTATCCGCAGTGACCGCAGCCTTGTGGACCTGTCGGTGGCCAGCAAGTTCAATACCGAATGGGATTTTCTGAATATGTTGAAACGCCGGGGTCGCGATATCGCTGATGCATGGCTGTCGGACCATTTCGATGATATCGGCAAACGCTCATCGGTCGACCTGCGCGAGATTTTTGACAGCGAAGACGATATTTAAGTGATAGTGAAACACCCTGCCTCAATTTCGCTACCATTGAGGCTCCGGGCCGTGCCCTATCACCAGCCGATCTCTAAGCACCAATGATACCCCTATCCGACCGATATGGCGTTTCAGCTTGTCTGCGATGAATTGCGGCTTGACCATACCATCTCACCAGTCGTTGTGATGCGTGCAGAAATCATAATCCTTTCGCAAACCGGACAAGACGCTGAACCTTCCGGCAAATAGCAGGCCGATCCTGATCCTCGAAAAAGAGGACCGCTTCCGGTTTCCGGGACCAGAAGGCAGCGCCAAAGCTGGCAAGCGGATGATCGTTCTTTTCGATAAAGCAGGGACGTCACAGCCCGGAAAAATTCTGTCTACCGTGAAAAACAGGACACCTAGTGGTGCGAATCCGACGTTTCGCGCCACTATGTATTTTTCTGATGGATCAACTTATCCAGCCATTTGAGTGAGATATCA
>CAYSMJ010000247.1:0-3659 GCA_964432075.1 uncultured Caulobacterales bacterium | reverse complement strand
CGGCGGCCAGCCTTGGCTTCGCCTTTCAGAAGCATGAGATCGACAAGACCTATTGGGCGCTGACGGCGGGTGTGCCGACACCACGTGAGGGCACGATCGACCTGCCGCTTGCCAAAAAATCCGTACCCGGCCCGGGAAAGCGATCGCTCGAGAAGGTCGTTGCCGGTGAGGAGGGGGACACTAAATATGCGTTGACGGATTTTCAGACCGTCGCTGACGCGGGTGCGGTTGCGTTTCTTGCCCTGCGCCCGCGCACCGGAAGAACCCACCAGCTGCGGGCACACTGCGCGGTGATGGGCACACCGATTGTCGGTGATGCAAAATATGGCGGACAGGCAGCAAAGCTGGACGGGCTCTCTGCCAAACTGCACCTGACCTGCCATACCATGCGGTTCCGGCACCCCGCCACCGGGAAACCATTTGAGATTGCCGCCCCTCTTTCGGGGCATATGGATGCGGCGTGGCGCTTTTTTGACTTTGATCGCCAGCCGGAAATCTTCTGGCCTGAGGACAAGGTGGAGACGAGGTCGTGACCCCGGAAGATACGAAACCGGCCATGCCAAAGCGGTTTTATTCAGCCGTCCGTGTACAGGAAATATCGGGGGTTGATGAACCCTCCTGGTCGATCCTGCTGGATGAGCGCCCTGCGAAAAGTCCTTCTGGTAATGTTCTGACGGCCCGCTTCAAGCCGCTTGCCGATGCGATTGGTACTGAATGGGAAGCGCAGACCGATGAGATTGATATCCGCTCAATGACAATGACCCGTCACCAGATGAGCGTTCTTGACGGTCCGACGCGGTTTAAGGACTGGCGCCAGGAAATTCTCGCCTTTCTGGAGCATGATCTTTTGTGTTACCGCGCTGATCGGCCGGCTTGCCTTGCCATGCGGCAAAAGGAAGTCTGGGATCCGCTGCTGAAGGCGGCCGCGTCGCGGTTTTCGGTTGCGCTTGTGTCAACCGAGGGGATAGCCTCGGTTGCCCAGTCTGCGGTGTCTCTGGCCGCTGCCCGGGATCGTCTGGATGACATTGCCCCGGAGCATCTTCTCGTCGTCCGCCGTCTGACGGAACTGACAGGGTCTGCGGTGCTTGCGCTTCTGGCGGAAGACGGGTTGATGTCGGGGCCGTCCCTACAGGAAGCGGCTTTTGTCGACGAAGATTTTCAAATTGCCCAATGGGGTAGCGACGCTGAAGCCACAGCCCGCCGCGAGCGGATTGTCAACGATATTACCGAAGCGCTTCGATTTCGCACTCTTTGCGCATAAGAACGGTCTGGATGGACTGGAACAGGTCAATGCTGCGCACACAAGAGATTAGAACGATGCGAACCATCATCACGCTACGGCACCAATGCGCTGGATGCCTATATGATCCTTCATCATCGCTTATTGTATAAGCCAGGCTCTTTTATTCCCGGTGCGGGCCGGTCATCCCGTCGCGAACCGGCAAGGTGAGATCAATCGTGCCGGCGCGTTCGAACGTCAGGGCAAGCGCGACGGTCTCGCCTGGGGTCAGCGGGCCGTTGAGGCCGATAAACATGATGTGCAGGCCGCCCGGCTCCAGCCGGACGGTCTTGCCTGGCTGGAGTAGCAGCCCGGATTTGAGCGGGCGCATCTGCATCTGACCGGCGTCGCCGCGGCGCATCTCATGAATTTCAGTGCTTTGCGCAATTGATGAGGTCACCGTGAGCAATCGGTCATTTTCGTCTGCCGTATTGCAAAGCGTCATATAACCAGCCGATACGGCGCGCCCCTCGGGCGCATTTCGGATCCAGCCCTTGTCAATACGGATTGTCGACATCATTTCACCCGAACACGCGTCAGCTTTTGCGAGGCCGGACGGCTTCTTTTCGTCGCCGCCGCACGCGGCCAGACCGATGAGGGCCAGAATGGCCAGAGTGCGTTTGACCATTGAACCGTTCCTTTTGGCCTTGCTGCAAGACATCCATATGGCCTTGAGCGCGCAAGAAAAAAAGAGGGCTTTTAGGGTCGGCAACGTCGCAGATTGTCAGCGCAGACCGTCGCCAAGCTTGAGGCCCATCGCGAAGCCCGGTACCAAGACATGGAGTGAGAAGAGGAGCCCGCCATGAACGCATCGGAAATTTCCCGCCTGCAACACTATCTTCAGGGTAAATTCGGGGTTGAGGCCGTGTCCGTTCGCGGACGGTCCAATAAAGATGATTCGGCCGAGGTTTATTTTGGCGATGAGTTTATTGGCGTTCTTTTCCGCGATGATGAGGACGGCGACATCTCCTATGATTTCAACATGGCAATCCTGGAGATTGACCTCCCGGAATAAGCCCGTGGCCCGGGGCGACGGCAAACATCCCCCTTTCGGGCCGCGCCGGGGGCGTCCATGAAGGCCCGGCTGGGGCGGGCGGCCATCCACCGTCCGGTTCTCCTGACCACGCTTCTGCTTGTGGGGTGGTTGTCTGCGGCGCTAAGCGGGCTTCCGGAGAAGGGCGGCGTGTCTTTTATGTCCGCCTACGGGGCTGTGCTCCGGTTTGGTGCAGTCGTTGGCGCGATCACGGCCGGGCCCGTGCTTGTGACCCTTGCGGTTCGCTCAACCAGCCCGGGGGCATGGCTCTACCGGGCAGGCCTGCTCCTTATTCCGATTGCGGTCTTTTTCGGATCAGCCCTGACGCCGGTAGAGGCCTTCGTCCTCGCGTTGTTTCTTGCCGTGATGGCGGCGGGGGCATTGATGCTGCGCGCAGTTTCGCCGGCATTGCTGGCACCGAGCCTGCTCTTGCCAATCGGTCTTACGGGGCTGATGGGGTTGTGTTCCGGCGCACTGCCCGGGTCGGCGCCATTGTTGATGCTTGCCGGGTGTGCGGTCTTTTTCCATGGTCTTTATGCCGCCGCTGAAGGCCTGCAGGATCGGGCGGTTGATGGTTTTGTCGATCGGCCGGCGGATCGTTTTGCCGCTGCCGTCTTGCGGGTCATCGTCGCTGTCGTTGTTTTTTGGCCGACCTTGTTGCGTGTCGAAGCCCTTACCCTTTTCCGGGTAGTTTTTGGCATGGCCTCACTCGGGGTCGCGGCGGTGATCCTGCCGGTGGCAATTGACACGCTCGCCAGGCTGCGCCTTGCCTCGGCACGGGGTTCAAACCCGATCGCGACAGCCGGCTGGCGGCGGGTCCGCACGGTTTATGCTGGGCCGCTGGCGCCGGCAATCTTGTTGCTGATCGCGATTGCCAGCCTGTTTGCCATGCTTCTCGGAGCCTCTTCCAGCCTTGCGGACGCCGCAACGGCGATCACCATTGCATGCCTGTTTGGCGTTGTGACACTCTCCTTTTTTGGTGCGCTGGCCATCGTCATTTTGCTGCTGCCGCTGGCGCTTGTGGCCGATCTCCTGTTCGGTCTTGGCGGCGGTGCCCAATTCCCTCTTTTGATGGCCCTCCTTGCCCTGACCATTGAGCCGGCGATTTTCATGTTTCGCACACTGAGCACAGGGACAAAATTCAGTACGAGCCTGATTGACCAGCTGCTTCCGCAAAGTGCAGGCCTGGTTCTCGTCCGGCTTGGATTTTTCGCTGTTCTCCTGATTCTCAGCGGTGCACTGCACCCAAGCCTGTCCGGTCTGTGGCCAGCCTATGCAGGATCATCGCTTTTTTGTGTTCTTGTTATGCCAGCTTTGCTTCGCACGCTTGCACGCCTTGCGGCGCGG
>CAYSMJ010000246.1:0-3684 GCA_964432075.1 uncultured Caulobacterales bacterium | reverse complement strand
GACGAGCCAAGGGACCGGACAACCGGGTTGCCCGCCGGTACAGCGTGAGCGCCAGGGGCTCATGCGGCGGTAATTCGCCGGGCGGCGCCGCCCGCGCCTCGCTCTCGCGCCCAAACGCAGCCTTCAGCGCAGCCCTTACCCGGGCCTTGCCCGCATCCAGCGCGTCCGGATTGCTGTGGGCGCCAAGCCCGAGTGAGGGGGAAATTTCGTCAGAAACCATACAGCTTTCTAAGCCGTTCACTCGGGCCGGGTCGAGCAGTTTTTCCCAAGGCGCCGATCAGCCTCGGCGGAGACCGCCTGCAAAGCGGTTTCAAGGCTGAGGCGGGCGGCTTCGAGGGCGGCGGCATCAGCATTTTCCGGAACAGTAATCGGATCCCCGGCGACAAAAATCTTGGCCGCAAAGGGCACGGCCACCTGAAACCGATCCCAGGTGTTGAGCCTAAGCGTGCGTTTCGCCGCAAAACCCGCCGGAATGATTGGTGCGCCGGATAGTGCCGCCAGACGGATCACACCGGGCTGAACCCGTTCGGTTGGCCCGCGGGGCCCGTCAGGCGTGATCCCCACCAAATCGCCCTGGGCCAGAATATCGATCATCTGATACAGAGCCGTCGCCCCGCCCTTTCCTTTGAAGGTTTTTCTGGGGTTTGCCGCCGAGCCACGGATAAAATGTAACCGATCAAGCTTGATCCCGGCGGTAATGGTGTCGCCATCGCGATTGGCAGAGACCAGCATGTGGACCGGGGCGGGGGCCCTGTTAAGCAGGCAGGGTGCAAGCGCCAGCCGGTTGTGCCAGAAAGCAAAAATCAGCCCTTTGCCACGGCGGTGCGCCGCCTCGGCCTCGTCACGGCCGATGATCTCTTCGCGGCCGGTATGGCGGACCAGCCAGACATAGCCCCCGAGTAACCGGCTGGCGACACGCCGGGGCAGGGGCTGGGTTTTGCGTCTTGGCGAGGCCATGGCGTGGCAGGCTCCGTCGCGTTAAGAAAAATGCGCTATACGCCAGGCAATGCTCCGGAATAAAGTCGCAAGTGCACAAAAACCGGCGCTGACCGAACAAGGAGAGATCGCCATCGCGCAATCGCGCCCTGCCCTTGGCCCGGAAACCCAGCCAACGCGCCGATTGCTCACCCGGCTCTGGCGGGATTATGTCGAGGTCTATTGGCCCCGCCTTTTGGCAGCGCTGGCCTGTATGGGCGTTCTCGCCGCAACGGTCGCCGCGATGCCCTTCATCATCGAAGCGATCAACACTGCCATCCTGCCGGAAGCGACGCCCGGGCGCCCGGGCCTCTCCCTTGTGCAGCTTATCCGCTATGGGCCGTTTGGGCTCGCCGGCATCGGCCTTATCTATGCGTTATCGCAATATGGCCAGTCGCGACTGAGTCTCGGGGTCGCGCTCGATGTTCTGCGCGATATTCAGCGATCCATGATCGACCGTTTCCTCGCCCTTGATCTGGCAAGCCAGCAAGCGGAAATGAGCGGCGCCCTGGCGACCCGTTTTACCAGCGATGCGCAGGTCCTGCGTGAAACCCTCACCCGGATGACCAATGGTGTCCGCGACCTTTTACAGCTGATTGCCCTTTGCACGACCATGCTGTTTTACGATGCCGTCCTTTTCGCGACCATTCTTGGTGTTTACGCCCTTGTGGGCTGGCCTCTTGGCGTCATTGGCAAAACCCTGCGGCAACGGGCAAGGGCCGCCCAGGACGAAACCGGCGATTTTGCCGCCCGCATTGCCGAGACGGCCACCGGCGCAATCATGGTCAAAACCAATAGCCTCGAACAGGGCGAACGCTCACGGCTGGGACACCTTCTTGACCGGCGCACGCGTCGCCTCAAAAGCGCAGCGTTTCTGAGGGCCATGAACGAACCACTGGTATTTTTTATAGGGACACTGGCCATGGGCGCCGTGGTCACGGTTATCGGCTTGCGCATCAGGGCCGATGCCCTCGACGCCCCGGCGGTCGCGGGATTTATTGTTGCCCTTCTGCTCCTGTCGCAACCGGCGCGCGGGCTTTCAACCCTTGCCGCCGTGATCCAGGAAGGCATGGCCTCTTTTGAGCGCATGCTGACGGTTATAGACAAAAAACCGGCAATCATCGAAGCGCCCAATGCGCCTGATCTTGCTGTCACCGCTGGTGCGATAACCATCGAACATATCTGTTTTGACTATGGCGATGGCCGGCCGGCCCTGACTGAACTTTCGCTTGAAGTAAGACCCGGCGAGAGCCTCGCTCTGGTAGGCGAATCCGGCAGCGGAAAATCGACCCTTCTGAAACTGTTGCCGCGCCTGCACGACCCCGAGAAAGGACGCATTCTGATCGATGGCATGGATATCCGCACGGTCAGCCTCGCCTCATTGCGCCGTTCCATTGCCTATGTAACCCAGGAGCCCGTGCTTTTCCATGAAACGGTACGCAACAATCTTCGCTATGGTCGCCATCATGCGAGCGATGTTGACATCCTGCATGCCTGCGAAAAAGCGGCCGCGGCTGATTTTATTGCAGCCTTGCCAAACGGGCTTGATACCGTTCTCGGAGAAGGCGGGAATACCCTTTCGGGCGGACAGCGCCAGCGCCTTTCGATCGCCCGGGCCTTTTTGAAAGATGCCCCTATTCTGCTTCTCGATGAGCCGACATCGGCGCTTGATGCCGACTCCGAAGCCGCGATCCGTACCGCGATCGATAGCCTGAAAAAAGGACGCACCACAATTATCGTTGCCCACCGCCTATCGACGGTTCGCGGCGTGGACCGGGTCGTCGTGATGCGCGACGGGGCGATCGCAGAGAGTGGCGCACCCGGAGATCTGCTGGCCGCAGATGGGGTCTTTGCCCATCTGTCGGCGCTTTCAGCCTGACAGCCTCACCGTATCAGGCCTGAGCGCCGGCCCCGGCACTGGCAAGCGTCTCGCCGATCCATGCATCAATGGCCGATTTTGCGGCCATTCCGACCTTTGTGGAGACCAACTCGCCGCCATGAAAAATCATCAGGGTCGGGATTCCGCGGACGCCGTAGCGACCGGGTGTTTCCGGGTTCTCGTCTATATTGATCTTGCCAATCACAATGGCATCGCCGCGTTCTTCAGAAATCTCGTCGAGGGCAGGGGCGATCTGACGACAGGGACCACACCACTCCGCCCAGAAATCGATCAGGACCGGGCCTTGCGCCTTCAGGACATCGCTCTCAAAGGATGCATCGGTAATTGCTCTGGTAGCCATTTTTCATGTCTCCTTGGCTCGGGCACCCGCTCGGTGCAAACTGCTGCGACACATAAGCCGGGTGGTCATGCAATCAACCATTTCCCTGCAATCTTGAAAAGGCATGATCCAGAAGTTCCGCCGATAACGGCATCAGACATGCCGTGTATGTCCATAACAGGGCCGCTTTCACCGGCTTTTCAGGGTAAATCTGTGCCAGAAGCGCCCGATAGGCCGCCATCTGGAAAAGATATTGCCGCGCCACATCGGCTTCATGGGCAGGGGGCGGCTGGTTGGTTTTATAGTCGACGATCAGGATCCGGTCGCGCGCAACAACCAATCTGTCGATTTGCCCACTAATCCGCCCCACATAACCCGGAATCTCACCGCCAATCGAGACCTCGGCGCGCGAGCCGGGGGCAAACACAGGCGCAAAGGCAGGGTCACCAAGCACCGCAAGGGCCTCATCGCGCCACTGCCGCTGCTCGGC
>CAYSMJ010000245.1:0-3730 GCA_964432075.1 uncultured Caulobacterales bacterium | reverse complement strand
ATCGCCTCGCGATATTTCGCGACCGTCCGCCGGGCAATGTCAATGCCGTCGCCGGCAAGAAGCTCCACGATCCGGTCATCGGACAAAACCTTTCCGGGCTCTTCGTTATCAATCAGTTCCTTGATCCGGAAGCGGACGGATTCGGCGGAATGCGATTCGCCTCCCGATGAGGACGCAATTGCCGCGGTAAAGAAATATTTCAGCTCGAACAGGCCCCTTGGCGTTGCCATATATTTGTTTGCAGTGGCTCGGGAGACCGTCGATTCATGCATTTCGATGGCATCGGCGACGATTTTAAGGTTAAGCGGGCGCAGATGGCGGATGCCATAAGCAAAAAAAGCATCCTGCTGGCGGACAATTTCACTCGCCACCTTCAGAATGGTCCGGGCACGCTGGTCGAGGCTTTTGACCAGCCAGTTTGCATTGGTCATTTGCTCACTGAGGAAAAGCTTGTCCTCATCGCGACAGGGCCCACTTGAGACCTCATTGTAATAGACCTGATTGGCAAGAACGCGCGGCAGCGTGTCGGTGTTGAGTTCAACCTTCCACATGCTATCCGGTCCCTGACGGACATATATGTCCGGGACAACGGCATGGATGGTTTCCCCGCCATAGGCATAGCCGGGTTTTGGAGTCAGGGCGCGAATCTCTGCGATCATGTCACGGACGTCTTCTTCACTGGCGGATGTTGTTTTGATCAGCCCTTTCAGATCCCCCTTGGCCAGAAGTTCGATATGGTCGACAAAGGCCTGCATGGCCGGATCAAGCCGGTTGAGATCACGCAACTGAATTGCAAGGCATTCCTTGATGGTGCGGGCGCCGACGCCGGATGGCTCAAAAGTCTGAATGATTTCGAGTGTTTGTGCGACAAAGTCTTCTTCTGCACCAAGACGAACAGCAATTTCCTTGACGCTGCTGCGCAGATAACCCGCTTCATCAATCTGGTCGATAATCTCGGCGCCAACAAGCAATTGCTGCTGGTCGCGGGTAGAAATATGAAGCTGCTCGGTCAGATGGTCGTGCAGCGAAATTTGTTTTGACAGGCTGGCATCAAACTGGCGGTCGTCGGCGGGCAAGGCGCCGTTCCGGCTGCCAGACCATTCGTTAACGGCAAAATCCTGCGGCGTCTCGTTGCGATCGTTTGACCGGTCGGCGCGGCTTGCATCCGGGTTGATGTCCTCATAGCTCGCGTCAATGGCGTCGGTTGCGGTGACGTTGTCGTTGCCGGTGACTTCTGCGGGTCCGTCAGACTTTTCACCGGACGAAGCGCCCGTTTGTGCGTCCGACGCGTCGCGATTGCGCCGGTCGCCTGTGGGGTCATTGTTTTCGCTGACCCTTTCGAGGAACGGGTTTTCCTCCAGCTGCTGCTGCACGTAATCGGCCAGTTCCATATTGGAAAGCTGTAACAGCTTGATGGCCTGCTGCAGCTGCGGGGTCATGACCAGCTGCTGGGACTGCCGAAATTCCAGTCTCGGACCTAACGCCACGAATAAACACCTCAGCGGGCGGGCCGCCGGGCAGCCGCCGCATTTCCTTACGCTACATCTGGAAGCCATCTCCCAGATAGACCCGCCGCACGTCCTTGTCCCCTACGATCTGTGACGGCGACCCTTCAATCAGTACCTCGCCTTCGTGAATAATGTATGCACGATCAATGATATCGAGAGTTTCGCGAACATTATGGTCGGTGATAAGCACGCCGATCCCGCGTTCTGTAAGGTGGCTGACCAACTCGCGAATATCGGCGATGGCCAGCGGATCAATTCCGGCAAAAGGTTCGTCAAGCAACATATAGGATGGGCCAGTGGCGAGCGCCCGCGCGATCTCGACCCGACGGCGTTCTCCGCCCGACAGGGCCAGCGCCGATGCGCTGCGGATATGCGTGATGCTGAATTCAGTCAGCAACTCATCAATCAGGGCTTCCTGGCGGTCACGGTTTTTTTCAACAAGTTCCACCACGGCGCGGAGATTTTGTTCCACAGTGAGCCCGCGGAAGATCGAGGCCTCCTGTGGCAGGTAGCCGATACCAAGACGTGCGCGTTGATACATGGGAAGACGCGTCACGTCGGTGCCGTCAATGATGATCTGGCCCTTGTCGGCCGGGATCAGCCCGGTGATCATGTAAAAACAGGTGGTTTTACCAGCACCATTCGGCCCGAGCAGCCCAACCGCCTCGCCGCGGTTGACGGCCATGGAGACACCGCGAACGACTGACCGCTTTTTGAAGGTTTTCCCGATATTGTGAGCCGCCAGTCCGCCATCGCCTTCGATGACCTTGGGGGTCAGCCCCGGTTTTTCACCCTGTTTTGTGCCCTGCCCCATCTCATTTCCAGGCATATTTATGTTGCTGCGTATATGACTGCCGCGGTTAGCGGTTTTCTGGTCGGTGGTTTCCGTCGATTGCGGTGCCTCGGTCATGGTCTACTCAACTCCCGTTCCCACTGGCCTCGTTCAGGCGTAATTCGCTGTCGGTGTAGAAAATACCCCTGACCCGCTCGCCGGCCTTGGGTGTAAATCGCACCTTGCCGGAAGCGATGAAATAGATGGCAGACCCGGCGGTAAAGACATTCTTGCCCTGGGTGACTATAACGTCTTCTGAAATGGTGAGTTTGCGTTCGGCCTCAATGTAGACGCCGCGCTTACCGCTGATCGCCTGTTCGCCGTCGGCATAACGCACCGCGCCGGTGGCCGTGACCATGGTGATATCACCATTTTCGCCAAGCTCACCAACAACGAGATCAGCGGTGAGGATCGCATCGCCCTGGACAATCCGCACATTGCCGCTCCATTCAAACCGGGACTCGGTCGCCTCGGCCCTGTCGCTGGAAATATAGATCGGCGCTTCGTCTGAGCTGATGCGCTGCGCCGAGGCCGGTCCACAGAGCATGGCCAGAGCGAATAGGAAAAAGCCGGAAAGCGCAGAAAATCTTGTCATAAACAGCCCGATCAGCGAGAGCCCCCACTAGGGTTTGTCGGCTCTTTTTCAGGCTTCTTCAAGGCTCCGGACAGGCTTTTCATCGCGCCGGGTTCAAATTTCATCCGGACATTGCCGTCAAACTCGATCCGGCGATCCTGGTTGTAGACCTTGACCCGGTCTGCCGAAAGTCGCCCGCGATTGCTCTCGCCGATGATGCCATTATCGCTGGTCACCTCTTCCGATTCGATATCGACGCGCGCACGATTGGAGCGCAGGATAAAGGTCTCGCCATTGATCACCCGCTCCAGGAGGACATCGTCGCTCAACATCAAGACCCGTTCCTGGTCATAATATTGACCATTGCGGGCAGTGGCGACCGTCGTTGCGCTGCCGTCCTGCATTTTGGCTTGCGGTTCGGTCAGGCGGACCTGGTCATCATCGGTGTTATCCTGGGTCGCGGTTTCTGCGGTAATCTCAAAAGGCTGGCCATCGCGGTCGAGCCCGGCATAGCGCGGTCTGGTCACAACGGCTTCTTTCGGGGTGACCGAATCGATGGTCAGATCGTCAAGCCGTGCATCATCCTGTGGTGTGTTTCGGCTTACAAAAAAGAAGGCAACCAACATGAGCCCGGCAAGCGTCGGCAGGATCAGCCGCAAGCGCCGGATGGTACGTGAGCGCGCCTCGGCCTGGGCGCCGGTCAGCCGTTTGCGGGTCTGCAGGTGGTCAAGCCGTCCTGTCCGCGCGGGGGACCGGGGGGGGAACGCTACAGGAGTGGAATTTTCGGAGACCATAGCCCTGATTGTTAACCGGCAA
>CAYSMJ010000244.1:0-3762 GCA_964432075.1 uncultured Caulobacterales bacterium | reverse complement strand
CGAGCCGGCGGCAAGCGGGTAGGCGCGCAGATCGACCCGGCGCATATGTGGGGCCATGGCAAACCGGGTTTCGCTGTCCGGCCAGATGTCGGTCGGCGGGGCAAAGCTGAAAAAATGCTCGTAGGAGGCCAGCGTGCGGGCATAATTGTCGGTGTAGCGCACTCGTTCAGCCGGGCCCCCCGAAGTCGGGCCATGGTGGAGCGCAAAGCCGATGGCATCGGTAAACTCGCCCCAGTAATGACGGGTATAGGTCAGGTGGAGATGCCAGGCCTGATCAACCGCATCCGAAGGGGTAACTTCATGGCCCGCCACCACCGCGAGAAAGACAAAGCGCCGATATTCATCGATCACCCGCGACGCGTAAGCCTCGGACCAGTTATTGTCCCGGGCAAGTCGCGCAGCAAAGGGAAAGGCCGCACCCTCGACGTCAAAGTCCAGCGCCTCAAGGCGAGCCCAAAGATCCATATGGTTTTGCATCATTCACACTCCCTGTTATGCCGATAGGTGTATGGGGTCTTTGTCGGAATGTCAATGGTGCTTTACAATCAAGATCACGTGCCGACGATGGGGTTTGCGCCGGGTTGATGCCATCGGGTAGAGCGCTGGGGAGAGAAGGAGTTTCGATGACGCTTGACCATACGACCCTCGGCAAAATGGCCGATCTGCCCAAGAACCCTGAGGAGGCCCGTCTTGACCCGGTGCCCAATCCCCATCCCGATACGGCCTATGTGGCCCGGTTTGTGGCGCCTGAATTTACCTCGCTGTGCCCCGTCACGGGCCAGCCCGATTTTGCCCATCTGGTGATCGATTATCTGCCGGGTGAGCATCTGGTGGAATCAAAGTCGATGAAGCTTTTCCTCAGCAGCTTCAGAAATCATGGTGCCTTTCATGAAGATTGTACCGTGATGATTGCCAAGCGGATTATCGCAGCGATCAGCCCAAAATGGCTGCGGATCGGTGGCTACTGGTATCCGCGCGGCGGGATCCCGATTGATGTGTTCTACCAGACCGGCGAGCCGCCAGCGGGGTTGTGGGTCCCCGACCAGGGCGTTGCCCCTTATCGTGGGCGCGGATGATCAGTCGGTGAAACGAAAGCCCTCAAGTCGGTAAAGGTAAAGGGTACGGGGAGGGCTTTTTCCCCGTTCCACCGTGTTGGTGGCAATCAGGCTGACCGTCTCGAAGACGGTTTTTGTCCCGGGTGCATCCCTTTCAAGACTGACAAAAAGGATGGGCTCCGCTTGCCCGCCCGTATAGGGATTGTTGGCTTCATAGGTGCTGTCAATACGGCTGTTTGAGTTGAACGCGACAACCCCGCGGCCGGAAAGATCGGCATAGTAGAGGAGTTCGCCCGTCAGTTCCCGGTCATCGGCCATGATGGTTGGATAGTCCTGCGCATGGAAAGCGACAAATGCCCCTTGTTCCGGCCAGCCGCGGACCCGTTTGATGGCGTCCGACAGCCCCAGATAATCGATGAGCGGAAAGCTCAGTAGGCCGATTGCCAGGGCAAGCGACAGGGTGCCGGTCAGGGCGTGGTTGATTTTCAGCGCAATTCCTCGGCGCCAGCGAAGCAACCAGACAGTGGCCAGCAGGGTCATTGCCGGGTAGGCCGCTGCCGCCCAGTTGGCATGGGCCCGGGAGATAAAAGCCTGGATACAGACGATCACCAGCGGTGTCAGGGCAAACCAGATCAGCGTGGCCGTTGCATTGCGGACCGGCCGTCGGACGGGGGCGGCAGGCTTGATCCCGGCGAAAAGCTGGTCGCGGCCAAACCGATGGCGAAGCCGCAGGCCAAGAAACAGGATAAAGCCTGCAAACAGAACCGGGCCAAACACCCCGAACTGGGCAAAAAAGAATTCAAAAAACGCACCCGGATTAAACAGGGAGCGGTCCCAGGCGGCATTGGCAGCGGTATGCTCAACGGTCTGCAGGCCGTTTTTCACATTCCACAGAATATTTGGCAGGGCCACAAGCGCCATGACGGCGAGAGCAATCGTGCTGCCGATCATTGCCCGTGTGTGGCGCAGGGCGGGAATCGCGAACAGGCTGCCGACCATGGCAAGTGTGAAATAGATCATCGCATATTTGGAAAGAAACCCTGCACCAAGCATGAGCCCGAGGGTAAGGCCAAGACCAAATGAAACCTCTCCGTACTGACCGGGTTTGATGATCACGAGACGCAACCATAAGAACAATGCGCCACTCCAGAAAAACAGGAGCGGCACATCCGTTGTAAAAAGGGCAGACGAAAAAGCGACACCGGGGATCAGGAGCCAGCCCGTACCGGCCCAGAGGGCGGCCCGGCGACCAAAGCAAAAGGCAGCCGCCAGATAAAGCCAGATGGCTGAACCGGCATGGAGCATCGGCGAAAACAGCCGCACTGCCCATTCAGCATGGCCAAAAAGCGTGGTACTCGCATGGATAAGCCAGGCAATCATCGGGGGTTTTGAGAAATAGCCAAAGGCCGGGTTCAGGCTCCAGTGCCAGTATTGGGTTTCATCAGGCCCGAGATTAACCTCGCTCAGAAACAGCCCGCCAATCCGCAGCCATGTCACGGTGAGAACGAAAACAAGAAAACTTCGCAATGGGTGTCGGCGGATCAGGTTAAAATGGCCGGTCATGGGCTTGTTCCCCTTTCCTGGCGCAGAATTGTCAGGGCAACCGGGTCGCCTTTGGAATAGTTGAGACCCTGAATAACAGGGCTGATCTCAAGACGCATATTACGGGATGTGGCGAGCTTTCCGATCGGTTCCAGATGGTCAGCATCGACAATAAGGCTGGCATTCGGGTTTGCCGCAAACCGGTCGAAAGCCCGCGCGATGTCGGCGGCAAGCATCGTATCAGTCCCCAGAAGAAAGACAATTGAGGGTTCGTGATAGCCAAGCAGAATGGCCGGGTCGGTCCCTTCAGGCATGGCAGCGGCAAGCCGTGGGCTGATGGTCAGACGATCGAGCGAGGGTAGGAAACTCTGAAGCAGATAGGCTGACAGCGAGAAGCTCGCCACCGCCATGCAAAACGCTGCGGGCAGGGTGGCCTGGCGCGCAAACAGGCGCACCGCAACGGTCGTCATACCAAGGACAAACCCGGCGACAAGGCCATCGGGAAGCCGCGGCCCGCTTTCGCGGGCGAGGCTGGCGATCACAAACAGCGCGACCCCAAGACCGCCGGCAAGCCCAAGGGCCAGCAGGGGACCGGGCAGAGCCCGCCAGCCTGTAACGGGTTTGAACGGCGCCATCAGTGCTGCCGCGATTAACAGTCCCAGCGCCGGGTAAAGCGGCAAGGTATAGTGTGGCAGCTTTGTCACCGTCAGTTCAAAGATGATCCATGAGGGGATGATTGCGGCGATCAGGAACAGGATTTGTGGCGATCGCCGGTGTTCCCAACTGTGGGTCAGCATAAGCGGCAGGAACAGGGCAGCCGGGAAAAACAAAAGCGGTGTCAACACAAGATGGGTTCCCGGCGGCGCGCCATGGCTCTCCTGGCCGGTGGTAATTTTGGCGGCAAAATCCCCGCCCAGCGCATCGCGGACAAAGCGTCCGTCTGTCGCCTCCTGGACCGCCAAAAACCAGGGCAGCACGACAAGGCTGACAAGGGCAAGCCCCGTCAGTGGCTTCAGGCGGCGCAGCGACAGGTCAAACCGCGCAGGGCTCCAGCCGGTCCGGTTGGCGATCAACAGGGCCAGAACCGTCAGCCCCACGATCATCGGCGCGATCGGGCCCTTGACAAGAATGGCGCCGGCGAGGGCGCCCCAGTAGACAAGGGCCG
>CAYSMJ010000243.1:0-3810 GCA_964432075.1 uncultured Caulobacterales bacterium | reverse complement strand
ATGTTTCTCGTGCCGCGCGGCGATGGCCGGGGGGCGCTTCTTGACTGGGAGACCGCCAGCGATATTCCGTGGGGGATGCTCCTCCTTTTTGCCGGCGGGATCTGTATTGCTACTGCCTTCCGTGAGAGCGGCCTGGCGGATCTTGTGGGGGAGGCGCTTGCCGGCTATGCCAGCGCGCCCCCGCTTCTCATGCTGATAGCCTTGTGTCTGTCCGTATCATTCCTCACTGAGGTCACCTCTAATACGGCAACGGCCAATCTGTTGATGCCTGTCCTTGCTGCCGTTGCCCTTGAGGCTGAAATTTCGCCCGCGCTGGTGATGATTCCTGCGGTGATTTCATGTTCGTGCGCCTTCATGTTGCCGGTGGCAACGGCCCCGAATGCGATTGTATACGGAACCGGTCGCATCTCCATTGCCGAAATGGCGCGCGAAGGAGTCGTTTTGAATATCATTATTGCTACGCTCGTGGCAGTCACGGGCTGGCTTCTTCTTGGAAGCGGGTAAAACGAAGGGGATGAGTTGATGCTTTCACGGAGTATAGCTGCTCTTGTGCTGATCATGATGCTGGGTCTTGCTGGCTGCGGGCGGGATGAGGGCCAGGCGCAAAACCTGCAAACAGAACCACGGTCACTGGCCGAACAGACAGCGGCCGCCTTTCTTAACGCGGTCGATGGTCAGAATGCAGAAGATCTCAGAGCCGTGTCGGGTGATGCGCTGCACTGGGGCGGGATTTCCGGGCTTGATGCCTCGCGGGCGAGCAGTGATCCGGAGGGGCTTCTTGCTGCCCTTGGCGCCCGTTATGGCGCCGGGACGACGGTTGACCGCAAAATCCTTCGTATCGAAACCGTCAGGAACCTTGTTACCATGGCTGAACGTCTGACAATAACAGACCAGAGCCCATCGCGGCCGGTTTCCATCGACCTGATTACAACAATTGAAGTGCAGGATGGGCGTGTGGTCAGTGCCTGGTCTTATCGGGCAAGTTTCTGAGGACGCGCGGCACGCTGACAGTCAGACTGTGCCCTCAAGGGTCATGTGCCGCGCCCGGGCTGCATGCTCGATTGCCGCGGCCCCATCATCGGGCACATCAAGAGCATTACGGACGAGTTCAAGAATCCGCACTTCCGTCATGTCGATTGTTTCATCAGCGGTTGCCACATCAACCACGGCCGCATAGGCGGTTTCGCCGAGATGGGGCGGCAATGCCGTTTTTGCCGCCGTCAGCACCTTGTGCATCCCGCCGTCGGAACCCATCAGCGCGCCGCATGCCTCTGCGGTCTTGACAAGGTCTTCTTCGTCGGTCTGGGAGAACAGGGGAAAGGACCGAACGACGCGGCCAATAGTCCGGACTTCGGAGGCATCCATATTCCCGTCGGCTGCCGAGGTCATGACCATCAGGTAGATGATCGCTTCCTGGGCGGTGAGTGGCGGCAATCCTTCGGACATGATTTTTCTCCATAGCGTACGTTTATACGCTAAGCTGTGTCCGCCGCTCCAGCAAGGTCGGGCGCCTTAAAAATCGGTATTTCGAATTGTGATCCCGTGGGTCCTGCGGGACGGGCTTGTCGCCGCACCGGGAAAGATGACCCTGTCATTGCAGGCCTTTGATGGCGATCTGTCTGCCGGACTTTATATCGGGGCGTTTCTCACCATTCATTCATTCATCGGATTTGGGGATAGGGTGCCGACCGCCGAAGAAATTCGACGGGTTAAAACGGCCCTGCCCCGCGCGGTCATGATCGCGATCTTGCTCGTTTTGCGGCGGTCAACGCGGCCCTGTGGCAACTCAAAAAATGCAGCCAGCGTCCGAATGTACCAAACCTGCCACGTCTGATTCTGGCGTTTGGCTGCGCTTTTTGCCTGATAGCCATTCCGGGCCAACTGGTTTTATGGGCGATGCATGTGACCTGACGGCCCTTTGACCTGCCTGCGACGGCGGGCTACACCGGCGGTTTTTACCAAAGAGTCTAACCGAAAAGTCGGTGTCGCCTGTCGAAAATGGCGTTTGCAGACGGCGAAAATAGATTTTCGGTTAGACTCTCAAACGATGGAAAGTGTGACCATGGCGTCGATCCCGTTTTCGCCCGATGATTATGTGGCGGCCAAGGCCTGGCCGTTTCAGGAAGCCCGTGCCCTGATCAAACGGCTGGAAAAAACCGGTCAACCGGAGGACGCGCCAGTGGTGTTCGAGACCGGCTATGGCCCCTCGGGCCTGCCGCATATCGGGACCTTTGGGGAGGTCGCCCGCACAACCATGGTACGCCGCGCCTTTGAGGTACTGACACGGCGCCCCACCCGGCTTATCTCCTTCTCAGACGATATGGATGGGATGCGGAAGGTGCCGCCAACCGTTCCGGATGCAGATAAGCTTGAGCCTTACCTGCAACGCCCGCTGACGGATGTGCCTGACCCGTGGGGAACGCATGAGAGTTTTGCCGCCCACAATAATGCCCGGCTGCGTGCGTTTCTCGATCAGTTCGGTTTTGACTATGAATTCTTATCCGCAACCGAACAATACCGATCGGGCGTTTTCAATGAAATGCTGATCCGTATGCTGGAATGCTATGACGGTGTCATGGAGATCATTCTGCCCACGCTTGGCGAAGAGCGCCGTGCGTCTTACTCGCCCTTTCTGCCGATTTCACCGACAACCGGCGCAGTGCTTTACGTACCCCTGCTTGAACGTGATGCCAAAGCCGGCACCATTGTCTATGAGGACGTCAGTGGCGAAAAGGTCAAAACCAGCATTGCCGACGGTGCGGTCAAATTGCAATGGAAAGCCGACTGGGCCGGTCGCTGGTTTGCCCTTGGTGTCGATTATGAGATGTCCGGCGAGGACCTGACGGAGTCGGTCCGTCTGTCGAACCGTATCGTCAAGGCTTTAGGCGCTGAGCCCCCTGCCGGGTTCAATTACCAGCTGTTTCTCGATGAACAGGGTCAGAAGATCTCCAAAACAAAAGGCAATGGCCTGACGATTGAGGAATGGTTGACCTACGCCTCACCTGAGAGCCTTGCGCTTTATATGTTCACGGCACCGAAAAAAGCTAAAAAACTCTATTTCGATATTATTCCGAAAACGGTCGATGACTATCTTGCCCATCTCGGAAAGTATGTCGATCAGGCCGCTGAGGCCCCGGCAAAGGCGCTCGAC
This sequence comes from uncultured Caulobacterales bacterium, assembly GCA_964432075.1. Classification (GTDB taxonomy): domain Bacteria; phylum Pseudomonadota; class Alphaproteobacteria; order Caulobacterales; family Parvularculaceae; genus CALLPQ01. The sequence goes on along the minus strand of CAYSMJ010000243.1, from coordinate 659 downwards.
AATCCGGTCTGGCATATCCACGAGGGCAATCCGCCGACGCAAGCTCCGCCGGTCACCTTTGCGTTGCTTCTCAATCTGGTCAGCGCGGCAAGCGCGTCGGACAAGGACCAGCTATGGGGCTATCTCAAGATATACCGGCCAGGCGTCAGCGCCGAGAGCCACCCCAAGCTCGACGATCTCGTGGGTTATGCCATCCGTTACTATCACGATTTTGTTGAAGCAAAAAAATCCTACCGTTCACCAACGGACCAGGAGCGGGCAGCCCTTGAGGATCTCGCCGTCCGGCTTGAGGATATGCCCGAAACGCAGGATGTGGATCAGTTGCAGACGACCGTTTTCGACGCGGGTAAATCGCAGGATTTTGAGAACCTGCGCGACTGGTTCCGTGCCATTTACGAAGTCTGCTTCGGTCAGTCGGAAGGGCCGCGTATGGGAAACTTCATTGCGATTTACGGGGTAAAGAACACTGCGGAGATGATCCGTGCGGCGCTGAAACGCGGGTAAGTCCGGGCGATGATTGCTGGTCTTTGGCCGACCTGCTGCGCGCTTCCGCACAAATATTTGTTCTTTATACGGAATGAAGTTGTTGGTGGTATTGGAGCGGGTGAAGAGAATCGAACTCTCGTCTTAAGCTTGGGAAGCTCCTGCTCTACCATTGA
>CAYSMJ010000242.1:0-3854 GCA_964432075.1 uncultured Caulobacterales bacterium | reverse complement strand
TTTGCCGTGCTTGATGGGGCAGGGCAGGTCCTTCGAAGGGTTGATGTCGACTTTGATGCAGGCACTATTGCAGTCAATGGGAACCTGCCAGGCGTTTTTGCGCCATCTGTCGTGGGGTTTGAAGCTGCGTTACGAACGGCCCTTGGTCCGGGGAGCAATGTTTCGCTTGCCTCTTCACCAGCCGCGATTTCGGTTCCATCCGGCCAGGGCCTTGTTCTGACCGACGATCGTGCGGGCTTGGGTGCGGCGATTGGGCGGGTGCCCTTGATTGAACGGGCCGACAAAGGGTTCAGGGTCAGCGGCGAAATTGCTGACGGGTCAGTCGGCTTTCCCATCTTTGATGTTGACCTCGGCGGCGCAGCGCCCGGCGACGCCGTTCTCGGCCAGTCCGCCGGGGCCGGTATTGCCCGGCTTGTTGATGGAGCGCGCGCAGAGCGGTCGGCGCAGACTGATTTGATCGGGTCCATCGGTGCGTTGGCTAGTCGCGCACGAAATGAAGCCACAACCGCGCAGCGTTTTGCCGATTCGATCGAGCAGCGTCTGGCCAGCGAAGGCGGCGTCAATCTGGAGGAGGAACTCGCCAATCTGATCCTGTTCCAGCGCTCGTTTAATGCCAATGCGCGGCTTCTGTCCGTTGCAGACGACCTCTACCAGTCGGTACTTGCGCTGATCTAAACTGCGCTTGCAGCGCAGGCCGGGGAGCGCTACCCCGGGTCGAACCGGCAAACGGCAGGACAACTTCCCATGTATCTATCTAAGAGCTATATTCCCGTTCTCAAGGAAACGCCGACCGAGGCGACGATTATTTCCCATAAACTCATGCTGCGCGCGGGGATGATCCGCCAGCAGGGTTCCGGGATTTATGCCTGGCTGCCATTGGGTCACCGTGTTCTGCGCAAGATTGAACAGATCGTAAGGGAAGAGCAGGACCGGGCCGGCGCCGCTGAAATGCTGATGCCAACCATTCAGCAGGCTGATCTCTGGCGCGAATCGGGTCGGTATGAGGCCTATGGCGAAGAGATGCTGCGCATTACGGACCGCCACGAGCGCGACATGCTGTTCGGGCCCACCAATGAAGAGATGATCACGGAAATTTTCCGCGCGGGCGTGCGGTCCTATAAAGATCTGCCGAAGATGCTCTATCATATCCAGTGGAAGTTCCGTGACGAAATCCGTCCGCGTTTTGGTGTGATGCGGGGCCGCGAATTTCTGATGAAGGACGCCTATTCCTTCGATATTGACGCCGATACCGCCCGGAAAAGCTATAACCGTCAGTTTATTGCCTATTTACGCAGCTTTTCCCGGATGGGGCTCACGGCAATTCCGATGAAGGCTGATACCGGGCCCATTGGCGGTGATTTGTCCCATGAATTCATCGTCCTCGCCGAGACCGGGGAAAGCCAGGTCTATTGCGATCGTCGCCTGCTCGAATTGGGGACACCCTCTGCAGACACCGACTATTATGGCAAGCTTCAGCCACTGGTCGATGAACGGCTGCAATATTATGCGGCGACGGAAGAAAAATACGACGAGGGTGATTTCCGTGCCAATGTCAATGAGGAAGACCGCCTCTCGGCGCGCGGCATTGAAGTCGGTCATATATTCTTCTTCGGTACAAAATACTCAAAGGCCATGAAGGCTTTTGTAACCGGTCCGGACGGAAAGGATGTGCCCGTCGAGATGGGCTCTTACGGGATTGGTGTTTCGCGTCTTGTTGGTGCCCTGATCGAAGCATATCACGATGAGGATGGCTGTAAGTGGCCATTGGCCGTGGCCCCGTACCATGTCGGACTTATCAATCTGAAAACGGACAATGACGAAACGAATGCGGCTTGTGCTACGCTTTATGATGCATTGGAAGCGGCCGGTATTGAAGTTCTATATGATGACACAGCGGCGCGCGCTGGGGAAAAATTCGCCCGAATGGACCTGATCGGTCTTCCCTTCCAACTGACGGTCGGCCCGCGGGGCCTGAAGGCTGGTACGGTGGAACTGAAAGACCGGGCGAGTGGCGAGAAATCCGAGCTGTCGCGCGATGATGTCATTTCCATCCTCTCTGAAAAGATCAGTACAGGGCTTTCGGTCGACTGACCGGACCGGTCATCAGTGCGATCAGTGAGACGCGATTGGGGCGGCAGCAGTTCTCGGTCTGTGCGGGTATAACCCTGAATTTTCCTGTTCCGTCATGCCGCTATCGACAGACGCTGCATCAGGGTTGCAATGGTTTCTTCCATGGCGCTCCCGGGAGCCCGGATGGTAGCGGCGGTGGTAATCCGCGCAGCTACGGGCTGCTCCGGATTCTGATTGACCGGTGTTGAGTTGACGATGGCTTCGAGCCGACTGGCAAGACGGCGTAGATTGTCATGGGTCTGCGGACCGAGGCTTGCCACCAGGACAGGCCTTCCCCGCGCAACATTGAGCCGTGTCAACAGATCAGAGCACCGCATTGATCGCGCGATCACCTGTCCGACTTTGGCTGTCGCAAGCTCCCCTGGAAAGTCAATCCGCGCGAGGCGCGCAGAATCAAAATCGATCTGAAGCGCGATGAACCCCAGGTTCAAGTCTTCCCGATCAGCATGGTGAAGAAGTTGGTGGGCGTAATCGCCCATAAAGGCCGAGGTATAAAGATCACGGTGACAGGTCTCAGGCTGGCGCGCGCCCATCATATCGTTGGCGCGGGCGAGCGCTGTCGTGATCTGGGTCAGGCGGATTTCAGACAGGAACGTCGCCGGGAACAGGGTAAGTGGCCCGTCGGTAACAAACAGTTTTTCAGCAAGGGACGGGCTGAATTTTTCAAAAATGGAACGCTGGTCGCCGGGACAACCGATCAGCGACGGAATGGTGCGAAGCCGGGCATGGCGACGCATGGCGCGCGCCAGAGCCCCAAGGGGGTGGCCAGGACGACCCGGCAGGAAAACCGCTGCGTTGAATATTCCTGTTTCCAGCGCACGGATTGCATGTCCGGGATGCATGACGCTTTCGCTGGAGCCCCCATGAGCGCGGATCAGGGCCATGAGTTCAAGAAGGACGGGCGATGGCGTTCCCGCGATCAAAACCCGTCGCCCTTTCAGTCTTGGGACCGCGAACCGGTCAATCCAGCAAGCGTCATCAAACAGGCTTGGTTTCTGGTCTGGCTTTGTCTCGAAACGGCTTTGCAATGACCGGCTGGCCATCTGACGCCACGCAAACTCGCGCCGGGCCCAGAATAACCGGTGCCCGGCTTCCATGTGGGATCGCAGGGTTGACGGCGCCACATCGCCGATGATCAGCGTACCCATGCCGGCAAGGGCTTCCGCACAGGCGGGCGGTGTGTGCGGATCGATCAGAAAGTGTGCACCATAATCCGTTCGCGTAAGGATATCTTCCAGTCTGGAAAGCTGGTTTTGTCCAATTTGTTTACCACGCAGATCGGCCAGAAAAGGACCGGCCCTTGTTGTGGCGACAAGCCCGGCCTTGGCGAGAACCCGGTCCAGATCGGTTTTGCGGGTGCGCTGATCAGGCAATTCGCTACAACTTGATAACAACGCCATGGGCAGCGGCGATCGCGATGGGCCTGTGTTGGGAGAGCGGGCGCTCTTGAAAGGCGTGTCCATAACCATGCATATTTCCGGTGCGTGCGGTGATGGCCCGGACTGTTCAGCCCGGGGCAGCCACCTGCATTCACAATCGTTTCGGGTTAGCGGGTCTTACCGCGTTGCACAGGCCTATTCAAAATCCGGGCCGGATCATCTGCAGCTTCACCTTCCGCTGTTGAATCCCGCGGTGTTGAAACACGACGGTCCGGCGCGCCCGGCTCGCCGATCACGATCTCGCTTCCGGCATTAAGCGCCTCAACCCGGGCTGCCTCTTCGGCT
>CAYSMJ010000241.1:0-3858 GCA_964432075.1 uncultured Caulobacterales bacterium | reverse complement strand
ATGACCCTCATCTCGTCCACTGAGAAAATATCATAAAAACAATGGGATAAATCAGCGAAAACTGTAAAGGACAGGCTCGCAGTGAAGATGCGTGAACGCCAATGACACCAAGGGAAGTCGCCGAATCCGGAATCGCCGACAGCGCCTTGTTTTTCGGCTTTTGTGAAACATATGCTGAACAATTCAGCCGACAGGACAGACCAGCTTCTCCTCCGAGACTTCGACCAGCGGCTCATAAGGCCTCGGCAATCCTGCCGTCATAGCTGCCACATTGGCTGCTGTCTGCGCTGCATAGAGCTTCGCTGATGCATTCAGACGCTCGGTTCCGCTCGCGCTCTCTTTTAGATTACAGAGCTCGTCATGGGCAGCTTCTGCGGCAGCGTATTTGGAGTAGTAGTCAGCGCGCTGTGTTTGTTCAGTGGTGTAGTCGGCAAGGTTATCACCATCTCTGACACTTGGGATGAGCGCCTCTTCCAACTCCGCCTGAAGGTTTTTCTGAGACCCATCGAAGACATCGGCAAAGAAAAGCAGCACTTCATTGGCTTTACGGGTTTCAGTGACCGTGGCGGATAGGATCAATGGCACTGTGACAGCGTCATTTTGCGCCCCTCGGGTGTCTTCAGGACTGGGCGATGAGTTGCCGCCGCCGGCACCATCGGCTGCTGCGGCATTGTTTCCGGACTGAGGGGTTTTCGATCCTTTCGGGGGTAGGGATGCAAATGTCGGGAACCAGGGCGATTCATGAACGCTTCGCCCTCCACCAGGCTCAAGATCATAAATCTTATGGGTCGTCTCTCCAGGACTCAAAGCACCAAGCGCTAGCGACGCACCCGCGGCTTCTTTCGCATCGGCCACCTTCCCCGGCGGATGGAAACTGAAGGCGACGAGCATGGCATAGGTACCGTTTTCACTGCGCCCAGGTTTGATCGGCTCGCGATAGGTGTAAAAGCTTGGCACCAGACTTAGTGCGGACTTGTTGGCAGACGCGGAGAGTTGAGCTTCAAAAAAGAAATCCGGCGCCCCTTTCAAACGGATTCCTGCACCTCTTAGACTCTGCTCTATATCCTGAAGCACCGTCGTCTGATTCACGTCGGGATCGGTGATCGCGGCTGTGAGAAACTCCAAACCATCAGTTTTGGCAGGGTTATTTTTCGTGGCTGTGTCGTCGAATTCGCCCCGAACCAACTGGACACAAGGTCTGACGTTGCCAGGCAGGATCTCCAAATTCCGAGACGTGGTCGAAGGATGCGCATCCTCTTCACCGGCTGCGCGGATTGCCTTGCCGATCCGGCCAAGCGTGTTGGAGATAATGGCGCTGCCAAACGCCTCGATCAGAAACGATTCGGGCATATCTTTGACTGGCCGGACGCACTCGCCATAGAAAACTCTGGTCTCGGACTTTGAAAGCATCGTTCGGTCCGGCAGCCGACCATCCCGGAATGAGGCGCAGCTGGACAACGCTGCCAATCCGATCCCCAAGATCACAATTCTCAGTGTCTTCATTAGCTTTCCTCCTAAACGCCGAGCGAATTATACTCCGGGCTCCCCACCATGAGAAAAAATCCAATCTAGCAAATCCTCGTTCAAAAAGGCCGCGCCATTCGCCAACAGGTCGTTCGCATAGGATGCCGACGTGCCCTCATTATGGATGCCTAGGACGTGTACGCCGCTTCCATCGAACCACCAAACCGGTGAACCGCTTTGTCCCCGCGTTGCATCAATCCTGTGAAGCAGCCGATCCTGCCGAATCACCGCATAATCCGATTTCGCCTCGTACAAGGCGAGCCCGTTCCACGGCTGTTCGCCAGGATAGCCTGCCAACCAGTATTCCACACCTTGCGGCGCGGGTGCGAAGGATTTGGTTTGGGTCGAAAACGTGCTTGCGGCTTCAGTGACCCGAATGACGGCGACATCCACGCCGGATCCTGTCACCGGATTATAGCTTGGATGCACGAAAAACTCCGTCGCGTGAAAGTAATCGCCCTTCGAGATGCCCTTGGAGTATCCAAACCATAGATGGGCGGCCGAGGCGTTATAATCACTCCCATTGGGAAAACCGTCCTTGTGGCAGACCACATGGGCCGCTGTTACAGCAAGACCTGGGGCGACAAAGAAGGCAGTCCCCACGTTGCCGCGCTCTCCTGCATCATTCAATGCATGTACCAGAGCAATGTCGTGGTAGGGAAACCGACTAGGGTCCTGAACCATTCTGCGGGTATCGCCATTCGAGTCTAGAATGACGCTCCAAACCGAGTACTCTTGGCTGAGCGCACGTTTCTCGTCGCTCACAGGCGGAGGTTTGAGATCGCCCTCCTCAACAGGTTTTGGTTCCATTACAGTCCGCCTCTGCGATCAAGATAGGCATTTTCTGTAAGTCATCGGCTTACGCTTTGTCGTCTAACCACCAAGTTCCTTGAGCAGTTCTTCGGCAGCCTCGAATGCCGTGGCGACAGGCTCATAGACCGTTTGAGTTGCGGCCTCAGCAAGACGTTTTCTTTTTTGATCAGCTTCGATTTTGGCAAAGCCCAAATCATCACCCAAATTGAAGAAGAAAGATAAACTTATACGGCTCCCATCCTGAATCAGATAGAAATGTGTGCCCCATTTCGGCCCAAGCTCGTCGGATAGAAAAATTTCCTGAAGCACAGTGCTTGTGCGATTGTCGCCAACCCGTCTTGCGACACTGAGGGCGTCCCTCTTATAGGCTATAAGTTCGCTCAGTTCGTCCACGATGAGTTGTATTTTGTCATCAAACGTATCGCCAGCGTAACGATGCATCAAAATTCTTAGCGGCAGCAAAGCGATGAGAACATTGAAATAGCTATGCCTCAAATCAAGTGGCGCTGGGTCTGCTGCTAACGTTGCTTGAACCTTCTGTTTTGTTCCAGCCGAGTCGACGAGCAAGACTGAGATGACATTTTTTCCAACCTCGTCATCTAGATATGCAAACTCTTGCAGTGTCTCTTGATAGCCTTTTACCTCACCAGCGCGCTCTTCAAGTCTTGATTCGAGAATGGCATCAATGATCCGTTTCTCGGCGCGGCGGATATCAGCGCGTATTGATGCAACTAACTCACGCATCTTCTGAAGCTGCTGATCATTGTCTTTGTTTTTCAGCTCGATCAACGTCTTGAAAACTAGTTTAGCCACCTCAAGGTAAGCGTTGGTCGCAGAGAAAGTCTTGCTCCAGATTGCTTCGCCTTGCGTCTCGTTGCTCACAGCCTTGGAAATCATAGTCCCCCCCTTAAACAGTAACCCCAATCTGCTTTTTAGTTTTTGTCAACATAACATCGCATTGGAGTCACCTCCCGATCCCCGGCGCACGTGTCAGCGTCAAGCTGATGGAGTTCCGGCCGATCCGGCCTGTCACCATCAGCCCGCGATTGCGCTCCATTACTTCCCGCCAGGGCACGAGTGTAAAATCCCTGCCGCGATCGATCACGGCGAAGCGGCCGCTCGGCCGGCCCACGGCATGGCGATAGACGCCGTGGATTTCGCCAGAGGTCGGTGCCTGAACATAAGACTTTCCCAGCTCGCCAGAGAGTTCACGGCCTGCGGCGTCCAGGTCCATCTGCCGGAGCCTTGCCTTCGCTGACGGGCTGAGATCGGTCTGCGGAGTGTCGATGATCCCGATCTCGGCGAGGAATGCCTTGCGGGCCCGGCTGGCGTCGGCCACCTCCCTTGCAAAGCCGGGCTGGACGCCGTCGCCCATCGGCGTGTCATCCAGCTAGGTCACCCCGATCGCGCGGGTCTGTGCGGTGAGCCCGAGCCGCGAGTTCACAGACAGCTGAAGCGGCTGTCGCATGGCCAGTGCGCGCTGGTATCGCCCGGCGCGCTGGAGATAGTCCCCCGGCACCC
>CAYSMJ010000240.1:0-3861 GCA_964432075.1 uncultured Caulobacterales bacterium | reverse complement strand
ATGCCATCCATGTCCGCCTTGGGGCAAGCGGGTGGCGGGGGCGTTGTCGAAACTGCGTCTCCTACGGATGAACCGGATCCCTGCACCCCGGACCCGGGACCCAGACGCGCTCTGGGCGACACAGCCGCCCGGATTGCGACCGGGCCGGTGCCCGATGACACGGCATTCGAAGCCATGCTCGAGTCGGTTATGGCCAGCCTTGAACGAACCGAGGCGGGGGCTGTGATCGGAAAAGCGCTCGCGCCGCCATAAGCCGGCGGGGTTCAAAATTCGATCCTCAGCATCCCCCCGCCACCAGGATCGGTGCGCAGGCCGATTGCCCGTGGGCGAAGCCATCAAATGGCAGTAAGCCGTGCGAGTACCGTACCGTTGCGGCGCAGCCGCAGATCAACCGGAGTTCGTGAATTCGTCACCATCGGCACTCCGGGGGTGACAGGCTGGCGCCGCCTCTCTCCATAACGGCGCCAGCTGTTTGTCCCCGACAAGCAGCGAAGCGACAAGCTGTCGCTGCTATCCCCATCGCTCTCCCATGGCCCGCCGCGCTCTCCTCTTCGCCGCCTGGCCATATCCTTAAGCTAATGCAAGGCATGGGCTTGTTCTTCCCCCATTTGTGGGAGGGCATTGAAAAGATTGCGATTTCTTTTTGATCACACAACAGCGACAGGCAGGGAACCATTACCCGATTGGCGTCGCCCGCGCCGGTAACGAATCATAGATATCGTTCGCGATCCGATATAGCTGAAGGTCGACATTAAAGCTGCAATACTGATCAATCGCTGCCAGGACATCGACAGGATTGAGTTCCGATACATCTTTCTGCTGATGATCGCGCCGCTCAAGATTTTTGCCGGATACATAGCCCTGAACCCAGGAAAAAATCATGACGTCAAGCTGCTCTGTCTCCGTCCGGCTGGCGCCATCATACAAGTCCGAGAGCTGGTGACACCGATACCAGCCAATCCCTTTTACATTTTGCTGCGCATGCGCAGCAATGGAAAAAAGACAGCAAAACACTGCCAGCGCAATACCGGTTTTTGAAATCATGTTCGTCCCCACAAGCTGATCTCCACCGGAATAGTAAAGCCTGCCAGTAAGAAAATCAAACAGGAAAAGAAACAGTCTGTCGCGTTAAAATGTTATATTGTATCAAGCCTGTCGGCCATTTTTGCGATATTCCGTACCGGCCCGGTTTCGTCCAAAACCCGCTTCGAAAACGCATCAAGCGCGTCGATGGAGACCCTCATGGCTGTTCCATTGGCATGAATGATCTCGGTGTCGTTGCGCATGATCGCAACGTGGCCACGCCAGAAGATGAGATCACCCCTGACAGGCCGAACCTCTGCCTGCGCACCGGTGGCTGGCGCCTTGTCTTGACAGAAAGCCTGTTCCTGCTGGTCTGCGTCCCGCGGGCAGACAAGGCCCGCACCCGCAAGACAGAGCTGTACAAGCCCCGAGCAATCAAGACCAAGGCTTGACCGCCCGCCCCACAGATAAGGCGTACTCAGAAAATATTCCGCCAGAAAGACAGGGTCAGACCACGAACGATCAATCGGAAGACAGTGATCGGCGATGACATAACCGCCATCAGCCAGCGAAAGAAACCGATCTTTTGTTTCGCTGATGCTAAGCCGACTGCCAAAGGAAAGAAAATGCTCCGGGGTCGATTTGATATCCGGCTTTGAAAAAACAATGGTGCGCAGCGTGCCCACGCGGTGGGAAGGGTGACTGCCGACATGAGGGGATAATCCGTCCGCCCTGACATAACCGACATAGCCGTCGAGATTTGCCTGACCCCAGGCCCACCCGTTCTTTTCTTCATAAACCGTGAACGTCTCACCAAACAAAAGTTCGGTTTCGCGCATTCCGTTTTCAGTGGCGGTCCGGAAAATCGGAAGGACCGATAGGCTGACGCGGTGTTCGGTACCGGTTGCATATCGCTCGGCGTCGATTTCCCCTCTGAGGCTCTCGGCCGCCAGGTCCGCGCGCGCCGGGGTCAACCGGCGGTCGCGGGCGGCCAGCGGTTTTTGGCTCACGCGTAACGGGTCCCGAGACCAGCGAACCCGGAATGCAAATCCACAAGCCGTGAAAACTCATCAAGGAAAATTGCGCCTTCCGGGGTTTTCTGGATAATCGCGATGCGGCGGTCATTGGGGTCTCGCGCCCGTCGGATAAAGCCAAGAATGGAAAGCGCATCGAGGGCGCGGGAAATGGCGGGTTTGGGCACATTCAAGGAGCGCGAAAGCCCCCGCACCGTGTGCGGCCCCGGCTTCATATAAACCGTGACCATGATTGCCCACTGGCGCATGGACAAATCGGGGCTGTCTTCACGGACGCAATCCGTGATTATTTTCTGCCAGATCGTCAGATTTTCCAGCGCAGCCATGAATTTTGATCCCAACTGATGGCGCCGCGTCGCGACCACAACACGCCAATTGTTTTACGGTGCACGTGTTTGTGCCGATTGGGCAAGCAGTTTGGCCTCAGTGTTTTGCGCGGTCGGGTGCATAGCGTTCGCGTAACAGGGCAAAAAGGGCGCGGATGGCCTGGGCTTCACCGCCCTTGGGCCGCCCTGGTTCCGGGGCCGGTTTCCAGGCGTAAAGATCGAAATGGATCCAGCGCTGACCCGCCGGCAGGAACTGTTGAAGGAACAGGGCAGCCAGAATCGAGCCAGCGAAACTGCCACTGCCGATATTGCTGAGGTCGGCAACCGACGAGGCCAGCATCGCCTCGTAACGCGACCAGAGAGGCATTGGCCAGACCGGGTCAAACTGCGCGGCGGCAAGGGCCTGTAACCGTGTCGATACCGCGTCGTCATCAGTATAGAAGGGAACTATCTCAGGCCCCAGGGCCACGCGGGCAGCCCCCGTCAGGGTTGCCAGCGAAATCATCAGATCCGGGCTGTCCTCCGCGCCGAAGGTGAGGGCATCGGCGAGGATAAGCCGACCTTCGGCGTCGGTGTTGCCGATCTCGACCGTGAGCCCTTTGCGGCTTTGCAGGATATCGCTCGGCCGGAACGCCGTCCCGGCAATTGCATTTTCCACGGTGGGTAAAAGGACCCGTAGCCGGACCGGCAAACCGGCCTGTATGATCATTCGGGCAAGACCAAGCGCGTGAGCGGCGCCACCCATATCCTTTTTCATCAGCACCATACCGGTTGCGCCTTTGATATTCAGGCCCCCGCTGTCAAAGGTCACGCCCTTGCCAACAAGACAGACGAGGGGAAGCCGGGCCGGGTCAGCAGCCTCTTTCGGTGACCAGAACAGATCGATCAGACGCGGTTCTTCCGCGGCTGCACGGCCGACCGCGTGGATCATCGGGAAATTTTCCGGCAGCAGCGCCTCGCCGCGGATCACGGCAAGACGCGCGCCCCACTCTTCTGCAAGCGCTGCGCATGCGTCCTCAATCGCCGCCGGTCCCATATCCCCGGCGGGTGTGTTAACAAGATCGCGCACCATAAAGACCGCCTGCGCCTCGGAATGGATCGCCTGCACATCAAGCGTGTCATCGACCACAAGCACGGCCCCGGAGGCAGGTGCCGGGCGATAGCGATCAAAGCGATAACGACCGAGAAGCCAGCCTAGCGCGAGACACTCACGGGAAAACCGGGTGGAAAGCGGATCGCCCGGCGCAAGACGAAAAAGCCCTGTACTGATCTTTTCCGGGATCGCAGCAAGGACAAAAGGGTCAGTCAAATCGCCCGCGCCCACAGCCACGCCGTCAGGCGCCACCAGCACCTCGCCGATGGCCCCTGCAAAAGCATTTTCCGCGACCAGCGCAGCCAGCGTGGCGGGCAGATCAGGGCCATTTCCCAGATCGCCCGGGCGTTCAAGTTTCGGGATCGGAAAGATGGGTCTGGCGCCA
>CAYSMJ010000239.1:0-3881 GCA_964432075.1 uncultured Caulobacterales bacterium | reverse complement strand
CGCTGCGCTTGCCCGGGAAATCGGGAGGGTTTTGTCAATACACACCCCGAGTCCCCGGGCTTGACCCGGGGTCTCCCTGAGGTTGGGCACCGGGTTTCCCACGCAGGAGATCCCGGGTCTGCGCTGCGCTTGCCCGGGAATGCGGGATGACATTGTCGGTGGCGGCGCCTATCTTACGGGCATGTCTCAGACCCCTGCAAAAACCCGCCGGCGCAAGGCGCCGACGACCCAGCCGTCTACCCCGCGCGAGGAAATCATCCCCGGCGGTTTTTCCGAGGCGATGGCGAATTACCATGCGACTGTCTCCACCTCCGAGTGGACGCCCCACCGGCCCGAGCGGCCCAGCCTGCCCAAGCTCTCGCGGCCCCTGCGGGTCGTCTCGAGCTATGAGCCAGCCGGCGACCAGCCCGCGGCAATCGCAGAACTCTCCGCTGGCGTTCAGGAGAATGAGTGGGACCAGGTCCTGCTCGGCGCCACCGGCACGGGCAAGACCTTCACCATGGCCAAAATCATCGAGGCGGTGCAGCGCCCGGCGCTGATCCTCGCGCCAAACAAGACGCTCGCCGCCCAGCTTTACGGGGAATTCAGGGCGTTCTTCCCCGATAATGCCGTCGAATATTTTGTGTCTTACTATGACTATTACCAGCCGGAAGCCTATGTTCCGCGCTCGGACACCTATATCGAGAAGGAAAGCTCGATCAACGAACAGATCGACCGGATGCGTCATGCTGCGACCCGGGCGCTGCTCGAGCGGGACGATGTGGTGATCGTGGCGTCCGTGTCCTGTATTTATGGTATCGGCTCGGTCGAGACCTACACGGCGATGACCTTCAGCCTTCAGACAGGGCAGGAAATTGGCCGTAAGCAATTGCTGGCCGATCTTGTGGCGCTCCAGTATAAACGTAATGATGCGGCCTTTACCCGCGGTTCCTTCCGTGCACGGGGCGATGTGATCGAGATTTTCCCGGCCCACTATGAAGACCGGGCTTGGCGGGTCTCGCTGTTTGGCGACGAGATCGAGGACATCACCGAATTTGATCCGCTTACCGGGCAAAAAACCCAGGAGCTAGACCTCGTCACCATCTATGCGAACTCGCATTATGTGACGCCGCGCCCGACCCTGAACCAGGCGATCGAAGGGATCAAGAAAGAGCTGAATGAAACCCTGCCGGTGATGCGCGAGGAGGGGCGGCTCCTTGAAGCCCAGCGGCTTGAGCAGCGTGTGACCTTTGATATCGAAATGATGCTGGCAACGGGATCGTGCAACGGGATCGAGAATTATTCCCGCTATCTCACCGGTCGCCAGCCCGGGGAGCCCCCGCCGACATTATTTGAATATCTGCCCGAAAACGCAATCATCTTCTGCGATGAGAGTCACGTTACCGTGCCGCAAATCGGCGCTATGTTCCGCGGCGACTTCAACCGAAAAAGGACGCTTGCGGAATATGGTTTCCGCCTGCCGAGCTGTATGGATAACCGCCCGCTCAAATTCGAGGAGTGGGAGAAGATGCGTCCCCAGACGGTCCATGTTTCGGCAACGCCCGGCGGCTGGGAGATGGAGCGCACGGGTGGGGTCTTTACCGAACAGGTGATCCGCCCCACGGGACTTGTCGACCCGCAAGTTGAAGTGCGGCCGGTGACCGGCGAGAAGACCAATCAGGTCGACGATGTGATTGACGAGTGCAAACAGGTGGCCGCGAAGGGCGGGCGGGTACTCGTCACCACGCTGACAAAGCGTATGGCCGAGGATCTGACCGAATATATGCATGAACAGGGTGTCCGTGTGCGGTATATGCACTCGGATATCGATACACTGGAGCGGATAGAGATCATCCGCGACCTACGGCTTGGCGCCTTCGATGTGCTGATCGGGATCAACCTTCTGCGTGAGGGTCTCGATATCCCGGAATGTCAGCTTGTGGCGATCCTTGATGCGGATAAGGCAGGGTTCCTGCGATCGGAAACCTCGCTGGTCCAGACCATTGGCCGGGCAGCGCGGAATGTCGATGGCCGGGTCATTCTCTATGCAGATGGAATTACCGGGTCCATGGAGCGTGCCATGGCCGAGACAGAGCGGCGGCGCGAAAAGCAGCTTGCCCACAATGAAGCCCATGGCATCACTCCGCAGACGGTCAAAGCCACGATTGCCGAGATTACCAAATCCGATGATGAAGGCGCCAAGGCTGCGATGGGCCAGACCTATGTGGGCCACAAGGGCGTCAGGGCGGCCCAGCCCGGGGCGACTGTTGGTTTTGGCGAAGATGGCGCTGCATATGACGATGGCGCGCCGATGGGCGGAAACCTCCGTGCCCATATCGAGCATCTCGAAAAAGACATGCGCGAGGCGGCCTCCAACCTCGAATTTGAGACGGCAGCCCGGATCCGCGACGAGATCAAACGTCTTCAGGAGACCGAACTCGCGATCGCCAATGATCCTCTTGCGAGGCAGGTTGCTGTGGAGGCGCGTGTTGAAGCGGCGTCGGGTGGGCGGATCAAGAAATCCGAAGGTACGATCAATTCGAACCTGTCGAGGCCAAAGGCGGCGAAGACCCGGCGCAAGAAGCGTTAGCAGGTCTTATAAGCGTGGCGCTCAGCCCTGGCTTTTATGGAGTGTCCGATAGACCCGCTTGATAAAAAGCCACTGACCGCTGCGTTTTTCTAATTCATCATCATAGCGGCCGCGTACACGAATTTCTTCGCCGCTTTCAGGATCCTGGAAAATCTCGGACGTGAACACATGCGCTGTCGCCGTGTTCCCATCGATATTGATGGCGCCGGGCGTGGCAATGTAAATCATGGGTTTTGAAAAATCCGTCATTGACGCATAGGTGTTCATCCCGGCAAGCCAGCCATCAACTATGGCCTTGCGTCCGCGGAATCCCTCAAGGTCCGGATATTCCGGTAACGCCCAATAGGCATCCTCCGCCCAGACCGCACCCCAGGCATCCATGTCGCGCTCCATGACAGCATTGGCATAGGTTTCAATCAGTTCCCGGACGAGAATACGGTCTTCTAAAGGACCATTAAATACCATCATTTTACTCCCTTGCGGCCGTCAAGCCAGTCGTTCAACACTTCGTGAAAAAATCGCACACGGGTTTCCTGCGCAGCCAGATAGGCGTCTGAATAGCCTCGGCTGTGCATGCCCGCCTGCATGCCCTCGGCAAGTTCCATGTCCTGATAAACGATCTCACCCTTGAGCTCAGGAATACCGCGACCCCCGTCGAAATCGCGATGTTCGCAAGTGGCTGCCTCAATAAGGGGCCGGATGCCGGCCATCACCGAATGCACCTGTTTTTGGCCATCGACCGGAAACGCCATGCACCAGAGATCGAAAAAGCACTTTTCCGGATCCTCCGGGTGCGGCTCTGACCGAAAAAATACAAGATTATCAGGCAGGAAACTGATTGTCACATTGGGAAAAATTACCGTATGCGGGCTGTCAGTCAATTGTTCATCGTCCATATGTTCATAATGGACATAGCCTCGTTCTTTCCACAGACGCCGTTTGGCAGCCTTGAGATCATGCCAGCCCTGCATCGTCATGGCCTCATAGCTTTCATAGCTGTCCGGATCGATAGCCCATGCCTGCAGGATCATTTTGTAGGGATGGGGTTGATCATCGGGCAGACGATCTGACAGTGAGGGTCGCATGGGCTGGACTGTCCGGCCGTGACCCCGGGGCCACATTTCGTGGCGCGCTGTGTCCACATCCTGATCGATCCATGGTGGCACCTGCGGATGGGCCGTGCGGGTATGATAGCTTTCGGAAAAATTGTCAGTAACGAATTTCCAGTTGGCGTTGAGCGCGATCCGATACCATGCGACGCGAACGGCGGTGTCCATGGGATAGTTCTTATAAACCTCCGGCAAAGGCTCAA
>CAYSMJ010000238.1:2079-3897 GCA_964432075.1 uncultured Caulobacterales bacterium | reverse complement strand
GATTGCTGAGAGCTACAGAAATGAAAGAGGGAAGGGGCGGGGACTCCTTCCCTCGTCGCATCACAGGGCAGCCCAAAAAAGGTGGGTCAGGTGGGGGTGGGGAGCATACGGGTAATATGCACTGCCCTGGTGATACCTTTGTTAAGCAGGTGGGCGTCGCGCCCGCCTGACTAATTACACCTTAGCACCGCGAAATTAAGACCCCATTAAAAAGTTGTAAAAATCGCCGGATTGGACCGGATCGGACCGCAAATTCAGCGCCGCGCCCCGACGAACAGCTCGGCGAACACGATCAGCACCGCCGCGCCGATGGTGGCCGTGATCAGGTCGCCGAGCGTGAAGGTCAGCGAGGCGTCGGGCAGGCTGAGTTCGAGCGCTTCGACGATGAAGCCGCCGACCAGCGCGCCCAGCAGCCCGGCGATGACCAGCTCGTGAAAGTACAGGCGGCGGCGGGCCAGCATCCCGGCGCCACGCCGGACGACACCGCAGAAATACCAGCGCCGCCTGCTGATGATCTGCCGCCCCCCACTGAGCCGGAGAAGAAAAAAGGGTTTTTTTCCCGGCTGAGAAGCGGGCTTTCCAGAACCTCGGGTCGACTGACCGAGGGGGTATCCTCCATCTTCACCAAGCGCCGTCTTGACGATGAGATGCTCGAAGAGCTGGAAAGTCTGCTGATCAGCGCTGATCTCGGGGTGGCCGCGGCGACGCGGATGACAACGATGCTGGCGAAATCAAAGTTCGACAAGGAAATTACCGATTTTGAAGTCCGCGCCCTTCTGGCCGAAGATGTGACTGCGACCCTGCATCCGTTTGAAAAACCACTTGAGATTTCCGCGACCCAAAAGCCCCATGTTATCCTGATGACCGGTGTAAACGGCGCCGGCAAAACCACGACCATCGGCAAGCTCGCTGCCAAGTTCAAAGCGGACGGAAAGTCGGTCATGCTGGCGGCCGGCGACACGTTCCGCGCGGCCGCGATTGAACAGCTGACAGTCTGGGGCGAGCGAACGGATACACCGGTGATTGCCCGGGAGGTTGGGGCGGATTCTGCAGGTCTTGCTTATGATGCGCTGAAACAGGCCCGGGAAGAGGGGATTGATGTTCTGATGATTGATACCGCAGGCCGGTTGCAGAACCGCAAGGAGCTGATGGATGAACTTGCAAAGATCGTCCGGGTTGTCCGCAAACTCGACGAGACGGCGCCACATGACACGATTCTCGTTCTTGATGCGACCGTGGGGCAGAATGCCCTGTCCCAGGTTGAAGCCTTCCGCGAGACAGCCGGGATCAGCGGTTTGGTCATGACCAAGCTTGACGGGACGGCGCGGGGCGGCGTTCTCGTGGCGCTCGCGGACAAATTCGGCCTGCCCATCCATTATATCGGTGTCGGAGAAAGCGTCGACGATCTCCAGCCTTTCCGGGCTGAGGCCTTTGCCCGCGCCCTTGCTGACGTCAACTGAACCGGAGCGATTTCGATGCGTGAACCCCAGACCACCCGGCTCAGTGGCCGCACCAAGGCCCTTGTCGACTACGGTCCGCTTGCGGTGTTTCTGCTCGCCTACTTTTTTGGCCAGCGTCTCGCGCCACTGTTTGGCAATCTGATCGGCAGGAACTGGACGATTGCCGATGGGTCGGAGATGTATCTGGCCATTGGCCTGTTCATGCCAGCCTTTGCGCTTGCGTTTGGCTATAGCATCTGGCGTGAAAAGCGGGCCGCGCCCATGCTGCTGATCAGCGGCGCCATCATTGTGATATTTGGCAGCCTGACGCTGATCCTGAAAGACAAGACTTTCTTTTACATGAAACCGACGCTTGTTT
>CAYSMJ010000238.1:0-2069 GCA_964432075.1 uncultured Caulobacterales bacterium | reverse complement strand
TGTTCTCGGCTTTGCTTGCCGGTGGGCTCCTCTCCGGGCGAAATTTCATGAAAACGGTCTTTGACGATGCCTTTACGCTGCCAGAATCGGCCTGGCGCACGCTGACTTTCCGGTTCGTGATATTCTTTGCCGTGATGGCCCTCCTGAATGAGATCGCCTGGCGATATCTCACCCGGGAGTGTGATCTGACGGGCACGGCTGTGTGTGATGGCGAGGCTGTGTGGGTCAATATCAAGATTTTTGGCTTCACGATCGTGTCGGTCATTTTTACAGCATTCCAAATTCCGTTCATCATGAAGCATGACGAGACCGCTTCTGCGGGGTCCTGACCAATGCCGGTTATTGTGCTGGTGTGGTTTCGGGCATCGCCGGATTGATGTCTTCCGGATTGGAAAAGGGAGCAAAATCAGTCTGATGCCGGACTTTGCGGTGATCGATCAGCGCCCAAACGGCTGTCGGAAACGCCATGTCCTGCCACGGGATGTCTTCCCAGGAAAAAAGGCCGACCTCCAGGCTCTCCGGGCCCGGCGCAACAGCATCGCTGAGCAAGTGCGCCCTGAAGAATATCTGCGTTTGCGACAGGTGTGGTACGCTGTAAATCGCCAGCACGCGGTCGATTGACAGTTCAGCACAGGCTTCTTCCCGCGCTTCGCGCGTGGCACCTTCTTCAACGCTCTCGCCAAGTTCAAGGTAACCAGCCGGGATCGTCCAGTAGCCACGGCGCGGTTCGATGGCCCTGCGGGCAAGCAAAAGCCGATCCGCCCGGCTGGCAACGACGCCGGTCACGATTTTGGGATTTTCATAAGCAACGAACCCGCAATGGGCGCACTGGCGTCGTTCCCGGTCATCGCCGTCCGGGATCCGGGTCTCAAAACTTGGGTCGAGATTTTTCATGCCGTTCATTGTCCAGTCCTGATTATTCACGCTCAAGGCTAAGAGTGCGCTGGCCCGGCAACAAGGGGTGATATCGGCGCAGACTTTGCTCTTTTGTGGCTGCCGGGAACCGGACTGAAATTCTGGCGAATCACACCGGTGTGAACGGAAATTCGGCACAGCGAAGGGCTTTATGCGGTCTAATTTGGCCTGAATTTGATTTTTCAGGGGTCTCCGGACCATACGCAAACAATTATTAAACATATTCCCGCTTACCTTTGTCCTCGGTCGGAGGGCTTTTGACAAACCGTCCGAGTAACGATAAGGGCTGAATTTGCTGTCGTACCCATCATACGGACTTTCAGTGTAGGCAATCAGGCGAAGACTGAGTTTCCGACGACGGCGAATGCGATCCTTCGCAAAAAAACCGGCTATCTACGGAGAATGAAAACATGGCCAGCTTTGACTTGAAAAAATCACCCGGGCACCTTCTGCGCCGCGCGCAGCAATATTCCCACGACCTGTATTCCAAAGAAGTGGGCTCGGGCGGCCCGACACCACGGCAGTTTGAAGTCCTGCACACTGTTGCCCAGAATGAAGGGCTGAGCCAGACCGATCTTGTCCGGCATACGGGCATTGACCGCTCAACCCTCGCAGACATGATTGCCCGTATGATCAAGAAAGGGCTTCTGTCACGTCAGCGCACGAAAGCTGATGCCCGGGCAAATTCGGTCTCCATTACAGCGGCTGGCAAGCGCATGCTGCAATCGGCAATGCCAAAAGTGCAGAAAGCCGAAACCGAAGCGCTCAATGTTCTGCCGAAAAGCCAGCAGTCCGGCTTCATGAAAGCGCTGGAGACCTATGCAAACGCGCTTGACGAAATGGAAGCTGCCGCTGCAGCGCCGAAGAAGCGTGCAACGAAGAAAAAAGCCGCCGAGAAAAAGGTCGCGACCAAGAAAAAGGCAACGACCAAGAAAAAGGCAGTGACCAAGAAAAAAGCGACCAAAAAGAAGGCCACCAAGAAACGGGTTACCCGTAAGAAGCGCTAAACGCGCCGGGATGTGATTTCCATCCTACCGACGCCGGCCTAATGGGCCGGCGTTTTTCGTTTGATCGCGATTTTGCGGGAAGAGGCTCGACAGCGGCCTTGGCGGGTACTGGCCCAGTGTCAGAACCCGATCATACATGACAAGCGC
>CAYSMJ010000237.1:0-3908 GCA_964432075.1 uncultured Caulobacterales bacterium | reverse complement strand
CGCTTCAACAAGATGAAGGGCATGGGCCAGATCGTCTCCTGGTCCGTCCGGGACGAATCCCTCCACTGCGAAGGCATCACCAAGCTGTTCCACGCCTTCTGCGCCGAACGCCAGTGCCTCACCCGCGCGGTGAAGGACGACATCACGGACATGTGCCAGAAAACCGTCCGGCTGGAAGACGCCTTCATCGACCTGGCGTTCGAAATGGGCCCGGTGCCGGGCATGACCGCCAAGGACATCAAGCGCTACATCCGCTTCATCGCCGACTGGCGCCTGAAACAACTCGGCCTGCAACCGATCTATCTGATCGAGGAGAATCCCCTGCCCTGGCTCGCTGCCATCCTGAACGGGGTGGAGCATGCCAACTTCTTCGAAACGCGGGCGACGGAATATTCGAAGGCGGCGACGAAGGGGAACTGGAACGAGGTGTGGGAGAATTTCGACCGTCGGCAAAGCGCGAAGGTGGTGGTGGCGGCGAATGATGCCATTCTCGAGGCAGATCTGCTGGGTTCCGTAGGCGCGGCTGAATAGGCTGTGCTTTTTTCAGGAAGGCGAACTTCGTGCTGAACACTGTTTCCGACGCTGGCGCCGACCTGCTCGCCTGCGCAAAGGGGCAGCGGTTTGGAACGATCCTCGCCGATCCTCCGTGGCAGTTCCAGAACCGAACCGGCAAGGTTGCGCCCGAACACAAGCGCCTAAACCGCTACGGCACGATGACGCTCGACGAGATCAAGGCGCTGCCGGTCGCACAGGTCGCCGACCGGCGCAGCCACATTTATCTCTGGGTGCCCAACGCCCTGTTGCCCGAAGGCTTGCATGTCATGGACGCTTGGGGCTTCCGCTACGTGTCGAACATCGTTTGGCACAAAATCCGGAAGGATGGCGGCTCTGATGGTCGCGGGGTTGGCTTCTACTTCCGGAACGTGACCGAGCTGCTACTGTTTGGTGTGCGGGGGAAGGACGTCCGAACACTTCCGCCGGGCCGTTCACAGGTCAACATGCTTCAGACCCGCAAGCGGGAACACAGCCGGAAGCCCGATGAGCAGTATGAGCTTATTGAGCAGTGCTCGTGGGGGCCTCGGCTCGAAATGTTCTCGAGAGGCGTCCGCGTAGGATGGACAGTATGGGGCAATCAAGCCGATGAGGCATATGCACCAACATAGGATACCTATGTCTACAACAGCGCCCTCGCCGCAGAGTAACTTTAATCTTCTTGATCGCTGTCAATCTCAGTTAAAGATTCAGGAGACACTCTTTGGACAATTGGGTTCCGCTTTTTCCATGCCACTAGGTCGAAGAACACGGATTCTTTGAAGCCAAGCGCTAGGATCGGGCAACCGCCTGCACGTCCCGCATTAATTCTATAGTCAAGTTTCCCCATCCATGTCGTACTGGCTCCATATTTTTCTTTAAACGATTTTACCGAGTCCACTCTACTGGCAATCTCGGCAAGCATTGTCGACAGCGTCGTTGAGCGTGTCAATATGATCCCAACATCAATTACACCACATTCATAGAATGCCCTCATCGCATATAGATCCCTATCAAAGGTCTGATCTTTGCTATTCCATTCCAAATCGAACGCCACTCTACCCTTAACAAAATCTATCTGATGGCCATCAAGAAAGTTTTTTAGTATCGATGTATGGTAATTGGGAATAAATTTTGGAGAGCGCTTGCCAACATTCAAATACTTTGAGCGTTTTCTGACTATTAAATCACCGGAAATTCGAGTCTCATTCCAACCTAATCGATGTAAAGTACTTTCCAATTTTTTAGCTACCTCACTTTTGTTCCCGCCCTTCTTCAAGATATCTTCGACAGAAATTTCGAAGTTGCCCAAGGCTTGAAAGAGTTCAGCTGCCTCCTGTGGCCATGCTGATAGCAAGAGTGACGTTGCATTTCGAAAGCTCCGAATCTCGTACTTCGCCGCCAATAGCGCAGGCAATGTATCAAACGGGACGACGTCCTCTGTCGCGATTTTCGGTAGTAATTGGAGGGCGTTGCTAAGCTGATCATCGACGGTCATGTTCATGAAACTGCATGTAACTGGGGCGATTGACAAGTGTGCATGTAATTTGCGCGCCGGCTTCGGGGATCCCGAAAAAGTCCGGGGACAGAAAGTCCGGGGACAGAGCGAGAAAGTCCGGGGACAGGAGAAAGTCCGGGGACAGTATACTTAATTCGCACTGACGCCGGCAGTGCTACCGCGTGCACGAGTTTGCGCTTCGCGCAAATCTCGGCCACCTTCGGCCTATGCCCAACCGCCGTCTCCGCACCACCGAAGCGCGCGCAATCCTGGCCGAGGAATTGGCCGTAGTTGGATGGCCGGTCGAGCCCACCTTCACCTTCGAAGATGATCCCCGCCCCGATGCCGCCAACGAACACTGGTGGCACGCCAACACCCCGCCCAACGAAAGCTCCGAAACCAAACGCAACATCGCCTACCTGCGCGCCTATATCCGCATCGCCGTCGGCATGCCACTCTACGCCACCGGCATCCTCCTTGATCGAAAACGCCTCTGGATGGACCGCTCCGTGATCAGCCGCCTCACCCGAGACGGCTACCTCCGCTTCGACCACATCGGCAAAGACGCCGTATTCATCCTCACCGAAGCGGGAGAACGACTGATCGCAAGCGACGGCACGCCAGCCGCCTGATGCCGCAGCCTGAACCATCCCAGGAATTTTGGGCGCCCCGAAAATGCATGCGGGAACCGATCCCCGAAATCTTCGAAGCTGCGGCACTGCTCGAACAGGCAACAGACGCGCACTTGGCCGGCGCGGTCGAAAAGGCCGCCGATCTTCTGCAAGCAGCCAACATGCCCGAAGTCCGCGCCTGGACCGAATCCCTATGGGGTTCCCGAAAGGACAATCCCGACCAGCACATGTACCACCGCATCCGAGTTGTCCCCGATGCGCCGCGACGAATACCGAGGGCGGAGCGACTACGAGTCCGGATGCCAAATGCCGCTCAGCAGGCGGCGATCATCAACTACTACGGCTACAACTGCTCTTTTTGCAGCATCCCGGTCATCCGCAAGGAGGTCCGAAAGCGGTTCATAGCATTCTATCCGGACAGTGTGCCTTGGGGAGAAACCAACCTGACTCAGCATGCGGCTTTCCAATGCATGACTCTCAACTTCGATCACGTCCTGCCGCACAGCAGGGGAGGCGACAACAGCGTGTCCAACGTCATCATCACCTGCGATCCCTGCAACAGCGGCCGCTGGTTCCGCACGCTAGAAGAACTGGGTCTCGAAGACCCCCGGCGCCGCCCACCAAAAAGAACCACATGGGATGGCCTCGAGCGCATCATGGCGGCGAGATAGCCCTCAAGCCTCAACAGCAATGCCTCGCACCACGGCCGGCGGCAAAGCCGCCGAGTCCGCCCAAGAACAGGAAAGAAGGGTTGCGGGCAAAGCCCGCTCGTCAGTCGGGTTCGGCTTCGCCGACCCGCTGGCCGGGCCTGCGGCGAGTCTGGCGGCCAACGCCGTTCGGCGTTGACGCCAGCCGCCTCCGGCCTACTTAATTTTCGCTTCCTTGAACTCGACGTGCTTGCGCACCACCGGGTCGTACTTGCGGAAAGACAGTTTCTCAGTCTTGGTGCGCGGATTCTTCTTGGTGACATAATAATAGCCGGTGTCCGCCGTGCTCACCAGCTTGATCTTGACAACGGTTGGCTTGGCCATGGCATCCTCGAAATAAAACAGGGCAAATGGCCCGGCCCGTGGGCCCGCCATCAAAGACCGCCGGGCTTAGGCTGGAAATGTCCGCGGCGTCAAGAGCGCCGGCCGCGCCGTACCCCGGGCGGTGGGCCACCCCGGCGCTGGCCGCCAGGGCGCCTGTCGCGCCGGAACCGGCCGGCTCGGGGCTCTGCGGCTTCCACGCCGGGGATCGAAAAGCGC
>CAYSMJ010000236.1:0-3913 GCA_964432075.1 uncultured Caulobacterales bacterium | reverse complement strand
GGTCATCTGGATGGACAATTGCGCGCCTATGACGCTCAGACCGGCGATATTCTGTGGTCTTACGACACAACACAACCACATCAGACGATCACCGGACAGACCGGTGCCGGGGGCTCCATGAGCGGCCCGGGTGTTGCCATCGCAAATAGACATGTTGTGGCAAATTCAGGCTATGGCCTTTATTTTCACATGCCAGGCAATCTTCTGATGGTATTCGCGCCAGCCGACAAAGACCCGGTCTAAGGCACGCAATGACAGACAGACCGCCACTTAAATTTAACGATCTTGCAGTCGGTGATTTTCGCCAATCTGCGCCCATGGTGGTGGAGCGTGATGCCATGGTTGAGTTTGCAAAAAAATATGATCCGCAATGGTTCCATGCGGACCCTGAACAGGCAACCGGATCGGGTTTTGGCGAGGTTATCGCCAGTGGCATCTATACAGCCGCGCTCTGGCGCCAGCTTGATCACACAATCAATAGCGACACAGACTTTATCTGCGGTGTGGCCTGGGAAGAGGTCCGCTGGCCCCAGGCACTCAAAGCCGGCGATCAGATTTACGCGACCTCTGAAATTCTTGAACTGCGCGTGTCCGGGTCAGACCCTGAACGCGGTATCGCTGTATATCTGTATCGACTTATCAATCAGCATAACGAGGAGGTGTTCTCCTGCCGGAGTATCAACCTCATTCGGCGCGCCTAAAGCCGATCGCAAACAAAGATAACGGCTACACCTTCTGCAAAATTATTTTAGAGATGACCGACATTTACTTGCGCTGGTCAAAGCGACGACCAACCATTGCCGACGCAATATTGATTTTCTGAATGTCGATTGCGCCGCCAGCAATCCCCCAGCCCCAGGCATCGCGCATACGACGTTCCATGCCGAAATCCTTTGAATAGCCATAAGCGCCCATGAGCTGCAGGGCCGAACCCGTCACATCACGCGCGATTTCATTGGCATAACATTTTGCCACGGATGAATCGAGGATTGAGGGAAGGCCTTGCTCAGCATTACAGGCAACACGGTGGATCAGAAGACGCGCGGCCTCAACCTTCATCTGCATTTCCGCAAGTCGCAGCTGCACCGCCTGGAAATCGACGATGGGTTTTCCGAATTGCTTTCGTTCCTGCACATAGTCGATCACGTCTTCCAGCGCGCCCGAGGCCTGCCCCAGCGCCATGGTTGCATTTCCGCAGCGTTCCAGATCAAAGGCTTCCATCAGCTTCTTGAAGCCACCGGCTGGTACAATAATATTCTCAGCAGGGACGGTAACATCGTCAAAAAACAGGTCGGCAGACGGAACACCGCGAAACCCCATCAGTTGTTCCTGCGGGCCGAATGAAAAACCCTCGGTCCCCTTTTCAACATAGACCGCGCCAATACCACGTGCGCCCGGATCATCGGACATCCGACACCAGACGACATACCCATCCGCATGGCCACCGCCCGAACACCAGCGTTTCATGCCATTGATGGTTACCGCATCGCCGTTCTGAACAGCTTTTGTCTTAAGGTCAGTCAAGGCCGACCCTGCATCAGGCTCGGACATGGCAATAGCGACAACAGTTTCCCCCCGGCACACCGACGGAATGACCCGTTTCTTCAGGGTATCGCTGCCAAAATGTTCAATGGCTTTTACCGGCCCAACGCAGGACTCAAATATCGGGAAGGCAACAGCAGACGATATCTTGGCAAATTCCTCAAGCACGAGCAGCGCCTCAAGATTGGAAAGCCCCAATCCGCCATAGGCTTCAGGGATGTTCATTCCAAGAAAGCCCATTTCGGCGTATTGTTGAACGAGTGCTTTCTCGGGAGGCCTCGCCTGCGCTTCGCAATCGCGCGCGACCACCGGAAGTTCGTTTCGGGCGAACTGCCGCGCCGTCTCGCGCAACTGCACCTGATCTTCGGTCAGCCTGAAATCCATGGCCTTCGGCTCCTTCTGTTCGCTTGCCGAGCCTATCGGCACGCCTTACCATTGCAACATAAAAAACAATCATGCCTGTTTTTTTTCAAGAGACGCAACTGCCGCAGGGAATACCATGAAACTGCTTGATGGAGTTCGGGTCCTCGATGTGGGCCGCTATGTGGCCGGCCCTTATTGTGCGACCCTTCTGGGGTATCTGGGGGCCGAGGTGATCCGGGTTGAACGCCGTGAAGGTGGGGAGGACCGCTATATAGCACCACTTTTCGACCATCCCGATGGCTGTCCCGGCGAGGGCGGCCTGTTCATGCAGACAGGGTGCGGCAAGAAATCGGTCGCGCTTGATTTGCGCCAGCCGGAGGGAAAAGAGATCCTTCACAGGCTTGCAAGCCGGATGGACGTTATTGTCGCCAATCTGCCACCGAAAACCCTTGAAAGGCTTGGCCTTGATTGGGAGCACGTCGTCGAGCAGAACCCTCGAACGATCCTCGTGACCCAGACCAGTTTTGGCACCCGAGGGCCCGATAAAGACAAAGGTGGCTTCGATGGGGTTGCGCAGGCCATGTCGGGCGCAATGCAGCTTACCGGAACGCCGGAGCACCCGGTCAAGGCCGGTGCGCCCTATGTGGATTTTTCCACAGCCGTCTTCTCGGCAATGGGCACCCTGGCCGCCCTGATGGCACGCGACAGGACCGGCTTGGGCCAGCATGTGGAGACGACCCTCCTCGGCACCGCGCTTGCGTCGATGAATTCACACCTCGCTGAACAGGCCGTGACGCAACTGAACCGTCAGGGTACGGGAAACCGCGTCCAGACATCGGCGCCTTCCGATGTTTTTGCCGTGAAAGACGGGCATATTCTGGTTCACACAGTGGGTGACGGCCTGTTCAAACGATGGGCTGCTCTTGTGGGCCAGACTGAACTTACTGATGATCCACGCTTTCAGGGAGACCAGGCCCGCGGCGACCACCGCGATGTGCTTTGTGACATCATGGCCATCTGGTGCGCAAAACGCACCCGCGAGGAAGCGCTGAGTAAACTGGATGCGGCTGGCGTGCCCGCCGGGCCGGTCCTGACCATGCAGGAAGCTCTCGATCATCCGCAGACGATAGAAATGGCTTTTTTCAAACAAATTGCCTTCGAAGGTTTACCGCGCGCAGCGCCTGTTGCTGACCTGCCCATCCGTTTTTCCGGGCTCGAAACCGGCGTCGAAACCGGCCCGCCAGGATTGGGCGTGCATACAGACGATATTCTTGAAGAGTTGGGATATACCGGGCAATCCATTGCCGACTTGCGCAACCGCGGTGTGATTTGAATGGACCAACCGAAGCCACGATCACGATGCCGCACTTTAATGGATGATTTATCTTCATTCTTTGGCCTTTAATGGGAACGGGGCAGATGACTGAAAACAGCGCGGGACCGGAAAGAGAGTTCGATGTCCTCGTCTGGGGTGCATCCGGTTTTACTGGACGTCTTGTGGCGGAATATATTGCAACCCAATATGGCACAAAGACCAAAGCCGAAAAGAGTGGGCTACGATGGGCGATTGGTGGGCGGAATAAGGTTAAATTGAAACAGGTTGCCGACGCAATAGACGCGCAGACCGTTCCCTGCGTTACGGCAGACGCAAACGATGATGCCGTGCTGGCATCGATCGTGCGTCGCACGAAGGTGGTTTTGACCACGGTCGGCCCTTATCAGAAATATGGCAGTGCCCTTGTGGCCGCCTGCGCCGGCGCTGGTACAGACTATGTTGATCTGTCCGGCGAACCGTCCTGGATGCGTCAGATGATTGATGCCTACCATGATCAGGCTGAGAGCACTGGGGCCCGGATTGTCCATTCATGTGGTTTTGACTCAATCCCGTTTGATCTTGGGGTCTACTATGTACAGAAACTGTTCAGGGAACGTCATGGCATGGCTGCCGGCGAGGTGAAGGGTCGGGTTCTGGCGATGCGTGGCGGCGCCTCCGGGGGCACGGTGGCCA
>CAYSMJ010000235.1:3137-3930 GCA_964432075.1 uncultured Caulobacterales bacterium | reverse complement strand
TTCGAGCCCGCGCCCTTCGCGACCTCGATGGCGATCGTCAGGACCGGTGCGATCCGCCGACGCAGCCCCTGTGGCCCGCAGCGCCAGCGGAGGACGGCAAGGCCGGTCTTTCTTGCCGCGCGAGGAATGGCGGACCCGCATCTTTTCGGGGGCGCCAGGGGAAGAAAGTCCGGACGCGCTGTTGCGTTCAAGGCGGTCGAGGCGTCAGCCGATCCCGGTCAGATCAGCCGCTGAGAGGCCCGCAAGGGACGCGTGGCGTCATGCCATGGAAGAGGGGATGACAGGCTACCTCTGGACCGCGCAAGGCTCCGGCAGCAGGCGTCGTGCAAAGACAGGTTTTGGCGTGCAGGCGGATCGGTGCATGTCCGGGACGTGCTTCGCTACTCCGGGATTGCCCCCTCTCGCCGTGTCTGTGTTTGTCTGCCGTGATGTTCGGTTTGCCGGCGACCCAAGTGCATGCGCGACCGGGGCCATGCGCCATGACTTGGGTCTCAGTGATCTGGCTTTGCTTAGCCGGTCCTGCCCAGCCGCAACGCTACGGTGACGGCGAGGATCGAGACCTGTTGCAGCAATCTGTTGCGGCGCACACTGACGACGTCGCGGACGGCACGCACCGGCGCAAGCTTCACAGGGCGTTCAGTGTTCGTCGAAAGACCTGTGCGGATGCGGGTCGGACATGGCGTTGACCTCGGACCAGCCCGAAACCCGCGCCCACGCGGTCCCGCCCACGACCAGCGCGCCCAGCCAAGACAGGAGGATGATGGTCGGAGCGCCCGCGCTGCCGAATTCGGCA
>CAYSMJ010000235.1:0-3127 GCA_964432075.1 uncultured Caulobacterales bacterium | reverse complement strand
GCAGAGCCATATCAACGCGGCCTTCACCTACACGCGATCTACTGGCAACCGGTTCAACACCGGTGACCGCGGTGCTTGGTACTGCGCATGGGACATGCTGACGAGCGCACAGGAGGTGGGGTTTCACCGGACCCGCGAACTGGGTTTCATCGGCCGCTACGAGGACGAGGCGCGCTACGTGGAACGGCTCGCCGATTTCATCGGGGATTTCCCCGATCTGCAGGGGGAAGCGCATCCGGCGCTCGATCCGGTCCCTGAGCGCGGCTACCCTGCCGGGCAGCGCCTTGCAGCAGACCTGAGGGCAGAAGGGCATTGCGGGCTGATCTATCCCTCTGTCCGTAATTCGGGCGGGCGGTGCTTCGTCGCCTTCGGTCCCGGGATCATCCAGAATGTCCGCCCGGGCGCGAGCTGGAAGTTGGTCTGGCAAGGTGCGCCCGAATTCACGATCGAGGGGTTATAATGCCTCTTGAAATCTTCATATAATTATTCAGTGTAAAGAATTTATGCAGTAAATAACAAATACACACAATGCGGCTACACCTTAACCAATAATATCTTCGCGTTCCCCTTGATCACGCGCGACGATGATCTCCCGTGCCTCTCAGATGTTACAGGTGGAGGGTGCGGGCGAAGACGCAGGCAGAAGCGGCACAGCGCTGGCCGCGGCCATGATCCTGACCAATCCCGGTGATGAGATCGTCCCGCTGATTGCCGATCTCGGCGCTGGCGATTATTTTCGACAAGCTATTTGTACGCGGTGGTTTCACGCCTTTCCCAAGGGTGATTACCCTGGCGTCGTTTCTTCGACGCTGCACGAGGTGCTGCGCCGGATACCTGTCATGATCAAGGCGGCTGATCAGTGCAGGCGAGGGCGCGACGCGGCTTGATCGAAGCGCGCAGGGTTAACCTTACCGGCGTGCCCGCGAAAAATGCGGTCAATTTCGGCGTCATGAAATCCGTATCCGTTATGTCTGTATAAGGCTAAACCAAAATGCCGCAGGTGTTGACCGGGGAGGCCCCAGGGGAGGGCCCCGGGGAGGGCCGATGATTGACGTGATCTGGATGGTCGTCGCGATAGTCTGACGCAGACGCTTTCTGACCTCGCGCGCGTAATTACTTTTGTCACGCAATAGGCACAGCAGCATACACAATAGGAGTTACTGATGGAAAATCTGTCACTGGGACAGTATGACCTAATCTACAATGCGTTTTCGTTTGCGTTTGCAACCCTCGCGGCGTCCACACTTTTCTTCTGGTTTGGTCGCAGTCAGGTCGCGCCGCAATACAAGACGGCGATGACCATTACCGGTCTTGTTACGTTTATCGCGGCGTACCACTATTTCCGGATCTTCGAGAGCTGGAATTCAGCCTTTGACGTAGCCAATGGCGCGATCGTCACCACGGGCTATGCGTTCAACCAGGCCTATCGCTATGTCGACTGGTTGCTGACCGTGCCGCTCTTGCTGGTCGAGTTGATCCTGGTCATGGGCCTCAGCCGGTCTGAGACCTTATCCCGGGCGACCCGGCTTGGATTGCTTGCCGCCCTTATGATCGCTCTCGGCTATCCGGGTGAAATTGCGACAACGACTGGCGCGCGCTGGTTCTGGGGTATCGCCTCGATGATCCCATTCCTCTGGATCGTATATGAACTCTTTGCCGGTCTGTCGAAGTCGATCAACAGCCAGCCGGAAGATGCAAGAGGGCTTGTCAGTGTTGCCCGTTATCTCGTAATCGGCAGCTGGGCGTTCTACCCGGTCGTCTTCTTTGCCGGCGCTGTCGGGATCGAAGGGGCGGTCGCCACCACGATCATTGAAGTGGGCTATACGGTTGCGGACATTGTCGCAAAAGCGGTCTTCGGCGTACTGATTTTCATGATCGCAATGCGCAAAAGCGCTGCCAGCAATGATGGTGTTGTGGCTCAGGCACAACCCGCTGAATAAATCGGCCTCGGTCGCCCACAGTGTTCGTGGGCGACCGATTTTCCCTTTATGTTTGCGGCGACCTTCCGATGAAATCCCCGAATTATAATGCCGTGACGCTGATCATCCGGCCCAACCCTTTCGGTTTGGGACAGATTTGGCGCGTCGCGCGTCATTTAGTAACGCCGTGCCAGGTAAAAGAGCGCAAACCATGCGCTGCGATGGCGCGATAATGAGCACCGTAAAATGGCAAATGTACGTGTTTGCTGGCGTTGGCCTGGGGGTCGCCATCCTCTTTGCCTTTTCCCGGCCCGACCTGTCGATGCAGGTCGCAATTCTTGCCCCGCTCGTCGCAATCCTCGGGTTACCCCACGGCGCCCTTGATCTGCGCATTGCGGAAATGCTCCTGCCGCTTGGGAACGCCCGCAAGAAATTTCTGTTCGTGCTCGGATATTTAGGTTTGTCTGGCGGTGTCATTGCGGTTTGGTCGATGGCGCCGGCCATCGCGCTGCTTGCCTTCCTCTGCTGTTCCGTTGTGCATTTCTCCGACGACTGGGCCAGTGAGCCGTTGATTTTACGCTGGTCCGGGGGGCTGGCAACCATCGGCGCACCCGCATTGGTGCACCAGGGCGAGGTTGAGACTATCTTTGCCGTCCTCTCACCGGCGAGGGGAGCCGCCATGGCTGCCGAAGCCGGTGCATTTGCGGGTGCTGTTGCCCTGGGGATGTTGATTGTCTCGGTCCTGACCACGCAACGCGGACGAGGGTCGGCTATTGTGGAGCAAACAATCCTCTGGACCGTCGCCCTCGCGCTTCCACCGCTGATATATTTCGCCGTCTATTTCTGTGCACTGCACTCGGTGCGCCATCTGATGACGACGATGAACACCCTGACCGATGGCCGCAGAGCGCTGATTGTGGCCATGACGCTTTCGGCGTTTGTGACTGCGGCGGCCCTTTTGGCGCTACGACAGGGCTACGGTGCGGAAACCATTGCCGTGACAGAGCAGGGTATCGGTATCATCTTTATTGGTCTTGCTGCGCTAACGGTTCCGCACATGATCCTTGTGGATCGGTTTCACCAGCGCTGACATGATGACAGGGCGACCGGTGACCCGGCCGAAGCGCACGGTGCGGTCGGCGACACAGCCCTGCGAAACCGCCGGGCCGGTCAAAGCCAGCGCCCGCAGAGAATTTGCCGTCCCGCCC
>CAYSMJ010000234.1:0-3959 GCA_964432075.1 uncultured Caulobacterales bacterium | reverse complement strand
GGGTTTGCGCGTCGAGATGGCCGCGTCCCGGCCGCCAGTCCGACAGCGGCATGTAATTGTCGATACCCACAAAATCGATATTCTGATCTGCCCAGAACGGATCAAGATGGAAAATCCGGTCACCGCTGTCATCGTCTGGTTGGTGTCCGGAATATTCACTCCAGTCTGCACCATAGGAAAGGGGTACCATGGGGCCCAGAACAGCCCGCACATCCGCCGCCAGGTCCGTCAGGGCCACCACGGCCGGATAGGCACCGGTTTCATCGCGAATGGTTGTCAGTCCTCGCAGTTCCGAACCCAGAATAAACCCGTCCAACGTGGAAAGATCATTACCAAGCGCCAGCTTGCAAAGATGGGCGTAGTGCAGAATAAACCGCCGAAAAGACTGTTCCGTTCCGGCAAAGCCAACGCCCTCCGGCGTAATTGTAAAATCTGCTGGCTTTGCGGTGCCGAAAAATGCCAGAACCGCATCCCTTGCAGCCATGGTTCCCTCGGCACCTGCCGCATCAATCCGGCCGCGCCAGGGAAAGCCAGGACTATCCATCAAAATAAAGGGATGGAAAAGGGTTTTCAGACCCCGGTCTTTCAGTTCCCTGAGGGCCTCGATTATACAGCCATCGGCAGGCGTGCCGCCATAGGCGGGTGCTCCTTCAATCCGGCTGATCAGATGAGCCGTCTCGCGCGTTTCGCCTGATACCGCCCAGGAATAGGGCTCTGTCTGTTTTTCACGATTTTCAACACCGGGAACAAGACGGCAGGTTTGCGCGGTTATGTCCGTTCCAAACCATGCCACAAAAAGCGCCACATGCCCGACATGGGGCAAAGATTGTTGCATCTGATCCAGCGACGCCACAAAATCGGTCGTACCGCGAAGGTTATTGACATTCTCCGGTTCCACATAGCCTGGCGCCAAAACGCGCATCACCGGTGTTGTTCCATAGACAAATTCGCCGGAAGACGGGATCAGGTTCATCGCGTCGGCGAGACTTTCGAGCGCCCCGCTGTCGCCTGTCAGTGGGCGCTCAACCTCAAAGGAGAATTGCGGGATCCGATTGCCAAAATCTGTAAGCGGAAGATCTTCAAAAACAATATAGGCCAGCCCGCGAAACGCCGGTGCCCGCGCCTCCCCTTCCAGAAGCGCAATCAACCCGTCGGCTGGCTGATCTTCAGTACCATGGAAGACGCGGGCGTTAATACCCTCAAGCGAGAACGGTTTTCCGTCAGCCCAGATGCGACCAACCCCGCTGATCTCGCCTTCACACAACCCGATGGCAAGGGAAATCGAATAGAGATAGGAAACGCTTGTCGTCTGGTTTGTCGGGGCGCCCTTGCCGCCCTCGACCGTCTCGCTGATCGTTTCGCGGAAATTTGATGCCCAGATCACCTGGCCTGCGACACGGGCGCGGCCAAACACACGCAAAATCGGCGCGCCTTCTGTACTCGCCTGGACCTGAAAGCTCTCCAGCCTCGGACCCTCCACACGGCGCTTTTTTGGCCCAAAAATTAGGGTCGAGACGGAATTTGCTGCAAAATTCGCAATTGACGATGCAGCCGTACGGGCGAGCGCCGGTCCGATCCGCGCTGCCGCATTGGAAGCGGCTGTCAGGACAAGCTGTGCCATCAAATTACTCCAGGAAACGAAAAAACACCCGCCAATCGTGAATACCACCAGCGGTTCAGCGGCGCTTCAGCCACACACTGGCCCGCATGGGCGTGTACGAACCGTTCCGGTTCGGAAAGAATCCCGCAATGTTTGGCAGGCCCATGCCGGTTGACACGAAAAATCAGGACATCGCCAATTTCCGGGCGCCCTTCCGCGCGCAGAACAAGATGGGCACGGGCCGCCTCAAGCAGCGGATCTCCATGGCGAAGCGCACTCCAGCGCTGGCCCTGCCAATGCCGTTCATTCCAGTCAGGTGTATAGGGCGGCGGGTCGGCTGGCTCACGCCCATAAAGCGAACGATAGACACCGCGAATCAACCCAAGGCAGTCCGTTCCGACACTTTTTGTGCTGGCCTGGTGGCAATAATGCGTGCCCAGCCAATCGCGTGCCAGCTTTACCACCTGGTCGGCGGAAATATCAAAGTCACCGGGTAAAGGCGGCGGTGCTTCAACGCTCATCGGCGCCCTCCATCATTATTTTCATCCCGACGCGGAATCTGAATAACGAAATCATTCCCCGGCATCAGGTGAAATCCCCGAAAATTGATCACATTATCAAATTTTTCCGTACAGGTTTCAAAGCGTCGATCGCAGCCGGCACTGATCCGAAATTGGTCTCCGACAGACAGATCAAGCGGTGCAGGTTGCCACAGGCTCAGGCTTGCACCCGCATCAGCTTGCCCATGGGTTTTGACAAAACCCGAAACCCCCTGATTATCGCCGGAGAGCCAGATCAATTCGCCATGGGCGAACCAGTCATCGTCAAAGCTGGAAAGTCCGTCTGCAACAAACTGGTGACGATCAACGACCGAGACAATCGTTCCTTGCGCCTGAAAAGCTGGCTGACCCAGATCAATTTTACAACGCCCATCGCCTACAATTGCATCACAGCTCCGCTGATAAAGTCTGCCTACTGTCTGTTCAAGCTGGTGTGACAGCCCGCGCAATTCCGCTGAAAACCCCGATTCTGTCTGGGTGATCTCCCCGAGAAAGCCTGATGACACCAACACATGGCTGTCGGGTTGTTGCCAGTTGACCCGCCATAACTCGACTTTTGCGCCGTCGAACCGGCCTGCCCGGATATCACGGCTCGAAATAGAATTACTATCCAGAATCCCTGCAATTTCCGTATTGTCGACACTCAGATCAGCACTGGCCGACCGGGCGCGGCCGGTCAGCCCGGTTCGAGGCTGAAATTCCGTTCCCTGAAAGACAATCGGGCGATCATGGTCCGTAAATCCAAGGACAAGGCCATCCTTGCGCAAGAGGCGCCACGCCGTTGCCAGTGTGGTTGCGCCGGACGCCAGATGCGTTTGGAAACTCTCCGGTAAAGCCAGCATCAGTCCAACACCTCGATCAGTGGAATATTGGGGATCGTCCCGGCCTCAAAAGCGGCAAGCGATATCTGTAACTGATCGGTGTCAAAACGAACCGGCGTGTCAAAAACAAAACCGGCTGAAATCATGACGTCGGGTGGCGGTGGCGCGGTAAACTGAATAAGCCCGGTTTCAAAATCAACTGATATAATATCGGGCTGAGAGACCGGCTGACCATCAACGGCAATGGTGATGGTGCCGGAAACAGGCCGGGTAATCAACCGTTGGGTGACACCGGCGCTA
Organism: uncultured Caulobacterales bacterium; assembly: GCA_964432075.1. GTDB lineage: Bacteria > Pseudomonadota > Alphaproteobacteria > Caulobacterales > Parvularculaceae > CALLPQ01. Next base: position 678 of record CAYSMJ010000234.1, on the reverse strand, counting down.
TCGCCATAGCTTTTGACCAGTTGAAAATCCGTCTGCACCCCATCGCCGGTACCGATAATCTGATTGTTTGCCTCAGGGCTTTTTGTGACAGCACAACTCTTATGGTCGAACGGGTCCCGGAATCGAAAACTGTAAAGACGCCCCCGCCTCGCTTCAAAAAAGGCAAGCAGCCGGTCAATATCCTTGAGGGATTTGATACCATAACCCGCATTATAACGACGGCGTGCATCCGCCCAGGGGCTGTTGCGTTCTTCATGGCCGGAAACAAGCGTGATGATTTCGGTACGCCGTTCCGGCCCGCCTTCAGCGTCGAGAGCAATATCAAGAGGAAAAAGAACATCATGAAAACTCATCTGCGTGCTCCCTAGAAATTGCGCTGTCCGCGGCCGACCGTTCGGGCAAGCCCAGCAGCAATCTGTGTTTCCGAACGCCGAAAACTCTCCGCATCCCGCACGCCAGGCAACGAAATATTGACGATCATGCCAGCGCCAGGCCGCATCGGTTCAATCCGGCCAGTCCCATTCGGTTGGAACAATTCAGGCCCCCGCTCCCCGACAAGAAAAGCCCGCCCCGGCGCCACGAGCCCACCATTGGCGCGCGCGCCGCCAAAGGGCGCCGAAAAAGCCCCGGTCAACAAATCTCTGACCGGCTTGCGAACAAGACGATCAATGGCAAGCC
>CAYSMJ010000233.1:0-3960 GCA_964432075.1 uncultured Caulobacterales bacterium | reverse complement strand
ATGTAGTTGAAGATCGAAGCATAATACTTCATGAAGCGGCCCATATTCCCGGATTCAAAGCCGCTTACCTGTGTACTGCCGGACCGCACTGTGCGCAGGAAGCCCGGCCGCCATGGCGGTACAATCTCCAGCTCGCGGAATTTTATCAGGAAGTCCGGCATGATCTCGGCATACTGATTGACCAGTGACGGGTTGATCGATACATCAATAGGCGCAGACATGATGCAGAGCTTACCGGGGCGATGCTCTGCCTGCTGCTGCGCCAGGGCGGCGCTGGCAATCACGGCATCGGTCATGACTCATTCCTTCTTTCTTAATGCGCACCATGCGCGCAGGCTTGTCGATCTGGTCATACAGGGACACCGCAATCAGGCACAGGCGGGCCCGGCTTGTGTGTGCCAGCAAAGCGCCACCAGAACAAGCACACCCGGTCAAGTCCGGGTTTGTATGCGTTTGCGTTGTGCAGGTGCAAAAAGTGCGGTACGGATAACGTCAGAAAATGTTTCGGAGGAAGCCGATGAGCGAACAAAAAGCCGACGCCGCCGCCCCGGAAAAACCCGGCCAGGCAACGGGTAAACGCGGTAACAAAACTGAAGGTCCGATTGTCATCAAAAAATATGCAAATCGGCGCCTCTACAATACCCAGACAAGTTCCTATGTCACGCTCGATTACCTTTCTCAACTTGTCAAGGCTGGCGATGAGTTTGTCGTTTTCGACGCAAAGACCGGCGATGATATCACCCGGATGGTCCTGACACAGATCATTTTTGAGCAGGAGACAAAGGGAGAGCATCTTCTCCCGGTCCAGTTTCTCCGCCAGCTGATAAAATTTTACGGCAACAGCATGCAGGGCTATGTGCCCTCCTATCTGGAACTCAGCATGGATACGTTTGCCCGCAATCAGGAAGCATTCCGTACGCAGATTGATAACGCCATTACCTCCTCGCCCGGGTACAAGATTTTTGAGGATAGTGTCCGCAAAAATATGGCGCTTTATGAACAGGCGATGAAGATGTTCACCACCACCATGCCCGGCATGACAAGCTTTGGCATGCCGCGGCCGCCAGCGCCGGATTATCCGCGCGAAGCGCCGCCGTCGGGTCAGAGCGGACCAGACGATACGGCTGAGGCCCTGCGCGCCCAGATTAGCGAATTAACCACACGACTGCACAAGCTTGAAGGGAAGTAAGCATGGCGGTAACCCTGTGTTGACTTTGATCAAGAAGCCGCCCCGGCGGCTGATATAGGATAAGCCAAACCAAGGAGTGGACCCATGGCCTACAAGACAGTCACCCTGCCCTTTGTCGACAAGAAGGATATTGAGATTAGCTTTCCGGCGGCGCTTGCGGTGGCGCGAATGGCCGGCGGGTTTATTGAAGGCATTGTTGTGCGTCAGCGCCCGATTCTCCCGGCCGGGTCGTTCCACCCCTATGCGGCGCCTTATATCGACAGCCAGTTTGCCGAGATCGAGGCGGCGGAGAATGAGATGGTGGGTGCTATTCGCGCCGATTTCGAAAAAGCCTGCACCGACAATGGCGTATCCTTGTCACCATCCGGCGAGGGGCCATACCCTGCGGGCCGCTTTACCGATATTGAAGGCCATATGCCGGAGATCTGCGCGGCCTATGCCCGCGTCAGCGATCTTATCGTCATGGCCAATCCAGCGGGCCAGCGCGACGACAGCCGGACCCTGTTGATTCAGGAACTGATCTTCCATACCGGCCGGCCCCTTCTTCTCGTCCCGGAAGCCCTCAAGGCGGTTCCCACTAGGGTCACCCTCGCCTGGGATGGCGGAAGCGCCGCCTGTGTGGCGATGAACGCGGCGCTTCCCTTGCTCTCGGCCGCATCGCAAGTCGATATTATCAGCGTCGGGCCCCTGCCCATCGGCAACCGCCCGCCGGCCCATGCGGCAGAAGTGCTGAAACGCCACGGCATCAACGCCAAGGCCCATGAAATCGCCGATGAGGCCGGGATCAACGATCAGGAACAGTTCGCCAGATTGATGGCCGACACACCGGATCGGCTGATCGTGATGGGCGGCTACTCCCATAGCCGCTGGCGCCAGATGATCCTCGGAGGCTTTACCAAGAAAATGCTGACCGAACAGCCCTGCCCGGTTCTGATGGCCCATTAACGAAAGGCCAGATTGTTCAGGGTTCACGTGTTTGAAACCAGTCGATGGATGGGAACCATCGACGATCACACTTTTTGTGAACGCGCTCTACGCGGTAAGGATCGGGTCCGATCCGAGCAGCTTGGTACAAGGCTGATGGTCGCTGGATAAAGGCAGTATGCAAGCGCGCCGTTTTTCGCGCAGGCCCGGGCGATCAGAACGGATTCACAAAGTCCCTGAACGGGGGGGCTGCTTTGTCCTTGTCGGACAACACCACCTCATCAGGACCCGCGGGCCAGTCAATATCCAATTCGGGCGAGGCAAAATAGACGCTGCCATCAGCCGGGCCGTTATAGAAGTCCGTAACCTTGTAAGCCACAAGGGTCTCGGGCTCCAGGGTCATGAAGCCGTGGAGAAATCCCTTGGGGCAGAAAAGCTGTTTGCCATTTCCAGCCGAAAGCTCAGCACCGACCCATTTGCCAAATGTCGGTGACCCCGTGCGAACATCAACCACCACGTCAAGCACAGCCCCTTTCAGGACACGAACGAGCTTGTCCTGTGCATAAGGTGGCGCCTGGTAATGCAGTCCACGCACGGTATATTTGTGCACTGAAAAAGACTCATTATCCTGGACAAAGTCCATTGGGATGGCATGGGCGTCAAAATTCTTCTTGTTATAGGTCTCGGAGAAAAAACCGCGATCATCGCCAAACCGTTTTGGCATGACCACCTTAACATCCGGGATTTCAAGAGCGTCAACTTGCATGAGAAGCCTTTAGCGTGAGAGTTCCTGACGGGGTTCATCGGCAATGGTGTGGAGATATTTTCCATAGCCGCTTTTCAACAGCGGATCGGCCAGCTTTCGCAAATCGTCAGCGGTGATAAAGCCCATCCGATACGCGACTTCTTCGACACAACCGATCTTCAATCCCTGCCGTTCTTCCATGGTGTGGACGAACTGACCTGCCTGCAACAGGCTGTCATAGGTTCCTGTGTCAAGCCAGGCAAAACCGCGGCCGAGTAGTTTGACGGCCATCTGCCCGTCATTAAGGTACATTTCGTTAAGGGTCGTAATCTCAAGCTCGCCGCGTGCTGAAGGTTCTACACCTTTGGCACGATCACACACGGTTTCATCGTAAAAATAAAGCCCGGTCACTGCGTAATTCGATTTTGGTCTGGCTGGCTTTTCTTCGATGGAAAGCGCATTGCCAGCCTCGTCGAATTCAACCACACCGTAACGTTCCGGATCATGCACCCGGCTGCCAAAAACAACCGCACCCCGCTCAAGGGATGCCGCATTAAGCAGCATGTCTGGCAATCCATGGCCATAGAAAATATTGTCGCCAAGAATCAGCGCACATTTATCTCCACCAATAAAATCCTCGCCGATAATCATGGCTTGCGCGAGCCCTTTGGGCTCTGGCTGGATGGCATAAGACAGATTGATGCCCCAGTTCTGGCCGTCTCCCAAAAGCCGCTGGAAGATCTCCTGGTCATGCGGTGTCGTGATAATCAGTATATCGCGGATACCTGAAAGCATCAGTACCGACAGCGGATAGTAGATCATCGGCTTGTCATAGACTGGCAGCAATTGTTTGCAGGTCGCCTGTGTTATCGGATAGAGGCGGGTGCCGGAACCACCGGCCAGAATTATACCTTTCATGGAGCGAACTTTCCTTTATCTCAGTGCGCTGTGCTGTCAGCGGTAAGGGTTTTCACGGTGCGCTCGACACCGGCTTTCCAGCTGGCGGGTGCGATGCCAAAGGTCTGTTGAATGCGCGCCGTATCGAGCACGGAATAGGCGGGGCGCCTTGCCGGCGTAGGATAGTCGGCGGACGTGATTTCAC
>CAYSMJ010000232.1:0-3962 GCA_964432075.1 uncultured Caulobacterales bacterium | reverse complement strand
AATATGGCTTGGGCTCACGCTCATGGACGAGGCGGATCGTGCTCTGGAACAGGGCCTTTTGCTGATACCGCCCGGCGGGCAATCCAGCGGGCCGCTTCTGCTGCTACGCGGGCGGGTTGAAGCGGCTCGTGAACGCTGGCAGGCCACCGTTGAGGCCATCAATGCAGCCGAGGCTCTTGGTGTTGGTTCCGCCGATGGCTATATCGCGCGGGGCCGCGCTTACAAAGCGCTCAGCCGCAATGAAGATGCCGCCGAGGATGTGGTGCGCGCGCTCGGGCTTAATGCTTTTCACCTTGATGCGCTGGTCCTGCGCGGCGAGCTTGTTCAGGCCGGCATGACCATCAATACCCGTTATCGCCGGGCTGATGATCCGGTCAAAATTCCCGTACGGCCCTGAAAAGGACCCGCAGATGAAACATCCCGTTTACCGAGGTTAACGCTTCGTTAACAGAATCAGCCGAGCCTCATGCACAGTTCATTCAAGGAGTGTGTCATGGTGGCTTGTTACACAGCATTTGAGGACGCGTCGGCAGAAGTGGCGTATGCGCCGCGCGATCGCGCCAGTTCGTTTTTTACCTTCGAAACGACCAGGGCGGGGGCCCGAGAGACCCTGTCGCGCTCTGGCCATATTCATCTGGTCAAGATGATTGCCCGTGGCTGGCCCGTTGCCGGGCTTGCCCTGTTCATTCAGGCCGCGCTTTCGGCGCTTGTCCTTCTATCGATGATGACCGTCATCGGCGCCCTTTACACGGCGATCGTCCTGTTTGTTTTTGCGATCGTCTCCAAGGGGGCCCATGACTTTACGACCGGCGGCCGTGAGGCAGGCCACCCCTTTCGCTGGCGGCGCCAGCACAATGCCATGGTGATGGTGCTGGCTTGCGTGGTGGCCGGCGGGCCTGTGCTGGTCACTATTCTTGCCCTGCAGGGCCTGACCCTCGAAGGCGCCCTGCCCGGTACGCGAACGCTCGCTGTGAGTGAGGTTTTGCCGGTTCTCTGGGGCGGGCTTGTTGTCAGCGGGCTCTGGGCGGGCTTTGCCCAGCGCCACCATCTGCACACGGTTTTTGCCCTTGCCGGCCCGGTTTCGCTCGGCCTCGCGGCCCTGCCAATTCTCGCCGTTCCGGGCCTTGGTCTTGGTCTCGTAACAGTGCTCGTCGTCGGCTTTGGCACCGGCATTGGGTTCCTGGTCGTCATGGCCAGACACATCGCGCAGCGAACCGGCACAGACTATCCCCGCACGCATGTGGCATCGGCAAGTGTCGTAAGACTGCCCGAACGCCTTTCCATCCGTGGTCCGAGCAAACCGGAACGGATACGCAAAATCGCCTGACGGCGTTTACTGACCCTCGCACCTGCACAATTGCGTTCAAATTGCAGGAAGTGCGACGAAAAACGCACGGGCTTTGTTGACGAAGGCGTGGACCCGGTTCACATCCATGGACACGATCACGCGGTTGTAGTCGATCTGGCTACAATCTTTCGTCATCAAACGCTGGATGTCCGTCATGGCTGAGACCCTGTTTCCGACTGAACATGATGAAGAAGTTTTGCGCGCTTTGATCGCGCTCTCAGAAGATGAAGCCGATCCCGTGTTGTCCGGGGGAAAGGGTCCGCTGGCCGCTCTTCACGATCTTCTCGAACAGTTTGCAAAATTCGCCACCGGCGATGACCGGCTTTGGGACAACCCGAAGGAATTGCTCGCGCGGGCGCGGCTTGCCTGGGCTGCGGGTCTGGTACGCAAGCCTGGTGTTCCGATCGTCTGTCTTGATACGGAAGACAGCCTTTCGGCCAGCAGCACGCCGGGAATTGATATTGCAACCATCGCAAAAAACCGGATGGTTCTCCGAATTATCACCGACGACAAACCCTTTCTGGTCGACTCTGTCAACGGCGCGATCACCGAAGCCGGCAAGTCAATCCATTTCTTTGTCAACGCGGTCATCACAACCTCACGCGATGAGGAGGGCCGTCATAATGATAACGGGACGCCGCGGCGCGAATCGATGATCTATGCGGAAATCGACGCCGCGATTGATGACGCAGACCGGGAATCACTTGTCCGGGAACTGACGGAAGTCCTGAATGATATAGAATCTGCAACCAATGACTGGCAAGCCATGCGCCAGCGTCTCGACGAGGCAATTGTACGACTGCGCTATCTCAGCCTTGACCGGGTAAGCGCGGAGGAACTGCAGGAAATCATTGCGTTTCTGACCTGGCTTCTCGAAGATCGGTTCGCTTTTCTTGGGGTGCGTCGTTACAATGTCAGTGAAGCTGATGCGGGCTTCACTTTCGAGCATGATCCGCAGCATGACCTTGGCACGCTGAAGAATTCCAAACGGCGGATCCTGCGCAATACTTTTTCGGACATGGGCGCTCTGTCTCCCGCAGTCGAGGCCTTTCTGCGCTCGGATGAGCCTATTCTCGTCGCCAAGGCAAACTCCAAATCGCTGATACACAGGAGAACCTATCAGGATTATATCGGCGTCAAAATTTATGATCCAGACGGAAAAGTAATTGGCGAAGACAGGTTTGTCGGCCTGTTCACCTCCGATGCCTACAACCGTCCGGCATCAGAAATCCCGTTGCTTCGCGAAAAAGTCCGCCAGGTAATCGCCCGCGCGCCCTTTTTCCCGGGCGGCCATAATGAAAAAGCCCTTCTGAACATTCTGGAAACATATCCGCGTGATGAATTGTTTCAGGCCGATATCGATACGATCCGAGAAAGCGCGATCCAGATCCTGCGTCTATACAAGCGCCCACGCGGTAAGCTGATCATGCGACGGGACCGGTTTGACCGGTTCATCTCGGCCTTTGTGTTTGTGCCCCGCGACCAGTTCAACTCCGACCGGCGTGAGGCGATTGGCGATTATCTTGCCGACACATTCAAGGGCCGGGTTTCGGCATTTTACCCGTTTTTTGGCGACGCTGCCCTGGTACGGGTCCACTATATAATCGGTCTTGATCCGGGTGCACCGCAGGGGCCTGGCATGGTGGAAATGACCAGCCAGATCCGCGCAATCTGCCGGGACTGGAGCGATGATCTTCTGCAAAGCCTTCGCGCCAGCCATGACACCGGCCTGCCGCCCAGCCTTTTTTCAAAATATCAGCATGCCTTTAATGCGGGCTACCGTGATGATACGATCCCTGAGCATGCCCTGAATGATATCGGTATGCTTGAGCGGATGGGCAATGAACCCTTTGCCATCCGCGCCTACCGGCTGGATCAGGATCGCGCCCATACGCTGAGCCTGAAACTTTACCGGCGCGGCGGCCCGATCCGTCTGTCCGACCTCATCCCGACCCTGGAAAATTTCTCCCTGCATGTTCTGACCGAAAACAGCCACCTGGTAAAGCCAAAAGGGGTGCGGGACGACCTGCGGATCCACGACATCAAGACAGAAAATGCCGGGGGCGATGCGATTGCGTTTGACGCAATCAAGGCGCATTTTGAACAGGCCCTCGATGCAATATTCCGGGGCCAGGCCGAAGATGACCCATTCAATACGCTCGTGCTTCGGGCCGGCTTGTCCTGGCAGGAAGCCTGGATTTTCCGGGCCGGTGCCAAATACCACCTTCAGACCGGCATCACCCTCAGCCAGGATTACATTGCGGAGGCCCTTGCCCGCAATGCTGATATCACCCGTGCACTGATGGATTATTTTCGGGAGAGGTTTGATCCTGCCCGGGCGGCCGATGCCAAAACGCTCAAGGATCTTCAAAAAACAATCCGTGCGCAGTTCGATGCCGTTGAAAGTCTCGATGATGATCGCATTCTGCGCCGCTATCTGAATTTCTTTACCGCGATTGTGCGGACGAATTACTATCAGAAGGCGCAGGACGGCAACAAGCGCCCCTGCCTCGCCTTCAAGATCGACAGCGAACAAATTACGGAAATGCCGGCGCCAAAGCCCTACCGGGAAATTTTTGTCTCCGGCCCCGGGGTCGATGGCATCCATCTGCGA
>CAYSMJ010000231.1:0-3969 GCA_964432075.1 uncultured Caulobacterales bacterium | reverse complement strand
GTGGCTGGAACCGGTCCAGCCCGCGTATCAAAACGAGGTTATGAGCCAGCGTTTTGCCAAAACCGATGCCCGGATCAAGGATCAGTCTGCTTTCAGCAATTCCGGCATTACGGCAGGCCTGCACTCGCCCATTGAGCCATGTCAGGACCTCGCCGACAACATCATCATAGGTCGGATTGTCCTGCATGGTTTTTGGGCTGCCTTGGGCATGCATAAGAACGATTTCGCAATCGAGACGCGCGGCAATCGACAGGCTGTCGGGGGAATAGCCAAGCGCGGAAACGTCGTTCCAGATTGTGGCACCGGCCGCGACCGCATCGGCGGCAATTTCCGGTTTCCGGGTATCGATTGAAATCGGGATATCGGTTTGCGTTCTCAGGCCTTCAATCACCGGCAGGACCCGCTCACGCTCCTGCGCAAGCGGCACGGTTTCAGCACCCGGACGGGTCGACTCACCGCCAATGTCAAGGATGTCAGCGCCGTCTGATATCAGGGAAAGGCCATGGGCAATCGCCGCCCCAGTATCGACGAAACACCCGCCATCCGAGAAAGAATCAGGGGTTACATTGACGATACCCATGATACGCGGTGTTGTTGTTAAAGCCATTTTACCCCTATCTGCCCTGATGATGACCGACATTTGGTCCATGCCTGTTTCCGGACACAGATCATCAGAAGACAAACAATAAAAAACCTCCCGCAACAAGATGGCGGGAGGTAATTTGTTCAGCCACAATATTGAGGCCCAGCGAGGCTCAGGCGCCCTGTGGCTCTGCGCCGGGGGCGCCAAGGCCCGGATCTTCCACGCCAGTCGACGGAACCGACCCCGGCGCCTGATTATCAGGGGAGTCTGTCGGGTCTTGCCGGACGATTTTTTCGCCGTTCAGGAGCTTCTGGATTTCCTCGCCCGTCAGCGTTTCATATTCAAGCAGGGCCTGGGACAGCGCTTCCCAGTCATCGTGACGTTCGGTGAGAATGCGCCGGGCCTCATCATAGCCCTCGGTGACAAATCGCTTGATTTCATCTTCGATCAGCTTGGCAGTGTCTGTGGAAATCGCTTTTGATCTTGCGATCGACTGTCCGAGGAAGACCTCGCCTTCATCTTCGGAATAGGCAATGGGCCCGAGTTTTTCTGACAGGCCGAATTGGGTCACCATCGCCCGCGCAATCTTGGTGGCCATTTCAATGTCTGACTGCGCGCCGGAGGTCACGTGCTCGGCACCGAATTTCAGCTCTTCGGCAACCCGGCCCCCCATGGAGGTCGCGATCTTGGCCCGCATCTGTTGCAGCGAGAATGACAGCTTGTCGCGTTCCGGTAGATACTGAACCATTCCGAGGGCGCGGCCGCGCGGAATGATGGTCGCCTTGTGAACCGGGTCGCTCCCCGGCACTGACAGGCCGACAATGGCATGGCCAGCCTCGTGATAGGCGGTCAGCTTTTTTTCATCTTCAGTCATGACCATGGAGCGACGCTCGGCACCCATCAGAACCTTGTCCTTGGCGTCGTCAAACTCCTTGGCGGTGACAAAGCGCTTTGAGCGTCGCGCCGCGAGGAGCGCTGCCTCATTGACCAGATTGGCAAGGTCAGCACCTGAAAAGCCCGGCGTGCCGCGCGCGATGGTGCGCACATTTACATCGGGCGCCAGCGGGACCTTTTTGATGTGAACATTCAGGATCTTCTCCCGACCCACAATGTCAGGGTTCGGAACCGTCACCTGCCGGTCGAATCGACCGGGCCGCAGCAGGGCCGGATCAAGAACGTCCGGCCGGTTGGTGGCTGCGATCAGGATAATGCCTTCGTTGGCCTCGAATCCGTCCATCTCGACCAGAAGCTGGTTGAGCGTCTGCTCACGTTCATCGTTACCGCCGCCAAGACCGGCACCACGCGAACGGCCAACGGCATCGATCTCGTCGATAAAGATAATGCAGGGCGCATTTTTCTTGGCCTGCTCGAACATGTCGCGGACACGGCTCGCGCCAACGCCAACAAACATTTCAACAAAATCAGAGCCGGAGATGGTGAAAAAGGGAACGTTCGCTTCGCCGGCGATGGCCCGGGCCAGCAGGGTTTTCCCCGTTCCCGGCGGGCCGATAAGCAAGGCCCCTTTGGGGATCTTGCCGCCAAGCCGCTGGAATTTCATCGGGTCCTTGAGATACTCAACAATCTCTTCCAATTCTTCCTTGGCCTCATCAATCCCGGCAACATCGCCAAAGGTCACCCGGCCCTGGCGTTCCGTCAGCAATTTCGCCCGCGATTTGCCAAAACCCATGGCTTTGCCTCCGGCGCCCTGCATCTGGCGCATCACAAAGAACAGGAAGGCAATAAACAGGAGGAACGGGAAGATGTTCAACAGCACCGACAGCAGCAGCGGCAGCTCTTCATCGGGCTTGATCGTCGTAACGACCCCGGCCTCGTTCAGACGCTCGGCAATATTCTCGCTTTTGCCGACCGTGACCGAATAGGGCGTCCCGTCAGAAAGGGAGCCCAGAATCGTACCATCATCAATGGTTGCGTCCTTAATGTTCCCCGCGGTGAGTTCATTCGAGAATTGCGTGTAATTCAATTTACGCACATCCGCGCCAGGTGACGACATTTCAAAGAGCTGCAACGCAAACAGAAAAAAGAGGAAAATAAGTCCCCAGATCAAAAGATTACGGCCTGACATGCATAGTCCTAACGGTTTGAGCGATCAGAAATCCAAATGCCCTCACGGATTAGATGTTTCCGCGAGATTCTCCAAAAACAGGTCTGCATTTCTTGCAGGATACGCAGAGCTTAGGAGATAGGGGTTAAGAAAGCCAGCCGCCAGCCCCTGAAGCCGCGTTGTGTCCGTTCCGGGCGATTGCGTCGCAGGAAACCGCTCGCAACATAAGGTTAACCGCGCGGGGTCACGAAACGGTGAACGGCGCCGTTGAAGCGTTCCTTGAGCAAAGACCGAACCATGATCCATCGGGCCGTCTCTGGCGGCTGAGCCGCGGGCAAGCTTTGCGCCGCGAGGTCCGGCACGGCCGGATCGTCGACAATGCGGGCTGCCGGCTGATCACAGCCTGTTTCATGGCAAGGCATAAGCGTTACCGGTCGTCGGGCGTTATTTTTCAGGATGAGGCGCCGGTCCCAGAGGGCTTTGCCACCCGGCTCAAGATAACGGGCATTTTCTGCTGGCAGCGTCGCCTCCCGGCCCTGAAATCCCGCCGGCTCGCGGTAAAGCCGCAGTCGCGCGCCTTCAACTGCCAACAGGACCCCGCCCAGGGTCGCGCGCCGGTCTGCGCCGAGCCGCGCGATCACCTCGCCGACCGGCGCCGGCATTGGCGGGTATTCCTGCGCACCAACCGCATAAATAGCACGCGCCAGACAGGCCGTAACCCTATCCGGATGAATGCGCGCACCCGGCCGGGTCACCGCTGCCACATCGAACTCAATCCCGCCCCACCGCACGAACACCCCGCCAAGCTGCGCGAAGGCTTTGCGATTATCAAGTCTCGCATCACCAAGACTGTCCCGGATTGCGGCGGCAGACCGGGACAGGGCCACCCCGTCGAGAAGTCCGCGTTCGGCCGTGGCTGCCAGAAGCCCACGCATGCGCACCCGCTCAAATCCGGGATCGGCATTTGACGGGTCATCCGTATAGGACAGGCTACGGGCCTTGACGGTGGCCGTGATATCGGCGCGCGTCCATTCCAGCAGTGGGCGGATCAGTCGAATGACAGTCCCGGCATCAACGGCGACCTGCCGGTCGGACGCCATGCCGGACAGGCCGGTTACGCCGCTGCCCCGCGCCAACCGCATAAAGACCGTTTCCGCCTGATCGTCACAGGTGTGCGCGGTGAGGATAGCCCCCGCGCCAATGGCTTCGGCATGGGAAATCAGAAGCCGGTACCGCGCCTGCCGCGCCCGCGCCTGAAGCCCAGCCCCACCATCCGGCTCGCACCAGCGCAAGGTCGTGTGCGCGATGCCAAGGGGCCGGCAAA
>CAYSMJ010000230.1:0-3991 GCA_964432075.1 uncultured Caulobacterales bacterium | reverse complement strand
GGGCGATCTCATCGGCCATTTTCAGTGCACTGATCATACTTTCAGGCCGCGCAATTCCCTTGCCGGCAATATCGAGCGCCGTGCCGTGATCGGGAGAAGTACGGATGATCGGCAGACCCAGAGTTACATTGACCGTGCGATCAAAATCAAGGGTTTTGACCGGAATCAGGGCCTGGTCATGCAGCATACAGATTGCCACGTCATATTGGCTGCGGGCGGCGTCATGAAACAGCGTATCGGCGGGCAGGGGGCCCACGATCTGAATATCCTCGTTCCGGAGGCTTTCAATGGCCGGTGCAATAATTTCCCGGTCCTCAAGGCCAAAATGGCCGCCCTCGCCGGCATGGGGGTTCAGTCCGCTAACGGCAAGCCTTGGCCGGTCGATAGCAAAATCATGGTGCAGGGCAGACCATGTCACCCGGCATATATGCGCAATTGTCTCGACGCTCAGTGAGCGAATGGCGTCAAGCACGGAAAGATGCACGGTAACCGGCACTGTTCGCAATGCGGGGCCTGCCATCATCATCACCGGTCCGCGGGGCCGCTCCCGGCGGCCGGGCAGGAGCGGCGCGTCGCGAAAAGCAACCGCCCTTGTGAGATCTGCCAGATATTCGGTGTGACCGGGAAAGCGAAAACCGTTCCGGATAAGGACATCCTTTTCAATCGGATTGGTGACAAGCGCTGCGGCTTGTCCGCTGATACAAAACTCCACGGCCTGCTGGATGCTGGCCAGAACGGCCGGGGCGGTATCAATGCTGGTCAGACCCGGGGTCGCATTGACCGGCAGGCCGAGGTCGAGAACGGGCAGGCCTTCAGCGAACACCGCTTCGGCTTGCGCTGGTGTTGTGATTGTCCGCACCGGGATGCCGGCTTGTTCCAGCCGCGCGGGACTATCGATCAGGAAAAACGGCCTGCAGGGCTGTGAGCCGCCGGACAGGACCTGCCAGGCCCTGGTCGTGATTTCCGCTCCGATGCCCCCCGGCTCACCCATGGTGACGGCGAGGGGGGTGACCATGTCAGCTGTCCCGGCCTGCGGCTGCGGCATTCACCGCTTTTGCGGCATCCAGCAGTTCGACGGTTGATTTGCGCTCAAGGTCACGCAGATAGCGCTGGCCAAGCCGCGAAAGCTGGCGGCCAAAGATCCGGTCCTCTATGGCTGCGCGTGACGGAATGCCGAGGCCTTCATCCTTTTCGCAGACATAGACTTCGTGCAGATAGCCATCTTTTTCGAGGATCGGGCTCAGATCGCCGCGCTCCAGGTCTTCGATAAACCGGCGAAAGCGCTCGTCGATCTGCGAAAGCTTTACATCCTCAAGCAGGGCCGTGCCGATTCCGGGGCCGAGATCAAGCTTGATTGCCCGTGCGTTGCAGACTTCCGCCGCTGGCAGCTTTTCAAGCGCCAGTCGCGCGGCATTTTCACCCTGGTCGATCGCAGCGCTTGCGTAAGCGAGGGTGAAGGTGGGCTCGCCTGGCTTGCGCGGCTCCTTTTTGTCGCGCAGCGCAAGGATGATCAGCGTTCCTTCTGACGGGATCGGATTGGTGACCGCCCCAACCGGGATGGCGCGAATGGCTTCATCGAGTTCGGTTGGAAGTTCCCCGGCCTGCACCCAGCCGATATCGCCGCCGATTGAGGCCGAGGTGCATCCGGAAAACTGCTGCGCTGCAACAGCAAAGGGAACGCCCTTACGCATTTGTTCGATCAGTTGAAGCCCGGCCTGGTAATAAGCCTGGATCTGTGCCGGATTCTGGACCGGGATACAGAGTTCCGAGACCAGATATTGTTCCTTGGTGGCTTCATCGCGAATATTGGCGAGGGTCTGTTCGATTTCGCTTTCATTGATTTTGACGCGGTCGGAGAACCGCCCCTGAACCAGTTTCTGCCATCCGATCGAGGTGGCGATCTGATTGCGCCAGGCGTCGACCGAAATCCCCTCCTGCTCAAACACGCTGACAAGCTCGTTGAGTTGCAAGCCTGCCTGGGCGGCGATGCGCCCCAGTTCCTGATCGACCTCGCGGGGATCGGTCTTGACTTCGAAGGTCTTGAGTTCCTTGTTTTTCATCTGCTCTTCGATGAGATCGCGAAGCGCCTGTTTCTGAAGCTGAGGCAACTGATCAGCGCGTACCCGGCCCCCGGTAGACAGGAGAATCAGCTTGACCCGCTGGCGAAGATCATAGGTTGTGATGACCTGATCGTTGACGATGGCCGCAACCTCTTCTCCGATCGGACGCGGCGCCTGTGCCACCTGTGGTGGCCCGCCAGCGGACTGCGGCGCCGATTGCGCGAGCGCGCCGCTACCGGACGACGTCATGAGGTAAAAACCGAGGGCCACCAAAGGTAATCGAAACAAACACGTCATAATCATTCCAGACAAATGTTCGGGCTCGGGCGCCCGATTATGGAGAACTGCGTGTCTTGTATCAGGCTAACGTCACCATCGCCACGGTCTTGTTGAACCAGCACAGCGCGCAGGCAAGCACAATCTTTGGGAAAAAATAGGGCAGGGGCCCGGCGATGTCGCCGACAAGGCGTCAGCGCCGCTGTTGGCTGTTGAAGTTCGCATCCGTCAGGGAGTTGAGGGTAAACCGGATCAGAACGGAAGTGTCCTGTCCGAGACCGCGGTCCCGGGTGAAGTTTCGCCGGAAGACGATGTCAAAGCTTGAGCATTCATCACGATAGCCGAAGATGAAATCCTGGTTCCGGATACCGCTCTCGCCCTCCTCTGGCCGCAGGTTCTGGCGCCATAGGGCCCCGACGCTCCAGTGGTCGGTGATGTTGATGCGGCCTGTTCCGGTAATTTCCTCCACATCCTCAAGCAGGTTGAGTTCGTCAAGCGATTCGACGCTGGCCAACGTCCCGCCATCGGCGATGAGGTTCCGGAGCGGTCTGTCACGAAACCGCACGCGATCGAGCAATTGGCCATCAACAAAGAAATCGCCGACGCCGGGCGTGCGAAGATTATCTGCGATCCGAACATAATTGACCGCACCGGAAAGCCGCCAGCCATTAAAACCGAGGGTTGAATCAACCAGCCGAAGGCCAAAATCCTCATCGAAGCGCAAACGATTTGCGAAGGACAGGTTTCTCCTGAAGGTCACATTGATTTCGCTGACATAGTCAGAGCGTTTCCCGCCAAGACCAACGACCGGTTCAAAAAGGTCTCCGCGACCTGTTCCATAGGCAAAGGCATCGGTTTCCTGCAGTCGGAACTGACGGCCCAGCGCTGCCTCGATCTTCAAGCCATTATCGAATGTCAGTGAACCGAGAAGCCCGGCATTCAGGCGTTGTCCATCCTCAACAGCGTCAAACCCGGTTGTCTTGTTGTAATCAAACAGATTAATAAAGTCGAATTCAGTTGTCTGAGAATCTTCGTTGATGATTTCCGAGGAGTTTCTCTGGTCTGGCGAGGCAACAAGCTGCACCCTCGGCTCAAGGATCAATCTTGTTTTCCCGAAATCACGCCCAACCGGATAGGACCATTCAACCCCGACCGTCGGGGTGAAGCGACCAACAATGTCCTCACCATCATTGTCACGAGACGTGGCGAGATTCAGAAAATTGTCCGTACGCTCCTCAAGGTCCTGAAAAAAGAAGGCATCGCCCCGGACTTCAGCGAAGGCGTTGAAGCGATGCCCGTTCCGGGAGATGAAGTCACGATGCCACATGACCTGTGTGGTCAGGCGACGGGAATCGACACCGCCCGTACGCTGTAGACTTGCAAAATTCGCATTGACGCTGACCGTGCCGCCGGCAAACTTTTGATTGAAGTCATGACGAAAATTGAGGATGGGCAAAACATAAGGGGTGACGGATGAAACATCGCTGGCGCGGAGCCCCTGAAACAAATAGCTGTCGCCGGTCAGGATGGAATTGCCGCTGCGCCAGTCAAAATTTATGTTTGAGCGTAAACGGTTTGTCAGTGAACGATCAAACTCAAGACGCAAATCCCCCCGTCTGCGGACATCATAGCGGCGCAAAAACAGATCATCCGAG
>CAYSMJ010000229.1:0-4026 GCA_964432075.1 uncultured Caulobacterales bacterium | reverse complement strand
CGAGACGATGAGCATGCATCTCGAAGAGATCGCCTTCCACGTGGCGCTCGGTGCCCATGCCGTCGTCATCCTTGATCAGGCCGGATGGCATCGCTCTGGCGAACTTGTCATCCCGCTCAACAGCACCCTGATGTCGCTGCCGCCGCGATGCCTAGAGCTCAACCCAGTCGAGAACGTCTGGCTTGGCTTAGGAATGATCCCCCGGATCATCCAACGCCTGCGCTTCATGCGCGACAACTGGCTCTTGAACCGCATCTTCAAATCCTACGACGACATTGTCGACCACTGCTGCTTTTCATGGAACAAACTCGTCAATCAGCCTTGGCGCATCATGTCCATCGGCTTGCGACAATGGCACATGGGTCGTGATCAATGCTCATTGGTATTACATCAACGCATCACGGATAAATTCTCGCCACAAAGGGTATTGCAGACATTCGAGATTACGGTCGGGCGGTGCCCGCGAGCGCTTGATTGTCAGGAAATGGCTTTTTCCCGGCCCGCCCAATACGGCGCTCGAAGATCACGCTTCAGCACCTTCATCGCACCGGACAACGGCAAGGGCTCGTGCCGGAATTCGACCGACTTGGGAACCTTGAAACCCGCGATCCTTGTTCGGGCATGGTCGATGATCGCATCGGCTTCGATCTTCGCTTCCTTGTCTGTCACAATGATCGCATGGACTGCCTCGCCCCACCGTTCATCAGGAATGCCGATGACGGCAACCTGTTGCACCAGCGGGTGGCTTGCAATCGCGTTTTCTACCTCGGCCGAGTAAATATTTTCGCCGCCACTGATGATCATGTCCTTCACGCGATCCACGAGAAACAGATAGCCGGCTCCGTCAAAATAGCCAGCATCGCCAGTGTGATACCAACCGTTCCGAAAGACCTCTTGCGTCGCTTCGGGTTTGTTCCAGTATTCCGTCATAAAATTGCCACCCTTGGCGCAGACCTCCCCGATCTGTCCTGTTGGCAAAAGATTGCCCGCATCGTCCTGAATTGCCAATTCGACGCCGGTCACTGCCCGCCCAACCGATTTCAGACGATCGCCACCTGCCCGGTGATCGGCGGGCGACAGATTGGTGAGAACCGCGGAACTTTCGGTCATGCCATACCCTTGATACAGTTCAAGCTCTGGAAACGTGCTCAGCAGTCTATCAAGCAACACCGCTTGCATAGGGGAGGCACCATAGGTGAGCTGCCGCAACGAGGCGAGCCGCTCGGGGGCAAAACCGGGATGGCGCATCAGCATGCCCACCATTGTGGGAACCATGAGGGTCGAAGTCACCGCGTTGCGCTCGATTTCGGACATGACCAATTCAGGTTCGAACCCGGGGACAAGCACTGTCGTCCCGCCTACCGCATACGTCGAAAGCAGTGTTCCCATCGACGCGATATGAAACATCGGCGTTTGGATCATGGCGACGGTGTCCGCGCCCAGACCCGGGCGAGCGATGCGTCCATGATAGAGGTTGAGGATCTCAGCCCGTTGGGTCAGCACCACGCCCTTGGGAAGACCTGTCGTACCACCGGTATACATCAGCACAACCGGATCTTCTTCTTCCGGTTCTGGAGGAATGTCGGGGCTGGCCGCGTGGAGTACCTCTTCATAATGCGCGTCACACGCGGCGTCGCCTGCGCCGATCAGGATGCGGTTGCGGATCGGGAAATCCGTGGCTGCATTTGCAGACTGGTTCAGTAACTCGGCGAAATGCTGATCAAAGAAAATCGTATCCGCCCCGGAATCCTTAATAATATAAGCCAGTTCACTCGCGCTTAATCGCAGATTGAGGGGATTGATTACGCCACCTCCCAGAAAGGCAGCATGGTAAAGCTCAAGATAGGCATGGGAGTTCTTTGCCAGAACTGCGAACCTGTCTCCCCGATCAAGGCCAAACTGATGCTTCATAGCATCAACCAACCTGAACACGCGGTCGGCATGCTGTTCAAACGTGGCGGTATATGCCCCATCGACGACCGCTGTTGAGTGCCGGTATTGCCGTAAGGACGGCATGAAACTGCGGTGATAGACAAGTTCTTTCATCAGACAGGCTCTCCCCACGTTCCGCGCGCCCGCCAGCTTGCTGCGGGGTGGCTTGCGGACCCTCTTGGTAATGTCGCTTATTAATCCTTTGACGCCGTGTCAATTCGGCGAATACACGCTGCCGAGACGTTATCAGTTTTGCTCAGATCGCCCCGGCTCAAGCCCGCCTCCAAATGGAAGCTTTGAATAAATCGCCGAGCCTCGCGTCAACCAATTTGTCCACGCCGCCTAGGTTTAGGACCTATTCAAATGCTTGCATGAACGATGATTGATTGATCCAATGGCAACGCTGAGGATGCGTTGCTATGAGTGATCTGTTTTGGTTGTCGCAGGCGCAGATGCGCCGGATCGAGCCGTATTTTCCATTGTCGCACGGTATTCCCGAGGTAGATGACCGGCGGATTATCACCGGCATCATCTTTGTTATCCGCAACGGCCTGCGCTGGCGCGATGCGCTCATCGCTTACGGCCCGCACAACACGATTTATAACCGCTTCATCCGCTGGAGCCGAATGGGTGTGTTCAACCGGATTTTCGCGGCGCTGGCGGCCAAGGGCGGCAAGCCTGACCAGTTGATGATCGATGCGATCCATGCCGAGGCGCATCGGACGGCTGCCAGCCTTTAAAAATGGGCCTTTTCCAAGACGTATCGGTCGCACCAAAGGCGGACTGAACTCCAAGCTCCATGCGGTCTGTGATGGCCAAGGCAGACCGTTGATCTTACTGCTGAGCACAGGGCAGATGAGCGATTACAAGGGCGCAGCCCTGATGATCGATGCCTATCCTAACGCCAAGGTCCTGCTGGGTGACCGTGGTTATGACGCCGATTGGTTCCGCCACACAATGACCGTGCGCGGCACCATTCCATGCATCCCGTCAAAGTCGAACCGCAAAGTCCCGATCCCGCACGACCGCGCACTCTATCGCCAACGGCACCGCGTCGAAAATATGTTCGGCAAAATCAAAGACTGGCGACCCATCCACACCCGCTATGACCGATGCGCCCATACCTTCGTGTCTGCCATCTGCACCGCCGCAACCGTCATCCTCTGACTCAATCATTGAGTCCTGAGCCTAGCGCTTGGTAGTGGCAATCGCCCACTCCATATGAAAATGCACCAGAAGTTTGCCATTGACAACAAACCTCACAAGACTGTGGTGAGACATGAAGAGACAGGTCATTACCAGCAGCCATTACAGAGCTTGACGTGGCAAGCATCCAGCATACAGATTAACATGGAGATGGCACGAATTTCGTATTTTAACCGGCCGGTCGAAAAACATTTGAGCGATGGGCGCGGCCAGAAAAAGCGGGCGACCGCGCATCGAATCTTCCTGTCAGCGATCGAACTTATGCAGGTCGACGGATATGATGGCGTCTCGATCGAACAAATTTGTGCAAGGGCAGGAGTTGCACGCGCAACGTTTTTTCAGCACTTCGGCAACAAGGCCGCCATTATTGGCCAGTTTTCCGATATTGTTCGACAACGGATTGAAGCGGAACTCGCGGTGGACACCATACCTGCGAGGGACCAACTTCGCCTGGTAGCGGATCATCTGCAGCGTTTGTCTGGTGAACTCGGGCCAGTTGTGCCCGAAATGCTTGCAGCGTTTCGGCGCGAGCCGGGCGTTGGCTTTCGGGTGGATGATCCCACCACCGGCATAACGAAAATCATAGTCGGCATCGTCGAAAAGGGAAAAGCAGAAGGGGCGTTTGCCCAGCACTGGTCGGCGCAGGACA
Source organism: uncultured Caulobacterales bacterium (assembly GCA_964432075.1). Lineage (GTDB taxonomy): Bacteria > Pseudomonadota > Alphaproteobacteria > Caulobacterales > Parvularculaceae > CALLPQ01. The sequence goes on along the minus strand of CAYSMJ010000229.1, from coordinate 239 downwards.
TCGCAATGGCACTGGTCGCCTCTTGGCTGGCCGTTTCCTGCCATAGAGCGAGGAACCCGGAGGCCTTGCCCAAAAACCCATTGCACCAGATGCTCGACCTGTATCTGCGGGGTCTCGAACCGCGCTGACCAGGACTGCCGGGGCTGAGCTGTCTTGCAAACAAAATGATACTGTGGTCTATTTTTATCCACCAGCGAAACAGGGTCGGCCCGCCTGCCATCACAAGCTGTGCCGGCGAA
>CAYSMJ010000228.1:259-4051 GCA_964432075.1 uncultured Caulobacterales bacterium | reverse complement strand
CTTGAGGGCAGGCAACGCCTGACCGGATGCATGATTGCCATCCCGGGTGATCCATCCTCGGCGGCTTTTGCAATCGCGGCGGCCTTGATTGTCCCTCGCTCTGCGGTGACCATCCGCGGGGTCATGATGAACCCGCTCAGGACAGGGTTGATAACGACGCTGATCGAAATGGGCGCCGATATCCGGATTGAAAATGAGCGCGTGGCGGGTGGCGAGCCTGTCGCGGATCTTCACGTGCGCCACGCCCCGCTCAAGGGGCTTACCATCCCGTCGTCATGCGCGCCGACGATGATTGATGAATATCCCATCCTGTCTGTTATCGCAGCCTTCGCTGAAGGCGAAACGGTTATGGAAGGGATCGGCGAATTGCGGGTAAAGGAAAGCGACAGGATCGAGGCCTGCCTCGCCGGGCTTGTCGCGAACGGGATCACGGCGACGGCCGGCAAAGACTGGATGCGGGTGACGGGTGCGGGTAAGGCGCCGGTCGGGGGTGCATGTGTGCGCACACACCATGATCACCGCATTGCCATGGCGTTTCTTGTGCTTGGCCTTGGCAGCCTTGCGCCGGTATCGATTGATGACGATCTGATGATCAATACAAGCTTTCCCGGATTTGTCGAACTGATGACAAGTCTTGGTGCTGAATTTATATAAAATAAGCATTTCGACAGAAGGAACAGGTTATGGTGAATGTTGCTGTTATTGGTGGTCAGTGGGGGGACGAAGGCAAGGGCAAGATCGTTGACTGGCTGTCGGCGCGCGCTGATGTCGTTGTCCGGTTCCAGGGCGGGCATAATGCCGGTCACACGCTGGTCATTGATGGCAATGTTTACAAGCTGTCGCTGCTGCCATCCGGTGTGGTTCGAAAAGGCAAGGTTGGCGTCATTGGAAATGGTGTTGTTGTTGATCCGTTTGCGCTGCTTGATGAAATTGACCGGATCGCCGGACAGGGGGTGTCGATCACGCCGGACAATCTTTTGATAGCGGAAAATGCGCATCTGATCCTGCCGGTTCACCAGCAACTTGATGCCCTGCGGGAAGGTGCGGTTTCCGGGATGAAGATCGGCACCACCAAACGCGGGATCGGCCCGGCCTATGAGGACAAGGCGGGCCGACGCGGCATCCGGTTGTCGGATCTCGCTTATCCAGAAGGCCTTGACGAAAAGATTGCCAATCTCCTTGTTCACCACGATGCCTTACGTCGAGGCTATGGGGCCGAACCGGTGGACGCGGCGGCGCTAAAGGAAAGGCTGTTGTCGGTTTCCGACCGGCTTTTACCCCATGCGCGTCCGGTGTGGCAGATCTTGCGCGACGATCAGCGGGCCGGGCGCAAAATCCTGTTTGAAGGGGCGCAGGGCGTCATGCTTGATGTGGACCATGGCACCTACCCCTACGTTACCTCCTCAAATACGGTGGCGGCACAGGCGGGTACCGGCGCGGGGCTGGGGCCGCAGGCGGTGGGCTATGTACTTGGGATTGTCAAAGCCTACACGACCCGGGTCGGCGGCGGGCCGTTTCCCACTGAACTGACCGATGAAACGGGAATCCGGCTTGGTGAGCGGGGCCATGAGTTCGGCACGGTGACCGGACGTCAGCGGCGTTGTGGCTGGTTTGATGCGGTGTTTGTCCGCCAGTCGCTGAAGATTGCCGGCGTAAACGGGATTGCGTTTACCAAGCTTGATGTGCTCGACGGATTTGACACGCTTAAGGTCTGCGTGGGGTATGAGATCGACGGCAAGGTTTATGATTATATGCCGGCTTCCGAAACGGCCCAGGCAAAAGCCGTCCCGATTTATGAAACCCATGAGGGCTGGCAGGACTCGACGGCGCGCGCCCGGTCCTGGGCAGATCTTCCGGCCCAGGCAGTCAAATATGTGCGTCGGATCGAGGAACTGATCGAAACACCGGTTGCACTTGTCTCGACCAGCCCGGAACGCGATGATGTGATTTTGATGCGCGATCCGTTTGAGGGCTGATCTGATCGGCATGCGCCTGCAGGCGCGCTCAAAAGGCCCCGTCGCCGCTTTCGTCCAATCCTGGTGCCCACCGCTATCTGGCTCAACGCGGTGTATAGACCACCAGAACGGCGGTTATTGTAAAAAGTGATAACAGGGTCGTCAGGGCAATTGCGCTGGCGATCTCCTCTTTATAACGCCCGCGCTCGCCAGCCTGCATGAACACGGCAACGCCCGTGGGAACAAGCGTAAACAGAAGTGCCGGACCCAGAACATCAGGTGCCGTTAGGCCGGCGAGGGTAAAACTGGCAAATACAAGTGCCGGCAGGACCATCATCTTCATCACAAGAACATGAACGGACCGGATACTGAGGAAAGACTGAATCGAAAGCGGAATTGCCGACAAAAAAAGCCCGAGCGCAAACAGCGCGGTGGGCCCGGCGGCACCACCCAGCAAAGAGAGGGCCGCATATAGCTCCTCCGGCAGGCTGAAGGGGGACAGACCGAGGGCAAGGCCTGACAGCGTGCCCAGCACAAGCGGATTGCGAACCGGCCGCATGATGATATCGCCCACGGACTGGGTCGGCGGGCGGTTGGCATTACCCGGTTTGTCCTCGGCACGGGCCGCGATCAGGAAGGAGGCCGCCGTGATGATAAACGCGCCTTCCAGCAGCATCAGCACGACAAAGGTTTCCGTCCATCCGGGCACGGACTGGGCGATCGGCAGACCAAGAAAAACAGCATTGCCAAGGCTGGAAGCAAAGGCATGCAGCCCCGCATCGGGGCGGACAAGACCAAAGACCCGCCGCGCGAAGACATAGGAAAGGGCAAGCACCAGCAGGGCGCAGGCGAGATAAAGGAGCGGGCCAATCCCGGCCTTCATGAATATCGTCGCATCCGTTCGCGCCATCAGGACGAACAGCGCCGCAGGCATGGCCACACGAAAGACGAATTTGATCAGGATCCCGGCATCGGCCGCAGCCATGAAGCCCGAACGGCCGATGACGAGACCGGCAAAGATCACAGCAAAAAACGGAAAGGCAAGGTCGAAGATGACTGCCATGCCAATTCCTCCACTCGATTTTTTATAATTCAAGGTGCTCGGTGCGGTGTGCGCCGATTGAGGTCAAGAGCAGGATCATCGATTTGGGGAATTATGTGTCAGGCCGGCGGCAACCCAAATTCCGGAGGCTGGGGGGCAAAAAACCAGAACCAGATGCCACCGCCTGACCATGGAAAGATGGGCGGTAAATCAGGCATGGCTCAGGGCAAAGCATGACGATTTCAAGGAAGTGCGTTGCTGACCGGGCTGAATATCGCCATATTCCGGGCTTGCCCTTGGGAGCCGGCGCGGCAATAATCTGGCGATGAGTGAATTTCAGAGCACACGGTCGGGGCTGGCCGTTCTATCGGGCGGGCCTGGCGGCGCAGGTCCGGGCAAACGCAATCAGGGGGAGGCCGTGAGCTTCACCCGAACCGAGCTTATGGCCATTCTGAACATCTACGGGCAATTTGTGGCGGCGGGCGAGTGGCGTGATTATGCGATTGATTCGCTGAAGGACGTGGCGGTGTTCAGCATCTTTCGGCGGGCTTCGGAAGCGCCGGTTTACCGGGTTGAAAAGCGACCAAGGCTTGCCCGGAAACAGGGCGCCTGGCTTGTCCAGGGAGCCAATGGCGTCAATTTGCGCCGTGGCCACGACCTGGCGCAGGTCTTGCGCGTGTTTGACCGCCAGCGCCTTAAACTTGCCGACGAGCGCGCCGGCGCAAGTGCTGCCCGCCGGCGCTGAACGATTTTATGGTCAGGCTTGTGTCCCCGTTTGACGGGTGTCGATCAGCC
>CAYSMJ010000228.1:0-249 GCA_964432075.1 uncultured Caulobacterales bacterium | reverse complement strand
CAGCCCGGCGCGCGCCTCAGCCTGGGCAATCGTATCGACAAAGACCTGGCGCTGGGCGTGGCTGCCGCCGATGCGCTCAAGCCGGGCAAGGGCAGCGCGTCCCATTTCAACCGCTGTTTCGGGGTCGTGTCTGACAAAGGCGATCAGCGCCGCCGCCATGGGCAGCGCGATGTCCGCCCAGATTTCGCGGTCTGTACCGGTACGGGTTTCGACGGTCCGGCCCATGCTGGCCAGGAAGTCATAGGCTTG
>CAYSMJ010000227.1:0-4057 GCA_964432075.1 uncultured Caulobacterales bacterium | reverse complement strand
CGCGAGACCGGGCGACGCATCCATGTCCTGCATATTTCGACGGCGGATGAAATCCCCATGCTTGCTGCCAACAAGGATATTGCCACCTGCGAAGTGTTGCCAAACCATCTGACGCTGGAAGCGCCTGACTGTTATGAACGCCTCAAGGGCCTTGCCCAGCAGAACCCGCCGATCCGCGAGGCCCGTCACCGCGCCGGGCTCTGGGCTGCGCTCCACAATGGCGTCTTTGATGTTCTGGCAACGGACCATGCGCCGCATACGCTCGAAGAAAAAGCCAAGGAATACCCGATCTCGCCCTCGGGCACGCCGGGGGTGCAGACGATGGTCCCCGTCATGTTGACCCATGTGGCTGAAGGGCGTCTCAGTCTGATGCGGTTTGTCGACCTTGTCTGCCACGGGCCGCAACGCGTCTTTGGTATTGCGGGTAAGGGAAGGCTGGCGCAAGGTTATGACGCCGATTTTACCGTGGTTGACCTGAACCGTGTGGAAATCATCCGCAACGAGAGCCAGGCGACAAAATCCGGCTGGACCCCGTTTGACGGGTTCGAGGCGCGAGGCTGGCCCATCGGCACCATCATCCGTGGACGGCGTGTGATGTGGGAGGGCGAGCTGCTCGGCAAACCCGGTGGCGAGCCCGTGCGGTTTCAGGAGACGGTTTGAACCGCTAGACTGCGTTACCTTTTTGTTGGATCAAAAACGCAGCCCGGATTTTTTAGGGGTCGCGCGTTCGAAACCGGGAACGGATCACATTTTTTGTGAACGTGCTCAAGCGTGGCAGCTTGCGCCAGTTCACCCAACCAGCCGGAAGAAACGGTCTTCGATGGCCGGGTCTTCGGCGAAAGCACCGCGCATGGCTCGGGTTGAGCAGGTGACTTCCTGTTTGTGGATACCGCGGGTGGTGATGCACTGGTGTTCGGCTTCGATCAGCACGGCAACGCCGCGCGGGCTAAGCGCGTCTTCGATCGCATCGGCGATCTGGTTGGTCATGATTTCCTGGCTTTGCAGCCGACGGGCAAAGATATCGACGGTGCGCGCAAGCTTCGAGATCCCGACAACACGCCGGCCTGGAAGATAAGCAATGTGCGCCATCCCTATGATCGGAACGATATGGTGTTCGCAATGGCTCTCGAACCGGATATTCTTCATCAGGACGATGTCGTTATATCCGGCCACCTCCTCAAAGGTGCGGGCGAGGACTTCGGCCGGGTCTTCCCTGTAGCCGCCAAGAAATTCCTCATAGGCGTCGACAAAGCGGCGTGGCGTATCCAGCAGGCCTTCGCGGTCCGGGTCTTCGCCAAAGTAAGAAAGCAGGGTACGAACAGCATCTTCGGCTGCTTCGCGGCTCGGCGGTGTACGCATTTTCTACATATCCTCAATGGCTTCTATATATTCTCAATGGCGTGGGAGAGATTGACCATCTCGATCGCGGCGGCGGCGGCCTCTGCACCCTTGTTGCCGGCTTTGGTGCCGGCGCGCTCTATTGCCTGTTCGATCGTATCGACCGTCAGCACCCCGAACAGGACGGGCACGCCAGTGTCGTGGGCCGCGCGAGCGCAACCCGACGCTGCCTCGCCCGCCACATAATCAAAATGCGGCGTTGCGCCGCGAATGACACAGCCAAGCGCGACGACAGCATCGACTTTGCCGCTTGCCGCCAGTTTGCGCGCGACGAAAGGGACTTCATAGGCGCCAGGCGCGATCGCAAGGGTTATGGCCTCGTCTGCGACACCATGCTGTTTCAGTGTGCCAATGGCCGCATCGCGCAGCCGGTCGGTGATGAATTCGTTCCACCGTGTGGTGACGATTGCAATCTTCAGACCATTGCCGGAGAGATGTCCTTCAAGCGTATTTGTCATGCTGTCTTTCTCACCCAGCCCGGCGCAGATTGCCCGCACCGGCACTGTGGGCCCGACGGTAATCGGCAATTGCCTTGACCGAAACAATCAGCAGACCCTGTTTTGCCGCGAACCGCTCAAGATCGGGCAGGCGTGCCATCGTGCCGTCATCATTCATAACCTCACAGATCATTGCTGCGGGCGTAAGCCCCGCAAGCCGGGCGAGATCCATGGAGGCTTCGGTCTGGCCGTCGCGTTCCAGAACGCCGTTTTCCCGGGCCCGAAGCGGGAACACATGGCCGGGCATGACGATATCGGCGGGGCCAGAATCCGGGTCGATCAGAGTGCGCATGGTATGGGCCCGGTCATGGGCAGAAATGCCGGTGGTTACCCCCTTGGCCGCTTCGACCGAAACGGTGAACGGCGTGCCAAAGCCGGAACCATTTTCCGCCTGCGGCACCATCAATGGCAGGCTGAACCGGTCCACAAGGGCGGGCGCCATGGACAGACAGATCAGTCCCCGGCCTTCCTTTGCGAAAAAGTTGACAGCCTCGGGCGTAATAAACTCGCCGGCTATGGCGAGGTCGCCTTCGTTTTCGCGGGTCTCATCGTCGACAATAATCACCATCTGACCACTTTTGAACGCGGCAATGGCCTGGCTGACGGAGGTGAGTATGTCGCCTCGTTTGATGGCAGATGGGTCAGTCATGGTCGGGTCCTTTCCTCAAGGTATTTGCACGGGTGCGCAGCGTCTCGCTCAGAATTGGGTCGTCCACGGGTGGGTTGATCTCCGTGGCGGTATCGCTGTCGGCGCGGGCGGCAACGAGCCGCTCGACATATTTCGCAAGGATATCGACTTCCAGATTGACGGTGTCGCCAACCGTCTTCTGAGTCAGGATGATTTTTGTTTGCGTATAGGCAACAAGGGTGACGTTAAACCAATCCGTACCGGTATCAACGACGGTCAGGGATGTCCCGTCGATTGCCACATATCCCTTGGTGACAATGTAACGCATCAGCGCCGCGTCGGTTTTGATCGTCACCCAGAGGGCGTCTTCATCCTGGCGGGTTTCGGTAATCGTTCCGGTGGCGTCCACGTGACCCTGGACATAATGCCCGCCAAGCCGGGTGTCGAGCAGGACGGAGCGCTCCAGATTGACCGGTGCGCCAGGTTGCAGGTCGCCAAGATTGGTGCGTTTGCGGGTTTCCGGCGCAAGGCCGACGGTAAAGCCATCCGCATCGAAACGGGTGACCGTCAGGCACACGCCATTGACGCTGATTGAATCGCCGGGTTTGACGTCTTCCAGCACTGTCTTTGCCCGGATAGTAAGATCAAAGCCGCCTTCTCGGGCATCGACCGTCTCGACCCTGCCGATCTCTTCTACGAGGCCTGTGAACATGCTGCCTCCTCTTGCGCACGGCGCACCGTGCCACGGATTAAAATGTCCGGGCCCAATGTTTCGGAGATCACATTTTCAAGCCGCAACCCATCGGCAAGGGTCGCTGCCCCCAGTCCCGCAAGGGCCGGCGTGCCATTTCCAAGCAGGACAGCCGCGATAAAGGCCCAGACTTCGTCGATCAGCCCGGCGTCAAAAAACCGGCCAAGCGTTGTCGCCCCGCCTTCGACCATGACCGAAAGGCAACCGCGCTGGCCAAGCGCTTCAAGCAGCATGGAAAGCTCGATAGAACCGGTTTTATCCGAGGGCAGAAGAAGTGTTTCGATGCCCGCGTCGCGGAATGCGGCAAGTCGGCCCGGTTGCGCCTGTTCGGTGGTGGCAAGAAGGGCCGTGCACGGTGTTTCGTCGCGATATACACTGGCGAGCGGCGAGGTGCGCGCGGCCGGGTCAATGATCACACGTAATGGATGGACGGTTTTTTCCGGTGTGGTGGCCGGTGTACGGACGGTAAGCGACGGGTTGTCAGCAATGACGGTTCCGGCCCCGACGATGATGGCGTCGGCCATCTGGCGCAAATCATGGGCGCGGGCCCGCGCGCCGGTACCGGTTATCCACTGGCTGTCGCCGGTGCGGGTTGCGATCCGCCCGTCCAGGCTCGCGGCGAATTTGGCGATGGTGAGCGGGCGGCGCGTGCGCAGCTGGTGGAGCCAGGCACGGTTGAGCACCTGTGCGTCCTGCTCAAGGACACCAGCCGTGACTTCGATCCCAGCCGCACGCAGGGCCTTAGCCCCGCCGGCGGCAACCGGGTTCGGATCCGTCATGGCG
>CAYSMJ010000226.1:0-4067 GCA_964432075.1 uncultured Caulobacterales bacterium | reverse complement strand
GGGCGGCAACTGGGAGTATATCGAGAAGGAAATGCCCGATCTCTACACGGCAACCTTGAACCAGTTCGCGCTGGGCCGTTTTGGCGACGCAGAAGAAGTGGCGAAGACCGTCGTCTTCCTGGCAAGCCCGGCTTCGTCCTTCACAACCGGCACCAATGTGATCATTGATGGCGGGTATACAAAACGGGTGCAGTTTTAACGGAGGACTGGCGTGCAGGCCCCTGACCATGTTCCAGCCGACCGGATTGTCGATTTCGACATGTATGCACCGCCGAATGTGGCAAGCGGCTTTCACGATGCCTGGCTGAAACTGCAGTCCGAGGACGGTCCGGCACTTGTCTGGACGCCAAGAAACGAAGGTCACTGGATTGCCACGCGCGGCACGCTCATTGCCCGGATTTTTGAAGATTATGAGCGCTTTTCAAGTCGTGTGATCGTCCTGCCAAAATCGGACGGTGAAAACCACAAGCTGATCCCGACGACAATTGATCCTCCGGAACATCGTCCGTATAGGATGCTTCTGAATGCCAATCTGTCGCCGAAGACCATTGCCGGCATGAAAGACGATATTCGCGCGGTGGCGCGCGCGCTCGTTGACGAGATTGCACCGCTAGGGTCGGTTGATTTTATCAGCGCCTATGCGGAAAAATTTCCGATCATGATCTTTTTGAAGATTGTCGATCTGCCGCTTGAAGATGCGCCGCGCCTGAAATATCTGACGGACCAGACAACCCGGCCTGACGGGTCAATGCCGTTCGAGGAAGCGATCCAGGCCTTTTTCGGCTATCTTGATGCGGTCGTCGCCAAAAGACGCGGTACGGATCGTAGCGATATGCTCAGCCGTATGATCAATGGACATGTCGATGGGCGGATGTTGACGCATGAGGAAGCGCTTCAGGTCTGTTCACAGATCCTGATCGCCGGGCTTGATACGGTTGTCAACTTTCTTGGCTTTGTCTTCGAGACGCTCGCCCGTAACGCTGACTTGCGCCGCCGTCTTGGCGAAAACCCCGAAGATCGGCCGCGGGCTGTCGAGGAGTTTTTCCGTCGCTATCCGGTTGTCACCGTTGCGCGGGAGGTTCGTGCCGATATCGAAATTGACGGTGTGACGCTGAAAGCCGGTGACATGGTCGCGATTCCGACCGCGCTGCACGGGCTCGACCCGGCTCAGAACGGATGTCCGATGCAGTTTGATATAGATCGTACTGATCGCAACCATGTGACGTTCGGGAATGGATCGCACAAATGCCCGGGCGCCTTTCTGGCCCGGGCTGAAATTGAAATCACCATTGACGAATGGCTCAAGGCAATCCCCGAATTCTCCATCAAACCGGGGGCGGAAATAGCCTATGCCGGGGGGATCGTCGGTTGTCTGAAAACGTTGCCGCTAGTGTGGCAAAAGCAGGGATAATTCCTGCCTGCTTTTTTTTGATCGCACAAAAAGCCGTTGAAGCCACCTCCGGCGATCAATACCGGAGTGTCAGATTGAGTTGTACGGTGCGAGGCAGAGCCGCAAAACCGGCCTGGTCAGCAAGAACCCCATTGTCTGTACCAGTACCAAGACCCGTAGAAGGACCATCGACAACGCCGGTGACAGCTGCATTTATTCAGCTTCAGCGGATAGTTTCTCATCGCGTTGCTTTGGTTTATTTGATGGTAATTTGATCGACCATGCAGGACATGATTGCGATATCGTGCATTTTGCCGCTTGCATCGCGCACATGATTTCTCAGAAGGGCTTCGCCGTAAAAGCCGAGAGCTTCAAAAATCGCGAACGCGCCGCGTTGGTCGACGGTCATATGGGCAACCAGTTTTTGAATATCATTTGATGCGGCGTGGGCAAAACTTTCTTCAATCAGGGTACGGCCGACTCCGGCGCGGCGGACACCGGGACCGACCATCACCCGGATCTCGCCCACATGCGGCGACCAGGACAGGGGATCGCGAACCAGCGAGGCAACGCCAATGACCTGATCATCAAGCATTGCCAGTGTCGTGAGCGTGGAGCCTTTGATCTCTGCCTCAATCCAGGCGTCGATGACTTTTGGCTCGGTCACATCCCGGTTGACGTAAAGAAGATCATGCGAGGGCATGGTGGCGATAAACGCCGTGAGCTTGTTGCGGTCCTCGGGCGCCAGCTTTTGCAAGCGGCCGTCTGTTCCGGCGACGCTCAGCGTTCCGGGGCTTCTGCTCTGATCGCTGGTCATAGAACACATTACGCAAACCCTTTCACTTCTGTCTTCGGCCAATCATCAAACCTCGCCTGCTGCGGTGTCAACAGGACGTTTATCGGGTTATCTGACCAGACTTGTTTCGCGGTGGTCATTCATGAATTCCGACATAATCGTTCAGCAATTCATGAAACCGCTGGATGCGTTTTTCCTGAAAACTGAGGTGGCAGCCTTTGAAACCCCGGGAATTCAGACCCTGTTGCTGGGTTGTTCCGATTGACAGATCCTGGTCCGCCACAAAGCCGAGCGAAACCCCATCACCATAGACGCTGTGACGCACCACGGCGTCATGCTCAAGCCTGACCGGACCGATTGGCGTTTCGACCTCCGTCATGTTTGCGATCGGCGGGACCAGAACCCAGTGCTGGAAAACGCATTTTGCCGGGTCGGTCGGATGCGGCTCGGTTCGCAGGATCTGGCAAAGTTCCGGAGACATGGTCAGAGTCAGATTCGGAAACATCGTACAATGAAAATAATCGACAAGCTGCTGATCGGTCATATTCAAATAGTTCGTGTAGCCGCGTTCTGGCCCAAGCCGGCGCTTGGCATCTATCACGGCTGCGCGAATATCATCTGAACGCCCCTCATAATCAGCAGGATCAAGACCCCAGGCCCGCGCAATATCATCAAGCGGCGCTTGAACCGTGCCGGAGATATGGTCGGCCCTCGTAGTTGCCTGATGTCCTTTCATCCACATCGCGTTATGGCCGCTGTCATACATCTCAAAGACCGTGTCGTGCAGGCCGTCATTGATAAAGGTGGACAATTCGGGATGGATTGTTGGCAAATGATAGCTTTCATTGAAATTGTCACGGATGATCTTCCAGTTGAATTCACAATCGGCTGAAAGCTTCAGAACCCGCACCCAGTCATCAAGCCCATAATTGGCAAGGCGTTCCGGATAAGGATCAAGCCATTCAAGAAGGGGCGGAACATCCTCATCCATGCACCAGAAAACAAATGGCCCCCAGCTTTCACATCTGAGCTCGCTCAGCCGGACCTTGCCACAGGGGTCGCCGCCCGCGAAGTCATCAGGATCCTGTACTTTGACAAGCATGCCGTCCGGATCAAATTGCCAGCCGTGATAGCCGCATGTAATACGTGGAACTGACCCGGCATCACCAACAAGCAGCCGGTTCCCACGATGCGGGCAGGCATTGTAAAACGCCCGGATCGACCCGTCGGCCTGTTTCATGAGAATGACGGATTCCTTGCCGAAATCGTGGACGACGAAATCGCCTTCCTCTTCAAGCTCGGCGATTACCCCGCCAAGATGCCAGACCCTTGGCCAGAGCTTGTCAAATTCGGCGTCGTGCCAGGCTTTTGAGGTATATCGTGCTGCGGTGATCTTATCCCCGCGAACAAGTTGATCGAAACCTTGCGAATAGCGCGATGTCTCAAGCTGAATATTCATGAAACAAATCCTTGTCCTGCATTCATCTGTCCGCAATCAGTTCAACAAGGGCGCGGTGAACGCCCAGGACAGAACCAAGCGGTTACGCCGGAACTGTCTTCTGACCGACGCGATCTCACCCTATCAGCCTGTCACCTGTGACCGAACTGCGATTTAGATGAGGACACACGAAAAGCACGCGTGAAATGGGCATGAATGCGTGCAGACCATGTAATAAAGATGATAAACGGCTCCCGTTTGGGGTCGCATATCGAACTTTGTGCCAGGCGCCAAATGCTGATTTTTTGGTACGGCTCTTCGAACCGACGCCAGCTATGATCCGATCACGGCGCCGGATGTATTGCGGATCGCGACAATGCTCGGGCGCGGCGGTCCGTCTGGCGTGAAGTCCGGCCAGCGTGTCGTCGGCGCTTCATAGCTCG
>CAYSMJ010000225.1:0-4128 GCA_964432075.1 uncultured Caulobacterales bacterium | reverse complement strand
GGCAAGCCAGGCATAAATGCCCCCCGTCACCGGATTGAAGACCGTCACGCTGGCCGCAATCAAAAGAAATTGCGGGAAGCCCGTCAAAGCTAGCAAGCAAAACAAGGCTATGACACTGGCAAGTGCCACCGGCGCCGTCCCGGCGCGCGCCATCATGTCGGTAACATCGCCCGAGCCGCCTTCTCGCAGATGCAGCCACTGCTGACCGAAAAAATACATACAAAGCGCAAGCGCCAGACAGGAAACCGACACCAGAAGCCGCCGCCGGGTTGCAGCGTTGACTTTCGACAAAGCATCCCGGGCGCTGACGATCCGCGATAGTCTGTATTCGGCATCCCGGAACATCGATTTCATCAGCCTTCACAGTCCTTTATGCCTGTCGCCTGTGACACTATAACTTGGCCGGGAGCAATCGCCTATAGCATCGTTTCGGCAAAGTGGTTCATCGTTTTGACCGGCAATCATGCGAGACCCAAAACCGGAAGCAAAATGATGCCTCAATCAGATCGTGTTTTGTTCAGGGGGCGCGCCAACCGTTCGAGCACTGCGCCCGCCTCCTCGGCAACCGGCCAGTCGGCCGCCTGGTTCCGGAACCAGGTAAGCTGACGTTTTGCAAACCGGCGTGTATTGCGCTGGGCAAGGGCGATGGCCTCCTCAAACGATAGCTGCCCGTCGAAATGGGCCTTGAACTCGGCAACGCCAAGGGCTTTCATCACCGGCAAGTCATCAGCATAGCTTTTCTCAAGCAGTGACCGAACTTCTTCGAGAGCGCCGGCGTCAATCATTCCGATCAGACGTTGATCGCATCGCTTGTAGAGGTGCTCGCGCGGCGGGGCGAGCAAAACCCGGAACTCAACCGGCCGGTCCAGCAGCGGTTGTCGCGGCAACGCCTGAAAGGCCGAAAGCGGGCGTCCGCTATGGGCAAACACGGACCAGGCCCGCACAAGCCGCTGCCGGTCATTGACCGCAAGCCTTGCCATTGCCGGGTCGTCACGAATGACCGCTTGATAAAAGGCGGCGGCGCCGAGCGTGCGCCACTTTTCTTCACCCGCAGCAATGACCGTAGACGGAACATCCGGGATCGGCGACAGGCCTTCCTCCAGCGTTTTGAAATAAAGCCCGGTTCCGCCCGTGACGATGGCCGCGCGCCCTTCTTCACCCAGACGATGGATGATCTTTGCTGCATCGCGGGCCCAGCGACCGGCCGAATAGCGCTCCTGACCAGCGATCGCACCATATAGGTGATGGGGCACCTGCGCACAGTCCGCCTCGGTCGGCCGGGCGCTGAGGACCGCAAGATCGGCATAAACCTGGATCGCATCGGCATTGATAACCGCACCGCCATAAGCTCTGGCGAGGGCAAGCGCGAGGGCAGATTTCCCACCCGCGGTCGGGCCGGCTACAAACAGGATGGGCGCATTGCGTGTCATACAGTTCCAGATGGGCTAAACCCTGCACAAAGGGCAAGCGTTGGAGACAGAGTTATGAGCGGGCGAGGTCAGGACAAAAGGGAATTGCTCTCGCTGATTGCCGTCGGCGACGGGCTTGAGCCACTGACCACCGAAACGCTGCGCCAGTTTGGCGTTCCGACGCACACCGATTCGTTTCGCTGGCTCGGACCGGGCGAGGCCTGCGCGTGGGAAATGGCCGATTTCAGCGATGCCGCGTTTGACGGGCTGGCCAGCGAACTTGCCGACCGGTCGATAGACCTGAACCGCCTTCCATGCCCGCCGGGCGCAGGGCCGCAGGTTCGGCTTCTTGTTGCCGACATGGATTCCACGATCATCGAACAGGAATGTATCGACGAACTCGCTGTATATGCCGGCAAGGCCGAGGAAATCGCCGCGATCACCAAACGGGCCATGGCGGGTGAACTCGACTTTGAGGATGCACTCACTGCGCGTGTCGCCATGCTGGCAGGTCTGCCGGAGGCCATTCTTGACGAGGTCTATCGTGAGCGCATCAGCTTCACGCCTGGCGCGGTGACGCTGATGAAAACCTTTGCAAAACACGGCATCAAGACCGCGCTGGTTTCCGGTGGTTTTACCCCATTCACAAACCGGGTGCGCGCGGGCCTTGGCATGGATGCCGATTTCGCCAATCGGCTAGTGATCGAAAGAGGCAAGCTGACCGGCGCGGTAGAGCGCCCGGTGCTCGGCCGCAAGGCCAAGGCCGAAACCCTCGAACGGCTGCGCACTGATTATGGCCTGCCCGCAATGGCAACGATGGCCGTCGGTGACGGCGCCAACGATCTTGCCATGATCCGTGAGGCCGGACTGGGCGTTGCCTTCCGGGCCAAGCCGATTGTGACGGAAGCTGCGCCCCTTGCCCTCAGCCATAGCGACCTGACCGGTCTTTTGTACCTGGCGGGCATTCCCGCTGATCAGCATGTGCGGTGAGACACTGATGGCAAAACAAAAAGGGGCGAGACGAAGCGTGCTTGGGGGAGAGAAAAGCGCTCCGCCTCGCCCTACCGCTCAATAAGAGCCGGTATTGCCATGCATATTTGGCGCCGGATCGGGGAGAGTGACCGAAACGGCCGTCCGCCACCAAATGGCGGCGAGACGACGCGATGCGTGGGGGAGAGAAACGCAGGCCGTCTCGCCTAGCGCCAGTTGCCCGGCGATAAATCTCCTATGACTTTAGAATATTGACAGGGCACGTCAATATTGTGGCTCTAATGTGTTCACTCACTCACGGTATGTTTATATTTGTGACAGACTTGAAGCCTATCGTTGTAAAACAGCTTAACGAAACAAATTCCGCGGCCCTGACTAAAGCGCGTTCACAAAAAGTGTGATCGTCGATGGTTCCCCTCCGTCGACTTGGTTTCGACCGCGCGACCCCTGAAAAATGTGGTCTCGTTTTTGATTCAACAAAAAGGTTAGGCAGTCTATAAGGTAAGGCAACCAATGTTGACCAGACACCTGACCCGCATTCACCAACGCAATTTTCTGCCAAGGACAATTTGGATTTACCGGGAACACGCGCAGGGAGCAAAAGCGCCCATCCGCAATGTTACAAACTATTTCAAATTTTCGCTGCAAGCGGAAGCTTGCGCAATATTTTTTTCAGCTTTTCGCTGATTTTTTTTCTGGATCCCCGCCACTGATGAGCAAGACGTCGCGCGCGGCATTGATTTTTGCTGCCAGATAATCGCTGCCTCCGGAATCGGGGTGCAGTTGGGCGATCAGTCGCCGGTGGGCGGCCTTGATCTCTGAATCACTTGCGCTCATGCCAAGGCCGAGGACGGCGCGCGCTTCTGCCGGATCGAGGGTTGTAAGCGCCGGGCTTGGCCCCTTGGCCCCGCGAGGGCCGTGAGCCGATTGGCCGCCGGTATGGGGGTCGGCTTCGAGCCGGTCGACCGTTTCCTGACGCCAGAATTCAATCCCGGTGACCGCGGCTGCCGCAATGAGAACCATCAGGGCCAACGGCCAAAGCTTGACCGCAAACAGGACCGCGGTGATCGCAAGCCACAAGATCGCCTTGAACGCCAATTCATTGCGCGCAGACCGGCGATGGGCATCGACTGAACCGCCACCGGCAGTGGTCCCATTCTGCCGCGCAAGACGCACCAGAAACCAGCCAGCAAGCCCAACCGCCAGCATCAGTGCCGCCAGACCCAATCCCATCCGTGTCACGCCTTTCTTTGCTTTTCAGACCTTAACACAGGTTGCCGGTTGCGGATATGCGGCGTGGAATGCGTGCGTAGGAACGCCCGGTACCGGACACGCATCTCTTCCAACACGCCTCGCGTGTTCCCGGGCAAGCGGCGGCAACCATGCCGCCGCGCAGACCCGGGACCGCCCGCGCGTTTTCCGGACAATCCGCATCATCCAGTCCATCATTGGAGACCCCGGATACGCCCGCGCGCGCGTTCCGGGGAGACGGCATGGGGGAACCTTCCGAAAATTGTTCCAACACGCCTCCCGTGTTCCCGGGCAAGCGGTGGCATCCCATGCCGCCGCGCAGACCCGGGACCGCCCGCGCGTTTTCCGGACGATCTGCATCATCCAATCCATCATTGGAGACCCCGGATACGCGTGCGCGTTCCGGGGAGACGGCAATGGGGAAACCTTCCGAAAATTGTTCCAACACGCCTCCCGTGTTCCCGGGCAAGCGGTGGCA
>CAYSMJ010000224.1:0-4133 GCA_964432075.1 uncultured Caulobacterales bacterium | reverse complement strand
TCGAAGCCCGCAAGTTGCTGTCCCATTTAGGTTTTTGGGAAATTCTGCCGAAATAAACAAAATGGCGGACAGGAAGGGATTCGAACCCTCGAGACGGTTCAACCCGCCTACTCCCTTAGCAGGGGAGCGCCTTCGACCACTCGGCCACCTGTCCGTGATCCAAAAACCATGAGTGGCCGGGGATTGCAAGCATTCGACTTCGCCAATTGGCTGGTCTCGTTTCGGCGGTTCCGGGCCTTGTGGAAACCGGGATATCGCCACCGTCGAACATGGCTTACAAAGCGCCGGGTCAGGGCGTGCAGCCAGCCTTGCCGAGAAGTTCGGCCAGCATTGCCGAATTCAGATCATCGGCGCCGCCGTCTTCGGTAGCAAAATTTCGGGCGATATAGGCGCGGTAATCCTCACAACTGGCCCTTTCGACAATGCCGGTCTCGGCTGGTGATGCCACGGATGGGTGCAAATCGATTTGCGACCCTTCTGCCTGATCGTCCGAGTCGATGTCGTTTTGCGGATGTTGTCCCTGTGCGGATGGCGATGGGTCTGATCCGGTGGGATTTTCTCGGGACCGCGATGTCGGTGCGAGTATAGTGGGCGCCAGATCGGGGACCACCGGCGCAAGGATCTGTCGGGTGTCGGCGTTCTCTTCAGGAGACGACGGCACGGCCATTTTGGCCGGGGTCTGTTTTTCGGGGGCCGGCCTGATTGCGGCAGAAACGCCCGACGGGCGAACCGGTCCGGGGTCGGATCGACGGCGCGGCCCATCGGGGGCGCTTACCGGCCGGGCCTTGAGATGGCTTGGCCGCGTCCGCGCTACTGGCTGGTTCTGCTGCGCTTCCTCCGCGCGCGCCAGTGACAGGCGCGAGACCGGCGGTAAATCGCGAGCATCGTCGGGCGGGCGCAGGGAATCCAGCCTGTCACTGGGACGGGCGAGTTTGCCCGCAACGGTTGTTGCGCCTCCCCGTTCCAGATCGGCTGACAGCCTTCCGGCAATCGGCGCTTTGTTCAGGCGCGCACGGTAAATCTGCATGTTCTCCAGCACCCGCTGAACATAATTGCGGGTTTCGGAAAAGGGGATCAGCTCAACCCAGTCAATCGGGTCGACAGTACCGGATCGGGGGTCGCCATAATCCTGCACCCAGCGGTCAGCGCGCACAGGCCCGGCATTGTAGCCAACAAAGGTCATGATGTAGGACCCATCAAACCGGTCAAGCAGGTGCGACAGGTGCGCCGAGCCTATGGTCATATTGTATTCCGGATCGGCGAGAAGCGCGTCCCGTGAATACCGCAGATTTTCCTTGCGGGCAGTCAGCTTGGCCGTTGATGGAAGAAGCTGCATCACGCCACGAGCCCCGGCGCGGGAATAAGCGCGCGGATTAAACTCGCTCTCCTGGCGGGACAGACCAAGAATGAGTTCCGGGGCCGCGAACCGGGCAGCCCCCTCAGGCACCCGCACCAGTGGATAGGAAATCTCCGGGAGGAGCGTGTCGTTGCGGACTGCCGTTTTCCCGGCACGAACAGTCAGATGCGGCGCGTCTTCGCCGATCGTAAGGTCGGCGAGGACAAGATATTCACCCGGCGTTTCAAGCTGGTCGTCAAGCGTATAGGAGAAGATCAGAAGCGCCCGGCGATCATTGAGATCGGTGATCATGCGGAAGGCTTGCGCTGCAGGATGCCGGTCAAACCGTTCATGGTCGATGGGCTCTATGGCACCGTTTGTAACGAAGCGTTGCGCTGTATAGGCGCCGCCAAGCTCTTCGGCCGCCAATTGTCCGTAGTAGGTATAGAGATGCGCCGCCGCGATCGCGAAGCGGGCCCGAGCAAGATCGTCAGCGCGGCGCGCTTTGGCGGCGCGGCCCAGCCAGTAATAGGCCCGTGCCGAGGAAATAGGGGATGTTGCCCAATTGGCGAGGGCCAGAAAGTGGGTTTCGGCCCGTTCCGGATCGTCAAGAAAACGCAGCGCGATCCAACCGGCATTAAATTCAGCTTCCGCAAGGTCGAGACCGTCCTCAAGCCCATGGGCATGCGCCATGTCATAGGCGTCGGAAAAACGGCCATTCTTGAGCGCCCAGCGCATTAACAGACTGCGTTCGTTCCAGAAACGGGCTGGATTGCGCAGAGCTTTCGGATCGTCCGGCAGTGTCCGCACGAGGCTTATGGCCACGTCCTCATTGTCGATACGCCGGAAATAACGAATGGCCGCGTGCTGAACGCCGGCATCAAGCCGGTCTTCGACAGAAAGATCATAATAAGATTGCTCAGCACCTGCGGCACGTAGATATAGCTCGGCACGTGTTTCCGCGCGGCATCGTTCTGCGCGGGGAAGCAGATTAAAACTCCGACGAGCAGAAGTAACCTTCCGTGCCCAGAGCAGGTGGTCAACCCGCGCCACATGGTCTTCCGGGCGGAGCCATGTGCCATAGGCATTCAGGATCGTGCGCTCTTCGCTCTGGGTAAATGGATGGTTGCGCCAGGCATCACGAACATAGATTTCGACCGCCTGCGTTTCCCCTCGCGCCATCAGCATACGTAACAGTTGTAACTTTCCATTGCCGGTGAGCGGATCACGATCCTGAAAAAGAGCATAGACGGTTTCGACCGGCGTGCGCTCGTCGATATGGTCTTCGAGGTGACGCTGGATCTTTGCCAGCGATGGCCAGCCATCATGATTGTTCAGAAATACAATTCCCTCGGTCACGTCGACATCGGGATCGCGGGACTCAAAATAGTACCATTGGCCGAGGCTGCGGGCCGAATCGTCTTTGATGGAAGCAATCGATTGCCGCGCATTTGACCACGAGCGTCGACCTAGATCATCTGTCACGGCCTTGAGAATGCGGTAATCGTTTGCGGATAAATATTTATGCCCGGGCGGGGCCGGTTTGAGCCTCGGCACCTGAACAAGCCGATCAAGGGCGGACTGGGCCTCGGCGGGTATTGGCGCGACCATAACAAGGCCGGCAAGCGCGACCGGAACGATTGAGCATAGCTTGGTCAGATGGCGGATAAGCCTTCGCCACCAAACCGGTTTTTTTACCCTGAAAAATCCCTGTATTCTCATCACCAAGTCACCTGTGATACAACAAGAGGCGCGGCTTTTCCGCTGCTGCCATGGAACGAGCCAAACCCGGGGAATGAGCCGCCCTCATTCTCATCCTGCACCGTTTTCGGTCTTTGCCGATCTACCTTGCCGTTTTTGCGCCGATGCCGATATACCCCATATCTGCTGACTGCCCCGCGCCCATACTGCCCACCAATGGTCAGCAATAAGCCTTAGCATTGCCACCAGCGTAAAGCAGGTTTATGCCCGATGAAAGCGAAGATATTGTTATCCTATGACCAAGTTTGAAGGGTCGATCACGGCCCTCGTAACACCTTTGCGCGACGGAAAACTCGACGAAAATGCCTTTGCCGGGCTGGTCGAACGTCAGCCTGATTTCGGGACCTACGCTGTTGTCCCTGTCGGCACAACAGGGGAATCTGCCACACTGAGCCACGAGGAACACCGCCGGGTGGTGGCTCTTTGCATTGAGTTGGTGGGCGGCCGGGTGCCCGTCATTGCCGGAGCCGGGTCCAATGCGACAGCAGAAGCGATCGGGCTGGCGCGCTACGCCGAGGAGGCGGGCGCCGATGCGGTCCTTGCGGTGACCGGTTATTACAACAAGCCATCACAGGCGGGTCTTGTCGCGCATTTTACTGCCCTTCACGATGCAACAAACCTGCCGGTTATTCTATACAACGTCCCAGGTCGGACCATTGCGAATTTGTCCGTTGAGACGATCGCAACCTTGTCGCGTCTGCCGCGAATCGTTGGCGTCAAGGACGCCACTGGCGATCTTGCGCGTCCGGCCTTGCAGCGTCTGGCCAGCGGCAGTGATTTTCAGCAACTGTCTGGCGAGGACATGACGGCTGTTGGTTTTAACGCCATGGGCGGTCGTGGCTGTATCTCCGTCACGGCAAATGTTGCGCCAGAGCTATGTGCAAAGGTCCAGCAGGCAACGCTTGAGGGGCGTTTTGACGAGGCTCTTGCCTTGCAGGACCGGCTTGCGCCCCTTCACGATGCCTTGTTTTTGGACACAAGTCCGGCGCCTGTGAAATATGCGCTTTCCCTGCTTGGTCTGTGCTCTGAAGAATTG
>CAYSMJ010000223.1:0-4134 GCA_964432075.1 uncultured Caulobacterales bacterium | reverse complement strand
CCGCCAGTCCGATGACCTCGCCGGCGCGTACTGTCAAAGAGACGTTGGGCATATCAAGGCGTTTGTTTTGCAGGTGGAGCTTATCTAACACCAGCACTGGCTCTCCCAGTTCGACGCGCGCCCGTGTATGCGGTGGCAGTTCCTCACCGAACATCAAACGCACCAATTCGGACTTGGTTGTGGCGATCTGAGAACTGGCGAGGGGCGTGTCGTGCCGGTCGCAGGGCGCAAGCCGGTCCATGATGTCATCGCGGATAATGCCCGCGCACTGGGAAGTAAAATTGCCGTTAAGGATCAGGATCGTGCCATTTCCTATGCTGATCTTGACAAGGAAGTACAGCGTTTTCGGGATTTGCTGTTGGCAAGCCATGTACAGTCGGGAGACATTGTTGGGGTACTGAGGTCAGCCTCGGTCGATTTTGTCTCGGCGGCACTTGCGATATGGTCGTGCGGTGCCTGTTATCTGCCGCTCGACACGACCTATCCGGAGGAACGCTTAAAGTTTATGCTTGAAGACGCCGGCGCGCGGCTTGTTCTTTCTCGGCGCAACGTCCGTGCCTTGCGTGATTTTACATCAATCGAGCGGGTCGATCTTGATTGTGCGCCGGAAATGCCGCGTCCGTCCGACGCGGTGAAAGTCGATTTGGGCCAAACGGCGCATATTATCTACACGTCCGGGTCATCAGGCCAGCCAAAGGGGGTCATGGTCTCCCACGGGTCTCTGGTGAATTTCATGCATGCGATGATGTATTGCCCCGGGATGACAGCGGATGACCGCCTTGTTTCCGTGACCACGCCTTCTTTTGATATTTCGCTTCTGGAGTTTTTCCTGCCCCTGATGGTCGGGGCAACGGTGATCATCGCGGATCCCGATGAAACGACGGACCCGTTTCTTCTTGCTGATCTGCTGGAGCGCGAAGATGCAACGGTGATGCAGGCAACACCGACAAGCTGGGGGCTGCTTGTCGATAGCGGTTGGGAAGGAAAGCCGAGCCTGCAGGCGCTTTGCGGCGGTGAGGCTTTGCCTCCCGCCTTTGCCAGGGCGTTGATGGGAAAAGTTGGACAACTTTATAATATGTATGGGCCAACCGAAACGACGATCTGGTCATCTCTGAGCAAAGTTGAGGCCGACAATGCGATTACGATTGGCAGGCCGATTGATAATACACAATTTTACATAATTGATGCGTCCGGCGAGCTTTGCCCGCCCGGGGTACCCGGAGAATTATGGATTGGTGGCGTCGGCCTTGCGTCCGGCTATCTGGGGCGTCCGTCTCTGACTGCGGACCGTTTTATTGCTGACCCTTTTGGGGGTGAAGGCCTCGTCTACCGTACGGGCGACCGTGCCCGGCTGCGCCATGATGGCGAATATGAAATTCTCGGTCGACTGGACGCCCAGGTGAAGCTGCGCGGGTTTCGCATTGAACTTGGCGAGGTTGAGGCCGCTATGGACGGTATTGCCTTTGTTGAACGCGCTGCGGCGATTGTGCGGCCCGATGCCAGCGGCGAGCTTGCGCTTGTTGGTTATGTTACAATTTCGGACGATCGCGAAGCAACGGCCAGCGATATCCGCCGTGCCCTGAAAGACAGATTGCCAACCCATATGATTCCTCAGTCGGTCATGATTCTCGATGATATGCCCTTGACCGCCAATGGCAAACTTGATCGCAAAAGCCTGCCGAAACCCGATATTGCCCGCGAAGAAAAAATGGTGTCGATTCCGCCGGAAACAGAGCTGGAACAGGCGCTGGCGGATTTATGGAAAGAGATGCTCGGTCTCGACCTTGTGTCCGTTACGGATAATTTCTTCGAACTTGGCGGTCAGTCCATTCAGGCGGCTCAGATGACAGCAAAATTCTGGATAAAGACGGGATATAAAATCCTGCCGCGCTCTGTCATGTTTGAAAATCTGCGCCAGCTTGCGGCAGGCGCGACAGAATTTGTATCGTCACGTCGAGATTAGCGGGCCAAGCCATTGGCTGATCCGGTTCGCGGTTTCGACGGGCTTGTCGGTGACAAAAAAATGCCCGCCCGTGAGCTGTTGCGTTGAGAAGGAAGCGTCAGTCTGTGTTGCCCAGCCTGCCATGGTCGCGGTCGGCGCCAGCGGGTCGGTTTTTCCGGACAGGGCGAGGATCGGACAGGTCAGTTTACGACGCTGATGCGCGCGAAAGTCGGCCATTAGTTTGAGGTCTGACCGCAAAATCGGAAGCGCCACTTCGCGGACGCCCGGGTCATTCAGCGTTTCAGGCAGGCCACCCAGCAGCTGGCCAAGGCGATCAACGAAACGGGCATCCGGTAATGTCAGGTCAAGCTGGCGATCGAGGCGCAGGTCCTCGAACTGCGGTGGTGCCATGGCGCCGACAATCATGCCAGGAAGTGTTCGTTTTGTCTGACTGGCGAGGTCAAAAGCGGCAAGCGCGCCGAGGCTGTGACCGTAAAGGGCGATTGGCCCCGGGGGCAGAGACGCGACTGCGGCTTCGCACGAAGCGATAAAAACAGACCAGTCCGTACAGGGGGGCTCGCCAAGCCGGTCTTCCCGACCGGGCGCTTGCAACAGATAGGGTTCTATCGCCGGGGGAAGCGCCTGTGCGAAGGCGCGGAAACCGGCCGCCCCGCCGCCGGCAAAAGGCAGGCAAACCAGTTTAAGCCGGGCCATGGGCCGCGGTGCGAGGTTGATTGGACGGACCGGAAATTGCATGAGAATGGCGTTTGCGCCGCAATTTGTCGTCTGTCCAGCCTGAAGCCGGCGGGATTTTGAGGGAGCCGGTCTTGCCGATCTTTCAGTTTGGTGACCCCGCAGCACCGCTGACGGGCTATTATCATCCACCGCAGGTGCGTGCCCGCTATCTGCCGGCGGTCCTGATGTGCAATCCTTTTGGCGAGGAGGCGTTGCGCGCCTTCCGCCTGTTCCGGCTGCTTGCCGAGCGGTTTAGTGCGGCTGGTGTGCCGGTCTTGCGGTTTGATTATTTTGGCACTGGCGACAGTGCCGGCGATTGCGACGCTGTGCGGTTTGCCGGGATGGTCTCGAATATTCATGAGGCACATGAAGAGTTGCTGTCCCTTTCCGCTGCGCCGCGCGCGCTCTGGCTTGGGCTGCGGCTTGGGGGCAGCGCGGCGCTGAGTGCGGCGACCGAGCGCGCTGATCGCCCCGCCGGCCTGATCCTGTGGGAGCCGATAATTCATGGTAAGGACTATCTCAACGGGCTGCTTTCCGTGCGTGACAAGGCCCTGAAAGGGACGATCGGCGAACGAGCGCCCGGCGCGTTGCCACTTTGCGAGGTGTTGGGGTTTGCCGTACCCGAAGTGCTGGAATGCGAACTCGGCTCACTTGATCTGACAAGGGTCGACGACAGGCCGGCGCGTCGGATCATGCTTATTCCGGACACCGATGCAACCGCTGGCAAGGCACTCGCGCAAAGTCTGATGGACACAGGGGCGGTCGTCGATCTGATGGATCGCCCGGAGGACCCTTCCTGGAATTCAGATCGGGCGATGAATGATTATGTTATTCCTTCACGAACGATATCAATGATCGAGGCTCGGGTTGGAGACTGGCGATGAGAGAAAGGGTGCTGGAGTTCGGACCGTCGCCACAGCTTGTCGGGATGGTGCACCGGCCTGATAAAAGTGCGGGAAGATTTTGCGTCGACGGCGCGCTTTTGTTGAATGCCGGTATTGTTCACCGCGTCGGGCCACATCGGCTGGGTGTCAAGCTGGCCCGCCATCTTGGTGCTGCGGGGCTTGGGTCCTTGCGGTTTGACCTGAGTGGTCTGGGCGACAGCCCGGCCCGGCCGGACGCTGTTGGCCCCTATTGGGAACAGGCGGCGCTCGATATTGCCGCTGCAGCTGACGCTCTTGCCTCGGATCGTCAACCGGCAGGGCGTTCGCAGTTTGCTGCCATCGGCATGTGTTCAGGCGCGGACCATGCTTACCGGGCCGCGCTTGACGATGAAAGGCTGACCCGGCTTGTCCTGATTGATCCGTTTGCCTATGAAAATCCTCAGGCAAAACGCGAGCGTCTGCTGGAAAAAGCAAGGGACCCGGCGCGTTGGCAGCGGGCAGCACGCCGTCTTGTCGGTCAGGAAGCGGCGGGGCAAACAGATGAGGTTGCGAGCGATGTCGTCATGCTTGACC
>CAYSMJ010000222.1:0-4140 GCA_964432075.1 uncultured Caulobacterales bacterium | reverse complement strand
CGAGCCCTGCCAGTTCCCGGTCAACCGCAGCACACGGATCATCTACCGGCTGCATGCCGCGCTGGCCCATGGCGTGAATGACGGCCACACGGTGTCCGCGCGGGCCTTCGAACAGGCCGGACCCTTTCCCCGGGTTGGAGGGGGGAAAATTACACGGGCGCAAAAGCCGCGGCTCGCGGTCAAAAACGCCGATTTCATCGCGCTGATCATAGGCGTGATTGCCCGTAGTCAGGACGTCCGCGCCGACGGTGAGAAAGTCCTCGGCAAGGGCTGCGGTAATGCCAAACCCGCCGGCGGCGTTTTCCACATTGACCACAACGAAATCGAGGTCGAGGCGCGTGCGCAATCCCGGCAGCCGGTTGAGCAGGGCGACACGGCCGGACCGGCCCACAATATCGCCGAAAAAGGCGAGCCGCATGCACTGTTTCTCCGCTTTCGCGCCGGGTTCAGCCGACGCCGATGACGCCACGCTCCGTCACGATCATGTTCACGGGCTGATCTAGGGGCTCAGCAGGAACCGCGTCAACTTCCTGCGCGCCATAAGCATAACCAATGGCCAGAATGTCACGCTCCCGGCGCAGGGCTTCGAGCGTTCGATCATAATAACCGGCGCCATAGCCGATACGGTGGCCCTTCCGGTCAAAGGCCACAAGCGGAACGACCACAATATCCGGCGATACGGTCGGTTCGCTGACAGGCGGGATGGGGATCGCATGGGTCCCAGGGATCAGGGCCACATCCGCTGACCAGGCCCGAAACGCAAGCGGTGAATTTTCTTCGGCGATGACCGGCAGGGCAAGGCGTGCACCGCCAGCCCGCAAGCCTTCCGCCAACGGGGCAGTATCAAGCTCGTGGCGGACCGGCGCGTACAGCGCGATCACCTTGCCATCGACCGCTCCCAGCTGATCAATCATCAGCCGGGCCGCGTGAACAGCGGCGTCGGGTCTGTCGGCAGCCACTTCGCGCCGGATATGCCGACCGCGCTGACGCAACACATCCTTGTAGGCGTAAGGATTTTCCCGGCCGGAAAAAAGGCGTCCGATGAAGCGCCCGATGGATTTCAGTCCCGTCATGATCGCCTCCGCCGACGTTCGCCATTCCCCCCAAGAGCCGCCCTGGCCGTCGGACCTTTTGTTGCCCTGGACCCTAAGGACCAGGTGGGCGCCGCATATCAAGGACCTCGGCCCAAGTCAGAGGCAGCTCCCATTCGAAGAGTAAGGCCCCGGGCAATCTCGTCCAAACGCACCGGGCAGCAAGCGCGAAGATAAGAAGTGCCCCAGCCGCTGTCCAGAGTCACAGGCACGCCGGTGTCAGCCTCCGAGGAGATCACGGGCGACAAGCCTTGCCGCGCCTTCGCCGTTTTCGGCGCCATCAAAGTCGGGGCTCACGGCCGTGTACAAAAGCGGCACCAGATGGTCCGGTTCAGGCACTGTTTCAGGGTCCTCGCCGGGCATGGCGCTGGCGCGCATCCGGGTCCGGGTTGCACCGGGGTCGATGATCGCAACCCGGGTGCCGCGGCTGTGGTTTTCGAGCGCATAGGTCTGCAGCAGCATTTCAAGACCGGCCTTTGAGACGCCATAGCTGCCCCAATAGGGCCTCGCGATTTCGCCGCCGACCCGCGAGGTCAGGCCGATAATCCGGGCCGTGCGCGCGGCGGCGATCAACGGGTCGAGCCCCGCGAGCAGCCGCCAGTTGGCGGTCAGATTGGTCTCGATCACCTGCCGCCATTGCTTTTCGTCCGTATCGCGCAAGGGCGTCAGTTCCCCCAGGGTGCCGGCATTCAGGACAAGAATATCAATCGCGTTGAAACGGGTACTGAGGGTTGGCCCGAGGGCGCTCATGGCTTGGCCATCGGTTATATCAGCCGGGATCAGCGACGCGGACCCGCCGCCCGCCCGGATTTCATCATCCAGTTCTTCAAGCCCACCAATTGTGCGGGCAAGGAGGATCACATGGGCGTTGGCCTCGGCCAGCGCCTTTGCGAAGGTCCGGCCAATCCCGCGTGATGCTCCGGTGATCAGGGCCGTGCGTCCGCTGAGGTCAGGCCGCGCGCCGGCGACAGGCTGGGCCGTAGGGTCTGTCATGATCGCATTCCAATCGGTCAGGGGAGGGGATCGTCAGGCAGCGGGATAAAGTCAGTTTCGCCGGGCGGCAAATGAAAATGTGTCTTTTCAAAACCTGCATCAATGGCGTGCTGCCACGCATCACGGCCCTGTTTGATCCGCTCCCGGCTTGAAGCCACAAGATTCCACCAGATGAAACGCTGACCAAGCGGCGCGCCGCCGATCAGGACAAAACGGCAATTCTCAGTAGCGATGAGATCTGGCCGGGCATCGTCGTCAAAAACAGCCATGGTGCCCGCACGGATTATTGCTCCGTCAGCGCTGAGGATGCCGCTAACCACGTAAACGGCAAGCTCTTGCGCGTCTCGTGGGCAGGGAATGGTCGCGCCGCTTTGCGCGTCCACGACAATATAGGTTGTTGGCGACAGGGTTTTTACCGGCGAAGCCTGTCCATCACGACTGCCGCAGATGATACTGGCCTCATAATCCTTGCCGGCAACACGGGGCAGAGTATCATTCGGGTAATGATGAAATTCCGGGGCCATGTCTTCGTCATCGTCCGGCAGGGCGATCCAGCTCTGCAGGCCGTGGGCGCGCTGTCCGCTGGCCTGAACCGCCTCGCGAATGCGTTCGGAATGGGTGATGCCACGCCCGGCGGTCATCAGATTGACGTCGCCCGGGCGGATCAGCTGGTCAAAACCGAGGCTGTCACGATGGCGGATCTCGCCATCAAAAAGATAGGTGATCGTGGCCAGCCCGATATGCGGGTGGGGTCGCACATCAATACCTGTTTCGCCGGGGGCAAATTCAGCCGGCCCCATTTCGTCAAGAAAGATGAAAGGCCCGACCATCCGACGTTTCGCATAGGGAAGAATACGCCGGACGGTAAAGCCGCCAAGGTCGCGCTCGCGAGGCGTAATCCTCAGGGCAAAGATATTAGCCATTGTTAACTCTCCGGGGTCAGAGGCTATTCCGCTGCCCGCGCGGCCGGGCCAATCCATGTGGAAAGGCTTTCCAGCGCGCGTGCACAATGCAATTGCTTTTTGGCGCGCCCTTTTTCCTTGCCGCGCAGACGTTTCCCATTTTCATCCGTACGCGGTGCGGATATATCCGGAAACAGGCCGAAATTGACATTCATGGGCTGAAAGCTGTCTTTCTCGCTGGCAAGATGACCGCCGGTAATATGCCCCAGAAGCGCGCCAAGCGCAGTCTCTGCCGGCGGTTTGTCTGGCGCAAGCCCGCGCGCTTCATCGACAGCAAACCGGCCGCATAAAAGACCGATCGCCGCGCTTTCAACATACCCTTCAACGCCCGTGACCTGTCCGGCGAAACGTATCGCGGGACGCGACTTCAGCCGCAGGGTCTCATCCAGCACCTTCGGGCTGTTGATGAATGTATTACGGTGAATACCCCCGAGCCGCGCAAACTGGGCATCTTCAAGGCCGGGGATCATGCGCAAAACCTCCGCCTGCGTTCCATATTTCAATTTGGTCTGGAAGCCGACCATATTGTACAAAGTCCCAAGCCTGTTGTCCTGGCGAAGCTGTACGACAGCATAAGGTTTTTCGTCTGAATGGGGATTGGTAAGCCCGACAGGCTTCATCGGGCCAAAGCGCAGGGTTTCGCGGCCCCGCTCAGCCATGACCTCAATGGGCAGACAGGCTTCAAAATAGGGTGTTGATTTCTCCCACTCCTTGAAATCGGTCTTCTCGCCTGAAATCAGGATATCAATAAACTGGTTATACTGATTTTCGTTGAGCGGACAGTTGATATAATCGGCACCGTCCCCGCCCGGACCCTTCTTGTCATAGCGCGATTGAAACCAGGCCTTTTCAAAATTGATCGTGTCCTTGTGAACGATCGGCGCGATGGCATCAAAGAAGGCCAGCGAATCCTCCCCGGTTTCTGCCTGGATCGCGGCCGCCAGCGATGGCGCCGTCAGGGGGCCAGTGGCAATCACCGTCGGCCCCCAATCGGTGGGTGGCAGACCGGTGATTTCTTCACGGACGATGGTGAGATTCTCGTGGCTTTCAAGGGCGCGGGTTACAGCGTCGGCAAATCCGTCCCGATCAACGGC
>CAYSMJ010000221.1:439-4153 GCA_964432075.1 uncultured Caulobacterales bacterium | reverse complement strand
CTTCGTATGGCCCAGTCGCGCGCGCGCGCCGGTCATGATCAGGCGCGTGAACTGGAGCGTTTATCGAGCCTCCTCCGCGCGCTCTCCCACAAAAATGTGCTTGACCGCGGTTACGCGCTTGTTCGCGATGGGCAGGGCGCACTTGTCCGTT
Source organism: uncultured Caulobacterales bacterium (assembly GCA_964432075.1). Taxonomy (GTDB): domain Bacteria; phylum Pseudomonadota; class Alphaproteobacteria; order Caulobacterales; family Parvularculaceae; genus CALLPQ01. The sequence goes on along the minus strand of CAYSMJ010000221.1, from coordinate 4,002 downwards.
CGGTGAGTAGTTTGACTGAGGGGGCAAAAGCAAATCTGGAACTCGCAGATGGCCGGCGCGACGTAGAAGTTATCGATCCTCACAAAGACAGATCGTCCGACACGACGAAAAAAAAGCCGAGAAAGCTGGTTCCGTCTGCCAGTCCCGGTGCCCAGAAATCGCTGTTTGATCGGTAGTGTTGACCCAATAGCAGAGAGTGAAAAAGCGGCATTGAACAAATTCCTAGAGCGCGTTTACAAAAGGTGTGATCGGCTTTTGGGTTCGAACGCGTGACAACTCAAGAATCTAGACTGCGTTTTTGATTCAACAAAAAGTAAACGCAGTCTAGAGCGCGTTCAAAACCAAGTCGATGGATGGGAACCATCAACGATCAGCTTTTTGTGAACGCGCTATAAGGGCCGCCGCTTTTGGCGATGCGCTTTGCAAGCAGTCTTTTCTTGAAAGTTCTTTCCGCATGCGCCGAGCGCAAGTCGCGGGTGAAAGACCAAGCTGCATGGATCGGAACCATCAACACGAATTGGCGCAGATGAGTCACCATCTGCGCAGACTGGAATAAGTCACAAAGTCTGAACGCCAGCCTCGCGAAGATCTGCTTCCAGATAATCAACCAGCGCTTCCACGGTGACTTCGGCCTGTTTTGTGTCGCCAAAAAGATAGGCGGTACGGGCCTTACGGTCGAACCAGACCGCATCGTCGCGGGTGGCCGGGCGTTTCTGGGCAAGCCAAAGCGCGGTGTCAGCGGCCTCCTGTGCTGTGCGCAGCATTGGTTTCAGCATTTTGTTGAAGGCCGGCAGGCTTGTCTCAACGCCAGCCGTACGAACCCAGCCAGGATGCATTGTATAGGCAAACAGCTCACGATCCTTGTGCATCCTGCGCCAGCGATCGGTCAGGGCGATGTGCGCGCGTTTATGGGCGGCATAAGCCATTAGCCCGTCAAATCCTTCTGCAGGCTGGTTAAGCAGTGAGGTATTTCGCGCGACATTATACAGCCCGCCCGATGCCATGGCGATAAGGAGGCCGCCGCGATTGATTGTGTCGCTATTCAGTAGACGTTCGGTAAGGTGGTACTGGCCAAGCAGATTTACAGCATAGCTAAGTTCAAACCCCTGGGGGCTTTCGCGATACTCATTATTCAAGATACCGACATTATTGATCAGAACGTCAATTTTTACCTTTGCCTTGAGGGTCTCGCACAGATTTGTGATTGCATTTACGTCTGACAGGTCACTCTCGGCTGGCAGAATTTCGCCAGTGTGCTCACGCCGGAACTCGGCGCGGCCCGATTGTGTCGCGGCAACCTCATCGCGCAGGGCTTCGAGGTCATCCTGTGACCGGGCAATAGCGACGACACGGGCGCCAGCGAGTGCAGCATTACGGGCGATGGCCGCCCCGATCCCTTTTGACGCTCCGGTTACAACCCAGGTCTGTCCGGAGAAATCGGGCTCGAATTTGCGCCATTTCAGTTTTCGGGCATGATAACCAAGAGCCGAAAAAGACGGCAATTGCCCGATAAAAAACCGGATTCCTTTCCAAACGCTCATGGTGGTTTGTCCTTTTTATACTGCCTTGTACACGTAACCACGCGCGGTGCAGAGCAGGTTCTTAGGGTCTAACCGAAAAGTCGGTTTCGTCTGTCGAAAACGCCGTCCCTCAAGGATTTCGGCTTCAAGCTTGTCGACCTGCTCAATCATACCGCTGACGACGGGGCACATCAGGTCAGTCAGACCATCTGTGAGTGTAAAGAGAAAATCCGCAACACTGCGTGGGCCCTGACCCGCCTCAACCCGTTCGCGCAAATTCAAAACCGCAAGGAGCCGTCGTTTGCGTACCGATAAAATCAGCTTTTCTGTCGCCCAGATTCGAACGGATACCATGTCTTCCGGGTCGGAGCCGGGATTGAGGTTGACACCGCGCAAGATGAGAAGAAGCCCTTGCTCATGCGGTGTGCATCTTGGCCTTGTATCCTCCTCGGTGAGGGAACAGGCGACAATATCGTCCGTGTTATCGCTCAACCATTGAAGCAGGCCGTCAGCGGTCAAATCAAGATGGATCCAGCGATAGGCCGCGCCAGCTTGGCAATCTGTTGAAAGACCGGCGGTCTTAAGCGCCTCGGCCCGGCCGTCCGGAAATATGTCAAACGCGTATAAAACAGCGTCCGGCAAAAGCAAAGCGCTTGTCGTCGTTGCGGCCTGGTCGAGAAGGGGATCGCCTGTCATGGAGACGCCAACAAGGGGGTTTCAGGGTAGTTCACCATTGTTCAATTCACATTGGTCCGGACCGGGAGGGAAAATATCTCCCGTTGTTCATTCCCCAGATGCCGGGGCACCGTATCAGCCGGGCGTACCGCTTCAAAAGGGGCGGCATCCGGGCCGGTGGTAAGGGTCTGAAGTGACAGCGTCCAGGCTGATGACCCGGGAGAGTTTGCGGCGAGTGTGACCGGCTTGTCAAAACATCCGGGCCCGGTACACCGGAAGTAAATTTGCCCCGCGCCCGAGAGGCTAAGCGTTTTCGAACCATAGCCGACCCTTGAAATTCCGGCTTCAGCGGGGATCGAAAGTGTAAAACGGTCTGCGGCACGGCCCCGGAAATCGAGGCGAAGATCGTCGTCAGATCCGCGAGCCAGTGCAGGGCGTTGGGAGGGCTCGGCATAGGCAAGGCGATGATAGGGGTCGGCCCGGCGCAGGCTCGTTGCGTCAGGGTCCGGCCCTTCAATCGCACCGGCTTTGCGGAAAGCCGCGGGAATGGGCGCATCCTCATCGAGTCTGGAAAACAGGACAAAACGTTCTGCAGCGTGATGATCGGTGACCGTTACAAGTGTCAATCCTTGTGGGCGTTCGGGGCTGAAGGCGGGCGCACCAATTGAAGTCACAACAAAAAGCAAGCCCAGACCAAGCGGCAATCCGGTAGCAAGGATTGCTGTGCGTCGGTCCGCCCCGGCCGCAAGCGGGGGGATGATCAGCATCAGGACCAGGCTTGCAATAGCCGAAATCGCGGGCGCCATGCCAAATCCAAGCGCTTCACCGACCTGATGCAGAATGGCAGCCCAGATCAACACGACACCAAGCGTGGCAAGGATGAACAACGGCCGGCCCCCAGGTTGACCCATGCCCGACAGAAGCGCGCCAATAAAATAGACTGCAACCGGAACAACAAACAAAATCGCTGCGCCCGGCAACACAACCGCCATAATTAGCCCCACCAGGGCAAACCAGCACCACGCGCTGTGCAACAGATCAAGCGCATTGGCCCGGCGTGCCAGCGCGCTCGCCACAAGCGCCGACATGCCGATGGAAACAAGATAAATCCACGCTTTAACCAACGCCCCCTGGGCGACCCAGTAATCTGGGAAGCGCAAAGCCGTGATAATCCAGTGCAGCGCGAACACGACAACAACGCTGGCGATCAGAGTGGTCGGCGGCGCACTCAACGCAATCAGACGTCTCCCGGGCGAAGCTGGTGAAGGGCTGCGCCGTGAGAGCATGAAAACGCCCATGACAAGACCGGCAATGAGCACAGGGATCACGATCATCTGGGGCAGGACAATCAGGCCGCGGCCAAGAAAA
>CAYSMJ010000221.1:0-429 GCA_964432075.1 uncultured Caulobacterales bacterium | reverse complement strand
ATGGCCCCGGGCCGCGGCAAGACCGGAGCGGCCCATATGCTGGAGAGAGCGTTTCGACAGATTGGCCAGATTGTCCTGGGGCGTATGATAATAGCGTTCATTCCCGATGATCGCAAAATTGAGAAGGTTACGCCCTTGTTCGAGATAGACTGTGCCATCCGTGTCGTTGGGCAGGACTTCATAAATGGCCGCCATGGTCGAGTTGGCCTGCAGACGACGGCCGCTGGCGGCGAGCGCTGCAACCACCCGGCCATTGGGCTGGCTGGTCTGGAACATCATGGCGGGGCCTTCGACGCCGCGCGCCTCAAAATTCACAATCGTATCAATCCGTGCCATCCGCGGGTCCTGATCCGCAAAAGCCTGGGCACCGAGCAAGCCAGCCTCTTCGCCATCAGTGATCAGGACCAGGATGGGGCGCTCGATCTGTCC
>CAYSMJ010000220.1:0-4155 GCA_964432075.1 uncultured Caulobacterales bacterium | reverse complement strand
CCGGTGAAGCCAAGATAGATCGGACCCAGCTGCGCATCACCGATTCGGCCGAGGAGGTAGGAAAAGGATTTGACCTTGTCACGCGGGGCATTGCCGACCGGGAGATCCACGCCCGGGTCATAATGGCCCCGGACCTGAATCTGTGTAAGGAAGTTCTGATAGTCTGCCATGTTGATTAGCCTCCACGTGTCCAGATCGGCAGGTTGCGCCAGCCTTCCCACCATTCAATCCAGGAGCCCTCATAAAGCGGGCCGGAAATCACGATGCAGATGGCACTCCAAAGACCTGCGTTGATTGCGAGAAACAGGCCCAGACGGTGGATTCCGATCGTACCGATGGAATAGCCCTGCAGGTCCCGGAAAAACGAGTTTTCATGTTCAGGGGCCTTCACTTCCTTGCCTTTGCCGGGATTGACCGCCGACAGGATTGCCCCGCCATGTAGCGCCAGCGCCAGGTTTGTCGTGAAGAAGAAGGTGATCGCGATCATGTGCGCCGGGTTATAGTGGAAGTTTCCGTAGGTGTACCCCACATTTGAAACCCAATCGAGGTGGCTCATGATCCCGTACGGGAAACCGTGGCCCCAGGCGCCCATAAGAAACGGTCGGATAACGACCAGCGTGACATAGGCCGCAATCGCGGCGCTGAAGGCAATAGGCACATGATAGCCCATACCGAGTTTTCGGCAGATCTCGACCTCGCGCAGCGCCCATGAGGAAAAAGCGCCAACCGCGCAGATCGTGGTCAATTGCCAGATCCCGCCTTCGGCAAGCGGCGCAAAAGCAAGGCCATAATCAAGGGGGGGCGGATCAATACTGATCAGCCATGGGTTCCATGTATCTTCCATGGAGGCACCGAGGAAGATCAGTGCGGTCCCGAGGAAGGCGAAAAAAACCGTGGTGATGCCGAAAAAGCCGACATAGAAGGGCCCGACCCAGAAATCGAAGAGATCACCGCCGATCAGCGTTCCGCCACGAACCCGATACTTTCTTTCAAAACTTAGCAATGCCATCTCTGATAATCCTCTCTCGCGGTCTTCGGTGGCAGCATGGGCCGCATGCATGAAACACATACGGAACGATAAACTCGGCACAGGGTGCCAAGCGGCTTGGTGAAATCCACAAATGAAAACCCACTCGCGGATTTCACCGGTATTGTTAACTGAGCTTCACGGGCTCAGCGACTTCCATTTCAATGCTGGCCTGTGTCGGCGCAGTGCCGAGCCAGTTGAAACGCTCCGAACTCAGGAGAATGAAGTGAATCAGAACTGCGAGTGCAAACAGGAAGACGAACAACCCAATCAGTGCACGACGCGGATCAAAAAGTAACCAGACTTTCCACATTGTATATTCTCCTTATGAGATCATCGGAAGGGAACTGGCAAGCCGGACCCCTTCCTCAATCATTGCGTAGCCTTCTGGTCCTGGGACCCAGGGACGCCACATCCAAACAAGCAAATGCGCAACAACGGCAATGCCCGTGAAGATGAGGAAGCTTGTTACAAAGATTTTGTGAAACTCTTGAGCCTCAGCCGGCGTCAATCCAGACAACGACTCAGACCTTACAGCAGTGTCACTAGCCATCTTTGCCTCCTTTTCTTCGACCATCGGTCTTTGTCGCCACACCTGCCCGGCGACCTGGGGCTTTTGATCCGCGAGATCGAATCAAAACAGGGTTGCTAATTCGCATCGGCAAAATCAGCGGCCATGAAATACCCATGGCATTATCGAATGAACGTCTTCCGCAGCCTTGTGGAAGATCGTCGGTGTACGGCGATGTGTCTTTGAGTTGCGGCCAAATGGTAAGAGAGCCGCAATAATCGCCACAATAAGAAACAAGGGGTAGGCGATTAGACAATAGAACCGGTAGTCTCGTCGATTCTCCAAGGATAACTTTCGCATACTTACCGTCTTGCCTGTACGTGTCTGGCGAGAAGACCCTAATTCCAAAGTGGGTAGCCTCATTGTCTCGGACATTGTCTTCTCCTTTTTTTCCGTCTTATGACGGAATAGCCAGATGATCAGGCGGCTTAGGCTGCCTGACTTCCATTAAATAGTCTTTGTGCTGTGTTAACATGATCTGGATCAACTTTAGGTGCGTCACATTTGCGCGCGCTTGTCTCAGCGAGGTCGCGTAACCTTTTTGCCGCGGAAATTCTTGTCAGGACCGGGAAGCGAGCAACGAGCCGATCAAGCTCATGCTCTGCTTCGTCCGTCCACGCCATGGCTTGTAATGCACGGGTTGGCGTTGCATCGACCTGATCCATATCACGGGCAAGGGGCAGGATATGGAACAGGGCGTCAAACAGGCCGTTGCAATATTCCTGGACGATATAACTTGCCCCCTGATAGCCCATGAAGGGTGTTCCGGTATGGCGGCGGATGACAGCACCGGGGAACGAAGCCGGAATATAGACCGACTGCGCCCCAGTTTCCTGCATATACATGCGTTCGTTGAAACTGCCGAAAATCACAAAAGGCGGGTTTTTGGCAATCGCTTCCTTGACGGCGTCATTTTCGGGCTTTCGCCCTGCGGTACGGGCAAAGCTGAAAACACAGGGAATGCCAAGCTCAATTTCAAGAAAATTCCGCATACCGCGAGCGTAGGTTTCATTCGCAACGATGCCAAAGTTAGCCGTGCCAAAGAAATCCTGTGTGACTGAGCGCCACAAATCCCACAAGGGTTTGAGCGTGGTGTGCTTTTCCCGCTCGATAAAGGACTCCGGATCAAGACCGGTCAGCTCGCCAAGGGTACGGAGGAACTTGGTGGTGGAATGCAGGCCAATCGGCGCCTGAAGATAGGGTTTGCCAAGGGCTTCGCAAAGGCTGCGGCCATATTCCCGGTATAGACAGATATTGACATCGGCATCAATCAGTCGGCGTACATTTTCCAGATGGCTGCCAAGCGGAAAGATCATATTGATCTCGGCGCCCATGCCTTCGACCAGCCGGATCACTTCGGCAAGATCGGACGGCATATTAAACATGCCATAGGCTGGGCCAATGATATTTATCCTTGGCGGCTCGCCGTCCTTACGGGGTTGGGGTTTCGGGTCACGCCCTTTGGTCTGGCCGAATTCAGTCCACAGCCAGAGAAGTGCGCGGTCTGCACTTTGCCATTGGTCTTCATCGATCGTGCGGGGCAGAAATCGCTGGATGTTTGAGCCTTCAGGCGTAACACCGCCACCAATCATCTCGGCAATTGATCCGGTTACGACCACTGCCGGCAATTCTGGATCGAGTGCTTCACGGGCCCGTTTCATGGCGTCTTCGGTACCGTGCTGGCCAAGCTCTTCTTCACCGAGGCCGGTTACGACGATGGGTAATTCATGCGGTGGCAGAGCATCGGTGTAATGAAGAACGGAGGTGACAGGCAGATTTTCGCAGCCTACAGGGCCGTCGATGACGACCTGCAAGCCCTTGATGGCAGTGAATGCATAGACGGCGCCCCAATAGCCACCGGCACGGTCATGGTCCTGGATCAGCATCCGACAGGCTCCTCCAGATTGGAATCACGTTTGGCCTGAATTTCCAGCTTCCTGCGTTGTTTCTTGCGGAAGCCATCATGGATCACCGGAGTGTCGCGCCAGACGCCAGCCGTGTCGCCTGCACCGATACCTTCAAAGAAATCGTGCATCACGGAGAAGCGTTCGGTGGAAGCAAGTGCGGCGTTGATAACCTGAGCCAGAGAGCCGGCCCCCGCCGGCCCCATGAGCGGACGGGCAGAAATCAGATTGGTGAAATAAAGCGCCGGGATGGCCGCTTGTTTGGCTTTCTGAACGACAGGCGTTGTCCCGATCGCAAGGTCGGGCTCATACCCTTTCATCGCCGCCAGATCCTGTTCCAGAGATGCCCGGAACTGGACCTGAACGCCCTTGGCCTCAAGCCATGCTGCATCGACCTCTGAATAGGGTGTGCGGGGACAAGCTGTGCCGACATAGCGAACATCGGCACCGCTTTCGATCAATAACCGGGCGACAAGAAGCTCAGAGCCCTCATAACCCGACAGGGTGATACGGCCCTTGATCGGCATAGCGCCGAGGGCCCCGGCAATAGCCGGCAGGACGGCATTCTTTGCGGCACTGAGTTTTGAGGCGGCAATTCCGCAGATATCGGCCACGGTTTCGAGCCAGGCGGCCGTCCCGTCAAGGCCTACCGG
>CAYSMJ010000219.1:2411-4187 GCA_964432075.1 uncultured Caulobacterales bacterium | reverse complement strand
ACGATCTGCCCGGTACACTGGCAGCGGTCGAGCCCCTCGGCGAGCGGGCCTCCGAGGAAATGGCGGCATGGGTTGCACAGGCACGCCAGCGGGTCGACGCGCTTTCGGCCCTTGACCAACTGGCCGAACAGTTGCGCGGTTCGGTGGAACAGTAAGGAGGGCGCGCGGCGCCTCCCGGCGAGGGCGGGGCGCCTGCGCCAAACATTGATCGTCCTGTCCTAACGGGAACGCCCGGCCGGATTTCAATGTCGTGAGTTCGGCCGGCAAAGGGGCAATCCCAAAGCGCGAAACCGGGCCGGCAGGACAGGGCCAGTCAGAACTGAATCGGGATTATGGTACGCATACTTATATTTCTGCTCCTGACGGTCTTTCTCGCCTTCGCCGTGACCGGGCTGACAGGCATGGACAGCCAGATGGAGATTGTGGCGTTTGGCAGAAAGATGACACCGCCAACTGGCCTTGCCGTTGGCGCCTTTGTTGCTTTTGTCCTGATCCTGATCTGGCTGACCTCACTGACCAAGGATATCCTCTCCTTGCCGCAGCATTTCCGGACAAAGCGGCGCGAGGCCAAGCAGGAGCGTGGCATGGCGGCGCTGGCCCGGGGCATGGAATCAGTGCTGGTCGGTGATGCTGTCGATGCGCAGCACCATGCCCGTATCGCGAGGCGTAATCTTGAACAGACCTCGCTGACGCGTCTGTTGACGGCCCAGGCAGCGCAGCTTTCCGGTGATGACCAGTCAGCAACACAAAACTTTACCCTGATGCTGGACGCGCCAGAGACAGAGTTTCTCGGTCTGCATGGGCTCTATGGTCAGGCCCTGCGCGCTGAAAACAGGGACGCCGCCCGGCAATATGCTGAGCGTGCCTTCAAGCTCCGGCCCAATGCGCAGTGGGCGTTTGCTTCGGTGCTTGAACTCAACCTCGAGCGCGGTGCGTGGGGAGAGGCGCGCGAGGTTTTGCGGATTGCCAAAAACAATCGTTTGTTGACGGATGATGTGGCGCGCCGCGGTGAGGCAGCGCTTCTGACCGCAGGGGCTTATAATGCCGGGGCGGCGGGCGATGCCGAGACAGCGCTGAAAGAGGCCGAGGCCGCCTTCAAGCTGTGCCCGGACCTGACGCCGGCGGCGGTTCTGGCTGCAACCGGGCTTGCCGATGCGGACAAGAAATCGAAGGCATTAAAGACGCTTGAGCAGTCCTTTGCGCTCTCCGCACACCCGGCGATTACCGGTGTTTACGAACGTATTCAGGGTGAGGACGATAAAAAGGCGCTGGCGGATGCGTTAAAGCGACTTGAGGAACTCAGCCCGGAGAGCCACGAGGGCCGCTTTATCGCGGTACGTCGCGAAATGCTGCTTGAGAACTGGGACAAGGCAAGCATGCTGCTTGAACCGCTGGTTGTTGATTACCCCTATTCGCGCGAGATGGCAGGAATGGCGGAGATCATGCGTGAGGCTCGGGGAGCGGAAGTGGCCCGGGGCTGGCTTGAACGGGCGGCGCGGGCACCGCGTAATCCGATGCCCGGGGCCGATGGCAGCTTCAATTTCACCCGGGAAGGCTGGGCAAAACTGGTTACGGAATATCTCTATCATAACCGGCTGGCGCCGGCGCCGGTGGAGGATCGCCCGCCGTCGCTTTCCATGGAAGAGGTCAAGCTTCTTGCGGCCCCGTCTGCGGCGGATCCCGCCGGACAAGACACCCCTGTTAAGCGTGAAGCCGCGTCGGCCGATACCGACAAGGGCCCGGAAAACACAATAGCGGATGCGTCAGCCGAGGCTG
>CAYSMJ010000219.1:492-2311 GCA_964432075.1 uncultured Caulobacterales bacterium | reverse complement strand
AATGGAAACTGGCATGGCTCCCTCCGATCGTCAGACAGAGCCCGTGGCCTCAACGCCACCGCAAAAACAGGCCACCGGATCCGACTCCGGCGATCCGGGTGATCAGACCGAAGGGTCGGCACAAAAACCGGCGTGATCGGGAAACCGGCGCGGATACGCGTGTCGATTGTAATTACCGGGCGGGTGCAATCGGAATGATTGACAAAAATTAAGAATGTATTCACCATAAATTCATGGGTGAATGGGGTCGTGCTGGTGCGCGGCATTTGTTTGCATGGTGGGTTAGGGGAAGAGACAGGCAGGCGATCTGGAGACGCCACCTAAGTCGGGTCCCGCGAAACAATTCGCCGATACAAAAAACCAGTCTCGCTCTGTGAGGCTGCGCCTAGGGGTGCGGCACAGTTTATTTGTTGGGAGAGAAAAATGAGCGATTTAATGGCGGAAATTGGTTTTCCCACGGTCGTGGCCTCTGAAATCGACGGGCCGTCAATACTGGTCACGACAGCCGATGATGTTGTGGACCCCAATGACGGGCTGACGTCATTGCGTGAGGCGATAGCCATGGCAAATGATCCGTTTTTCCAGGGGGCCGATGCCGACGGAGATGGAACGCCAACGGATCGGATCATCTTTGCTGACAGCCTGGACGGGGCGACCCTGCGACTTGCGGGCAGCGCGTTTCGGCTGACCACCGCCATCGTCATTGATGGTGGTGCCTTCGCAAACGGCGCACCACGGGTAAAGATTTCGGGCAATGACGAGGGCCGGATTTTCGAGCTTACGGGTCCAGATGCCGATGTTTTGCTGACCGGGCTGACCCTAAGCAATGGGCGGTCTTCGGGTGATGGCGGCGCAATCTTTGTTGCCGCTGCCGCACAGCTTCACATCGAGCGCAGCGTTTTTGAGGCTAATCACGCCGCCAGCGGTGGTGCCATCGACAATACGGGTACACTGAGCGTTTTCGAGACGGTGTTCCGTGACAACAGTGCGGCAGGCCGCGGCGGTGCGATCGACAATCGCGGGGATCTCACCATTGGGGCCACCACCTTTGTCGGAAATGCCGCGCAGTCCGGCGGCGGTGTCGCGACGGCGGGGCTTGGCAGTTCGGCGCATGTGATCAACAGCACCTTTGTTGACAACAGGGCGCTTCAGCACGGCGGTGGTCTTTTTGTCGAGGGCGGTGATCTTACCCTGAACGCCAGTACACTGACGGGCAATCTGGCGTCATTCTCGGGCGGCGGGCTTGCCCATTTCCGTGCCACCGGATTTGGCAACAGCTCGGAAGTCAGAGTGGTGAACTCAATCCTGCTTGGGAATGAGGCGCTGGCGTTTCCGGAATTTGTTACCACTGGCGGCATTGCGATCAGCCATTCCCTTGCTGCTATACCAGGTACGTTTGGAGCGCCGGCTGAATTTGTCGCTGACCCGGCCCTTGTGTTTGCCAGCCTTGATCCCGACACTGGGGCTGGCGTTCTTGCCGATAATGGCGGTTTTGTGCCAACGGTGGCTTTGCTGGTTGCTACCGATAACCCGGCGCTTGATGCCGCCCATGCGTTGACCGCGAGCGGTGCGGACGCGCGTGGGCTTTTTGCTTTCGATCAGGCAGGGATCGGCCCTGCCGGTACGGATGCCGGCGTGCGCGATCTCGGCGCCTTTGAACTGGCGGCACCGGTCATGCCGCCGGAAAGCCCCGGCCTCATTGTGACCATCGAAACGGACCGGGTCGACGCCTTTGATGGAGAAACTTCCTTACGCGAAGCACTTTCCTATGCGGCGAGTCTCGATGGCCCACAGGCTGTTAGTTTTTCAAATGAGCCCG
>CAYSMJ010000219.1:0-482 GCA_964432075.1 uncultured Caulobacterales bacterium | reverse complement strand
GGTGCCGCGTTTGAAACCGGCGGGACGATCACCCTGACTGAGGGCGCGCTTGAGATTGACGGACAAATCGCGGTGATCGGTGATCTCGACAGCGATGGCATTGCAGACATCCGGATCGATGCCAACGCCGATAGAGATTTTGATGCTGGCACCAATGACGCCCCTGAGGGCAACGGGCAACGCCATTTTGTCGTTAATCCGGCGGCTGACCTGACGCTGCGCGGGTTGGAATTAACCGGCGGTGCAGCGACCGAGGGCGGTTCCATTCTGGCAGTTGGCAGCACGCTGACGATTATCGACAGCGTACTCTACGGCAACAGGGCCTTTGACGGATCGGGTGGCGCGATCAGCGCTGAGGGCGGCGTGGTTCAGCTTGCAAATACCGTTCTCCGCGATAATGCCGCCCTTTCCCATGGTGGCGCGCTTGATGCCGTCGATGCGGCAATCAGCCTTGAAAACAGCAGCGTCACGAACAACATCGC
>CAYSMJ010000218.1:0-4218 GCA_964432075.1 uncultured Caulobacterales bacterium | reverse complement strand
CGCTGCACTACGCAATTCTCACCTTAATTCACGGGGATGAGAGATAAATGGCTTTAGGAAGTCTAAAGCCGAAAAGGATCGCAGTGGCCTTTAACACTTCCAGCGGGCCGAGCATTCCGCTCTTTTTAAGATACTTACAAACATTATAGAGGCATTCCAAAAATAATGGGGAAATATTCCCCAAATGTTAAATTCGCATGTTGGGGTTGATTCGTCCCCCGTTCTCACAGAGAGATCGAGGTAGCTACACAACGATAATTTGAATTTTTCCTGCTGATATTTTACAGTCAAGTTGTCGGGCTCGATGCGCGGTTGGTGGGGCTCGCGATCTTCGTTGCCTTGCTGTTCGATGCCGTCAGCGATCCCGTAGTCGGCTACTGGTCGGACAATCTGCGATCGCGCTGGGGAAGGCGCCATCCGATGATGTATGCATCCGCCTTGCCGGTGGCCGTGGGCTTTTACTTTTTGTGGACGCCCCCAGAAAATGCCAGCCAGACGACCCTTTTCTGGTATCTTCTCATCCTTGCTGTCACTGTGCGGACTGCGCTCACTTTCTACCGGACGCCGTCAAGCGCGCTTGGTCCTGATCTTACGCAAGATTACGATGAACGCACATCGCTTGTCAGCTTGCGTTTTTTCCTCGGCTGGACCGGCGGCAATGCGCTTTCGGTTTGGATGTTCTTTGTTTTGTTTCGTCAATTTGGGACTGACGAACTGGACGGCCAGTTCAATCCGGCCGCTTACGAAATCTACGGCTTCGTCGCGGCGATCGTGATGCTTTTGTCAATCATCATCGGGGCGGTCGGTACGCACTCACGCATTCCCTATCTCAAGTCGGCGCCCTCAAAGCGACAAATGACGATCAAGATCGTGTTTGGCGAGTTGTTTGAAACCTTGTCCAACCGGTCGTTTCTATCACTGTTTTTTGCAGCTATGCTTTCGGCCGTGGCGTCCGGGTTAGCCTCAGGCATGTCTCTATATTTCTTCACCTATTTCTGGGGGTTCTCAGAGCTGCAAACGGGATTGGTGTTTCTTGGGACGTTTGTTGCCGCGCTGATCGGATTTGTCCTGGCACCGATCGTGTCGCGCCGCATGGGCAAAAAGCGCGGCGCAATCATCGTCGGACTAGTGGCATTTGTTGGTGCCCCTCTTCCGATCGTTTTACGATTGTTCGACCTTTTGCCGCCTAACGGTTCCCCCACTGTGATCGCCTTCGTGATCGCAACGCACATTGTCGATGTGGGACTGATCATCTGTTTTCAGATCCTGTTCAATTCGATGCTCGCCGACTTGGTTGAAGATAGCGAGCTCAAGACGGGAAGACGGTCCGAAGGCGTGTTTTCCTCAGCCGAGACGTTCGTTGACAAGTCTGTGCGCGGGGTCGGGGTAATGGCGGCTACCGCCGTTTTGACTTTGGCTGCGTTCCCCACTGGTGCGGGAGTGGAAGACGTTGGCGATGACACTCTCTGGTGGATGGGAGCCTACTACGTACCACTGGTGTTGGTCTTGTGGCTGACGATGATTGCTGTCATTTCGACTTACAAGATCGACCGCGCCGCTCATGAGGAAAACTTGCGGCTTCTCAATGGATAACACGGGATTGATTGATTGCGCCTAAGCATCGCAAATTGCGGGCGGATCAAGGAGAGGATGCTGGTATGTGGAAACGAATTGCCATCGGGGCCGTAATTGTGATCTTCGCAGGGGTTACCCTTGCCTGGGTCCAGCGCGAATCGATCATTCTGTATCTTGCCTCGCGCAACAGCAGCATGGAAATTGCGCCCAACAGGCCCGTGGAATGGATGAAGGGCCCGCAAGAGGCGTCTTCAGGATCGCAGGCCAGTTTGGAGGATCACCCGCCAAACATCGTATTGATCCTTGCTGATGACCTTGGCATCAACGACGTCTCAACGTTCGGCGGCGGCGTTGCAGATGGCCTTGTGCCCACCCCGAACATTGACCAATTGGCTGCACAAGGGGCAGTTTTCTCAAATGCCTACGCCGGTGCCGCGACCTGCGCACCTTCGCGCGCCATGTTGCTGACCGGGCGCTATCCTACCAAGACGGGGTTCGAATTCACTCCGACGCCGCCCAATCTGGGCAACGTCATTTCGCTGATCGCCCCGACCGCCCAGGAAGAATATGGCCTACCGGGTTTCGTCTGGAACGAAGAATTGAGTGAAAGCGGTTTGGAATACGCCGATATGGGATTGCCGCCCGAGGAAGTGACTATCGCAGAGGTGCTGTCACAGCGAGGCTATCACACTGCCCATATTGGCAAATGGCACCTTGGCCGAACCGAAAAGTTTCGTGCTGTGTCACAAGGGTTCGATGAAAGTCTGCTGATGGCGAGCAGTCTCTATCTGCCGAAAGATCACCCCGACGTCGTCAACGCGCCAATGGGGGCGGACAGTTTTGACAAATTCATGTGGGCGCAATCGCACTTTGCCGCCGATTATGATCGAGCCGGTGAAGACGTGGAGAATAATTATTTCGAACCCACGCGTTACATCACCGATTATTACACCGATGAAGCGCTCAAGGTCATAGAGGCGAACAAGAACAGGCCGTTCTTCCTCTATCTGGCCCATTGGGGTCCGCACAATCCGCTGCAAGCTTCCAAGGAAGATTACGAAGCCGTTGGTGATATCAAGCCTCATCGGCTGCGTGTCTACGCCGCGATGATCAGAGCGGTGGATCGCTCGGTTGGGCAGGTGATGAAGAAACTCGAGGACGAAGGGCTGGCCGAGAACACGATCATCGTGTTCGCATCGGACAACGGCGGCGCGGGTTACATCGCCTTGCCGGATGTAAACGCTCCTTACCGCGGCTGGAAATCGACTTTCTTCGAAGGTGGCATCCGGGTTCCCCTGTTTGTCAGGTGGCCCGGCACGATTGCTCCGCGCACTGTTATCGAACAGCCGGTTAGCCATATCGACCTCATGCCCTCGCTCGCCTCTGTCGCTGGGGCACAATTGCCCAACGGCGTAACCATTGATGGTCGCGATTTCTTTCCGCTCGTATTCGGGCGACCTGAGGAGTTTTCACGACCAAATGACGCGCTGTTCTGGTCAACCGGTTTCTATAAAGTGGTTCGCGCCGGGAATTGGAAATTGCAAGTCAACGAGCGTCAGGGCAGGAAATGGTTGTCCAACCTCGCTGATGATCCGACCGAACAAACCAACCTCGTGGACGCCCATCAGGACAAGCTGGCCGAGCTGGAAGCGCTGATGCAATCGCACTGGCGCAATGCGCGCGAGCCGCTCTATCCCCTTTCGATGGAATGGCCGGTGCGCATCGATAAAACATCAGGCGAACCCTACGGCCAGAATGACGACTATATCATCTGGGCGAACTGACGCATCTTTCGCCCGGCGCGACTTTTCAAAATGACGTTCAAGATCAAGCCCGAAGCTATTCAGGGGTTTCTGCATCCTGAAGATGGTGCGGCGTTCTTTCATCTGGCGACGCAGCAGGCGCCGCTCGGGCCGTGCCTCGAAATTGGTGGTTGCTGCGGTAAATCTGCGGGTTACATCGCAGCGGCCTGTGCCCAGATTGGTCAGATATTGCTCTTGGTCGACTATCAACGTGGATCGGAAGAAAACCAAAAGGGCTGGGAATATTTTGACCCAGAATTTTGAGACAAAGATGCGCAGGCGGGTCGATACACTGCCAATGTTGCGAAAAACGCTGAGACAGGCGTGACTTGAGACAAACGTTGTCCCGATCATCGGGCAAGCTGTGGCAATTGCTGCACGCCGCATAGCATGGTGTTGATTGACGGAGCCGTACCGCAGAGCATGCGTTCAACGATAACCAAGGCTGCACCCCGCAAGTGATGCAAAGTGGCGCACTTGCAATCCATGATGTGTTTGCAGACCCTTTGCAGGGGGGGGCATATACCAAAGAGCGCTGTGGATGACCCATTTGGTGGGATTCCCGTTGGCGATTCGATCTGATTCGAAGATGCAAGCACATGGAGGCTTGCGATGGCGGCAGCGATTGAGGTTCGAACAGATCACACGTCAGCGGATTTGCGGCGGTTTGCTCGACGATGCGGCGACCCGGACCAGGTTCGGCGGCTGCTGGCGATGGCCGTAATCCTGGACGGTGGAAGCAGGAGTGATGCGGCAAAGGTCGCAGGTGTCACACTGCAGATCGTTCGGGACTGGGTGCTGCGCTTCAATGCGGATGGCCCCGCTGGCCTGAAGACGCGCA
>CAYSMJ010000217.1:0-4232 GCA_964432075.1 uncultured Caulobacterales bacterium | reverse complement strand
GGCGTCACTACGCGAAATCGGACCGGCCGCAGCCAGCCTCGCCGATGCGGAAGGCCTGCCCGCCCATGCGAAATCAATTCGTATACGCCTTGAGAACAATGACAAGGAATAGGCTACGGTCGCGGAATGATCGGATCTCAGATCAGGCCAGGTCGGTGAAATGATGCCACAACGACGCCTGATCCCTGACGTTCCGCTTGGCAGCCTGTCCTATCGGGAATTGCTGGCTGCCCGGGCGCGGCTGGAGCGCAAGATCGCGCGAAACGGGCCGACAATGGAGCGCACAGATCTTCTGCGGGCGATCAATGATGCGCTGGACTCAAGACGAACAGCAAAACTGAACCGGGCAAACGCGTCCATGCCATTTGTTGCTAGCATGGCTGATCCGACTTCAGACGACTGAGGTCAAGACTTCCTTGATATTTTATGCAGTCTCAGCAGCAGCTTTCAGGTTTGCAAATCCTTTTTCATAGTCCTTGCCAATCATTCCATCCATGAAAAACCCCATATAAGTGGCAAGCGGTTTCATAAAAAACGGGACACCTTCGCGCATTCGCGTATCCATGGACCAGGTGACGGTTGACCCCGAGCCTGTGGGGGCAATCTCAAAGGTTGCGATGGCCCGGCCCATATCGCCAAAATCAAGAAGTGAAACAACTTTATGCGGCGGCTGATAATCCGTGATAATCTGACTGCCATTTCCAACCTTGGGATCGTCACTGCGCCAAACCATTTTGTGCCCCGGCCCGGAGCCGGAGATTTCGTACTGCGTGTCAGGATCAATATCAAACCAGGGTGACCACTCGTGCCAGCTTTTGTAATTGCTGACCAATTCAAAAAGGGTTTCAGGTGGAGCGGCAATTTCGGCGGTGCGCTCCACGTGCACCTTGTCAGGCAGAACAAGGCCAAGCCCGAACAAGAGTGCGACGATACCCACAAGGTATAACAGAATTTTCCTGACCATGGTTTCCTCCCGTTTTTCCGGAAGGTAGCACGGATGATGCAATCCAGGAATAGGTTGGATATGCAAAATACTCAATAAAAACAATGTATTATAAATTTGAAAAAACTTATCCTCACCGCCTGTCACGCCGTTATAGTTCATTGCTGTAGGGGGCGATGAGGCATTTGCGGGGTGCGGATGACATCGCAAACAAAACGGCCTGACGGTGAACCGCCTGCGGCACAAACAGAATCGACCCGTCTCAAAGGGCGGCTGCAGCGGCTGCGCGAACAGGCTGACAATCTCCAGGAAGTGACGGAGGAATTGACCATTGCGATGGCCAATACCGCAGAGCGTGACCGCGCAGAGTTTGAACGCAGCGCCCGGACGCTTTCCACAATGATCAAAAGTCTTGGCGATCTGATTTCGCTGGAAGACAAGACAAAAGGGGCGTTGACCAAAGCACAGGAAGAGCTGGATGACGCCGCCGCAAATGCCGCAGACAACCTTGGACCTGAACCGGACATTGCGGCACTCGAGGCTCAGGCTCTCGGACATCTTCGTACATTGCGATCCGGCGGCAATAGCGCCGTCGAAAAGGATTCTTAGGCAATGGCTTGGTCCGTATGCCGCTTATAGCTGGCTTTTGCAGGCACGTGCCGATCAGACGCCACCGGTGCATCGCCCGTGGACAACCTGGCTTCTTATGGGCGGGCGCGGCGCTGGCAAAACCCGTGCCGGTGCAGAGTGGATCCGTCGGGCGGCAGGCTTTTCACAGGCGCCGGTGCGCATTGCGCTCGTGGCAGAAACCTATGGCGATGCGAGGGAGATCATGATCGAAGGACAATCGGGATTACGGGCAATCACGCTCAAAAGCGAACGCCCGGCCTATGAAACCTCGCGCCGTCGTCTTGTCTGGCCAAACGGGGCGATTGCCTATTGTTTCTCTGCGGAAGACCCGGACGGGCTTCGTGGGTTTCAGTTTGATGTCGCGTGGTCTGACGAACTTTGTAAATGGCGCTATCCCGAACAGACCTGGAGCAATCTCCAGCTTGCTCTTCGGCTTGGTGAAAACCCCCAGCAGGTCGTTACCACAACGCCAAAGCCGATGCCGCTGCTCAAACGTCTGTTGCAAGCGGAAACAACGGTTACCAGCAGGGCGACAAGCTATGACAATCGTGACAATCTTGCGGGATCCTTCCTTACCGAGATCGTCCGCCAGTATGAAGGCACGCGGCTCGGCCGTCAGGAATTGATGGGCGATATCGTTGAAGAAGCCGAAGGTGCCCTGTGGACCTGGCGGATGATCGAGGCGTCGCGGATTTCGGGGCTGCCGACGCTGGACCGGATTGTTGTCGCGGTGGACCCTCCAGCCTCTTCCGGCCCGGATGCCGATGCCTGCGGGATTATTATTGCCGGCTGTGCCATGGTTGGCAAACACATGAATGGCTTTGTCATCGCCGACCGGTCGGCGCCGCGATTGTCACCTCAGGATTGGGGTGAGCGGGTGATTGCGGCCTATCATCAGTATGAGGCAAATTTCGTCCTTGTCGAAAGCAATCAGGGAGGTGAAATGGCCCGTCATGTTCTGCAGCAGATTGACAAAAGCGTACCAGTCAAAATGGCTTTTGCCGGAAAGGCAAAGCGCGCCCGCGCCGAACCGGTGGCGCTGCTTTACCAGCAGAACCGGGTACGCCATCTCGGTCAGTTTCCTGAGCTTGAGGATGAGATGACGAGTTTCACCGGGCACCGGGTTGGCGAGAAAAGCCCCGACCGGCTAGACGCCCTCGTCTGGGCCCTGACGGAAATTGTCGTCAATGCCCAGAAAGACCCAACCATTCGCAGCCTGTGAGTATCCTTATGTCGTTGATTGAATATTTTCGCCGCCGGGTCGCCGGGCCTTCCAACCTCAAAAACACGGGGGTACGTCATCACTTTGCCTATCATGGTCTGAGTGCGGCTGACTGGACCGGGCGTGATATGGTTTCGCTTGCGCGCCACGGCGTTGAACAAAACCCGGTCGCTTACAGATGTATTCGGATGATTGCGGAAGCGGCAGCAAGCGTGCCGCTTCGTTGTGTACAGGATGGCGAAACCCTGGTCGATCATCCAATCGATGCGCTTTTGCAGACGCCGAATCCGAAACAATCGGGGCCCGCATTTCTGGAGACAGTCTATGGCTATCTGCAGACCGCCGGCAACAGCTATATTCGGGCTGTCACGCTGGACGGGTCGCCGCGCGAACTCTACAGCCTGCGGCCGGACCGCATGCGCATCCGTTCTGATGGGCGCGGCTGGATCAGTGCCTATGAATACAGCACCGGCGACCGCCGTGAACTCTACCCTGTCGATGGCGATGAAAAGGCACCGATCCTGCATTTGAAACTTTTTCATCCGTTGAGTGATCACTATGGGCTTGCGCCCCTGTCGGTCGCTGGCCGGGCAATCGATGTTCAAAATGCGGCAACGTCATGGAACAAGGCGCTGCTTGATAATTCGGCGCGGCCTTCGGGCGCTCTTGTTTATGCCGGGCCCGATGGAGCGGATCATCTGACACCGGAGCAGTTTACCCGGCTAAAGGGCGAGCTTGAAGATGCCTATGCCGGCGCTGCCAATGCCGGCAGACCCCTTTTGCTCGAAGGCGGGCTTGATTGGCGGGCTATGTCCCTCAGTCCTGCCGATATGGACTTTATCGAGGCCAAGAACAATGCTGCGCGCGAGATTGCGCTGGCATTTGGAATTCCGCCCATGCTTCTCGGTATTCCGGGTGACAATACCTATGCAAACTATCGTGAGGCTAATCTTGCCTTCTGGAAACAGACCGTTCTGCCGCTTGTTCGCAAGACTGCGGCGGCGCTTGGCGGCTGGCTGAAACCGGTTTTTCAGTCAGAAACAGGGCGTTTCAGTCTGGAGCCGGATAGTGATGCAATTGCCGCTCTGTCTGTGGAGCGAGAAGCGCGCTGGCGACAAATTGCGCAGGCTGATTTTCTCGACAATGATGAAAAACGCAAGCTCCTTGGCCTTCCCATGAGAAAGGTCAACCCATGAGCGAAACTGTTAGCACCGCCATCGCGCTGCCTGGCCGGATTACGACAGCCGTCGGGGTGACTATCGTGATCCAGACAGGCCTCGCACTGCTTTGGGCCGGGGCAGCTGCCGAACGTATCAGCCACCTCGAACGCAGTTTTGACCAGTCGGGAATCCTCCTTGAGCGGACGGCACGCTTGGAGGAACAGGTTATCGCAATGCGTCGGAGCCTTTTGCGCATTGAGGAAAAGCTAGAGGAACA
>CAYSMJ010000216.1:0-4233 GCA_964432075.1 uncultured Caulobacterales bacterium | reverse complement strand
CGGTAATCCCGCCTGCCAGCTGCGCCCCCAGCGCGACATTGATTGCCCGGCCGGCCATCACCGGTTCAAGCCCGCCCCAGGTCATGATCGCACCGGCATAAACCCAAAGTGCCATCAGCCCGGCGATAAACGCCGCAATGCCGCCAAGGGCCACCAGCCCGGCGCGTGATGGCCAGCCCTGAAAGCTGAGATCAATCTCGATCATCCGTGACGGGATCAGTGGTACAAGCGCAAGCAGCGCCACTTCCATGAGGGCAAAGGCCATGAACCCGCCGGTATACCCAAAGGCAGGGAG
This sequence comes from uncultured Caulobacterales bacterium, assembly GCA_964432075.1. Lineage (GTDB taxonomy): Bacteria > Pseudomonadota > Alphaproteobacteria > Caulobacterales > Parvularculaceae > CALLPQ01. The sequence continues at coordinate 3,938 of CAYSMJ010000216.1, read as the reverse complement.
GACAAGACGCGCAAGTAAAAGTCCAAAGGCAAGCGAGGCAGCGGCTTGTGCGGTCACAGCGACAGCAAACAGACGTGCCGGTGCGGCCTGGCGGGCGACCAGGCTGATGAAATACCACATGAGAATGCCGGAACTGATGCCGCTCGCAAAACGAATAAGCAGAATGTCAAAGCCGCCCGTAAACGGCGTGACCGCATTGGTGAGGGCGGCAAGTAAAAGCGCGGCCAGGGCAATCAGGCGCAATCGACGGGGACGCAGCATGAAAGCCGCAAGCGTCATGGCGATCAGCATGCCGAGCCCTTGTGCCATTGCCGCACGGCCAATGCCTGCCAGGCTCAGCTGTCCAGCCTCATGCATCGGCGTCAGGAGAACCGGCAACAGCGCAGACACCACTGCCGCACTGATAGACACGGCAATTATGGCGCCGGCAGCGCCCGGACCAAAACTTTCCGTGCATCCGGGTTTTGCGTGTTCCGGTTTGTGAGGCTCTGTCATGGCCGCCTTATGCGCCACCGAGCGGCAGTGTTCAACGCCGCGACTGGGAATGCAGGCCGGGCCAATCGGTGCCGCCGCTCTTGTGCATGATGCCGACAACGCCGAGGGAAAGGATTGTAATCAGGGTTGCCCAGACGAGAACGGGCCCCGTGCCCGCTCTTTCGGTCCTTTTGAAGGGGCGACGGCCAAGAACGCGGCTGATCCGGCGAACCGCTCTGCGCGGTGGCAGGGCAAAAAATTCGCGACTGTCGCGCACGCGGCTTTTCCAAAAATGCTGGTGGACCCGCGCCTCATCCCGGTGAACATCCCGGCTCTTCCAGACGGCGATGAGGGCGAAGGGGGTCGGCACGCCGGTTCCATCGAGCTGCTCCATGCGGGCCTCGACCGATCCCGTTGTGTAGCCGATCTTGACCAGCCCTGGCGTAGACGGATTTTCAAGACAATAAATCCAGCCCCGCTTTGGTTTGCGGCGCGCCTTTTTGGCATAAAAAAACAGGACCAGCGGCATGGGGTATCCCAATCGGCAACTTGTGCGAATCAGGATGCCAGAAAACGTTTAAAAATCCGGGAAGGCCGGAAAGCCAGCCCATTGGTAAGCGGCCTCGGATCGAAGACCGAATGTTCCGTGCGCTGGTCTTCCCCTTCATCGTCGGCGTTATCCACGCCAGCTGTCTGATGGGGCCCCGGGGGGGGGAACTGGACCAGGATCCACCGGTGCTGTAAGAATATCAGGGCACGCCGTACGCGCCCGAAAGGCCAGACCACACCCACAAATGATTGAATCAAAGGATGTTGTCTAAATTTTTATATGCGCTCGGTTTTATTACAAAAACCGATTCCCACTTTTTGTGAACTCGCTCTAATGTTTGCTTTTCAAGGTTGTTGCCGGCGTTAGCGGCGCTGTTGGTCCGACCTGACAGCGGATCTCGCCTGAGGGGAAGGCTTTGGTGTGGAGGTTGTAATAGATACCCCCTTCATTGATGGCATTAAAAAGATCGCGGACGGAGGAAATACCGCAAGCGCCGCCGTCGGAAGGGAAATTTCCATCCATAATAGTGGCATTGATCTGATTTGATCCGAGCGTTGCAACTTCGCTGTTGTCGGCGCCAATCGCCACAAAATCTATAACACCGGCGGCAACTGGCCCATTCTGGCCTGCCACATTGCAATGCAGATGAAGCCGGGTGAAATCACCGGTAAGGTCCGTAAAAGAAACCTGAAGACTTGCCGAACGCAGATTTGCCGCAAATTGAACAATCCCGATGCCCCGGGCAAATGTTGAAACCGGCGGTACTTCCTGACTGCCGTCGAGAACGCATTTGGAGCCTTCTGCGGCTCTAAGAAAGGAATTTTCGGCATTGGCCGCAGGCAGCGCAAAGACCATGAGCGCGCTGGCCGCCATGGCGGTGCTGTATCGAGCTATCGTCATTTTGGGTCTCCTTTTCCCTGTTCGGCTCGCTGACCGGGTTGTGATCAGCCGGACCGTGACGAAGAGTATTCAAAAAAGGGATGGGCCGCTATCACAATCCGTGATTAACTTAAAAAATGTACCGCATCACTCGCGCTTAAGGAGTGTTTCAGTCAAAAATGACCCAAGGGGTTGTGGCCGAAAAGATTGCTTGATGGCCGCAGGATCATAGGGCCCATCGACCCAGTCGAGAAACGCAGACTGGTCGGCAAGGTCGATGCCCGTTGCGGTCGCATGCTCGATAAATGCATCAAACGCAGCATCAATGACGCCGGTCTTGCCCTGGCGTATATGGCCATAGCGAAAGGACAGCTGCTCCATGGCCTTGTCGATGGCGTCGCCGCAGACAAAAAAACGATAAAGTGTGGCCATCATGCCCGCGCGATCCGCGCCGGACTTGCAGTGGATAAGCGCAGGGTAATCGATCCGCTCAAAGAGGGTTTTGGTCCCGTGGATAATCTCGCGACTGGGGGCCTCGCGTGAATAGACGGGGAAGTCGACCATTGTCAGGTCAAGCCTTTCGCAGGCTTCGCGCTCTAGCAGGTATCGCCCCTTATCACTCGCACCCCGTAAATTGATGACCGTCCGGATTCCGCTTTTTTTCCAGCGCGCAAGGCGGGCCGGCGAGGGCTGATAGCTGCGCCAAAGCGTTCCGCCGTCAATTTCATGACTATTGTCGTAGACAAGACGAAGCACACCGTGGTCATTGATCAGAAGGTCCCACCAGGCGCGGCGGCGGTCCGCAGGTGTTTGCAATTCGGAGGAAACCCCCGGCTTGGTCATCGCCGGGCCGGCTTAGAACTTTCCATCCCCATCCGGATCGAGCAACTTGTGCATATGCACGATGAAATAGCGCATATGGGCATTGTCCACAGTCTGTTGCGCTTTCGAACGCCAGACCCTTTCTGCCGACGCATAGTCGGGAAAAATTCCGACAATGTCCAATTCCTCAAGGTCACGGAATCGGACCTCTTCGAGGTTTTCCAGTTCACCGCCAAAAACGAGGTGTAAAAGCTGTTTTTCCATCGGGAGTCTCCAAATATTAGTTCCCGGCAATCGTCATGGCCGGAATTAACAGGCTCGGAGCATTGGTGGCTCCGTCAAATTGCAGGTCATCGGCAGGGATCAGGCTCGCAAACATCTCGATCAGATTGCCGGCAATCGTGATTTCGCTGACCGGATAAGCGCGCGCGCCGTTTTCAAACCAGAAACCTGAACAGCCCACGGAATAATCGCCATTATTGCTGTTGACCTGGGGTCCGAACATGTCGGTCAGCAGGAAGCCAGTGCCGGCGTCCGCCATCAGGTCATCAAGGCTTGCCGATCCGGCTTCAAGATAAAGATTGGTCGTGCCAGCCCCCGGCGGGCTGCCCGTGCCGCGCCGCGCCCGGCCATTTGTTTCCAGACCAAGCTGGCGTGCCTGGGCGCTGTTGAGCATCCAGGTGGTCAGGACGCCCTTGTCGATGACACTGAGCCGGGTATTTGCAACGCCTTCTCCGTCATACGGCCGCGAGCCCATGCCGCGTTTGATATGGGGGTCGTCGATAACCGATATACTTTCTGAAAAAATCCGTTCACCGCGTTTTTCTTTCAGAAAGCTGACGCCGCGGGCGATGGCGCTGCCATTGATCGCGCTGGCCAGATGACCAAGCAGCGATGCCGAAAGGCGCTCTTCAAAAATCACCGGGGCTGTCTGGCTTTTGATTTTGCGGGGTGAAAGGCGTTCAACTGTACGTTCGCCGGCGCGCCGCCCTATGGCTTCGGCGCTGCGCATATCAGCGGCATGCGTTTTCGCCTCATGGTCATAATCACGCTCCATGCCGTCATCATTGCCAGCAAGGACACTGACAGAGATCGAGTGGTGAGAACTCCGGTTGCCGCCAAAGAACCCGTCCGACGTGGCCAGCCAGCTTGACCCGGCGCCATAGCCGGCCCCGGCGCCGCTGGAGTTGGTCACGCCCGCAACGCCAAGCGC
>CAYSMJ010000215.1:0-4301 GCA_964432075.1 uncultured Caulobacterales bacterium | reverse complement strand
CGGCTCGCCCGGCCAGCAGGTCTGGATCGGCAGCTGCCCGAGGTTGATCTCTGCGCCTGTTTTTACCACGGCCTGGCAGGGCGCTTTGCGGATGTTGCCCGGCTTCATGGCAAGAACCGTCTTTGCCAGCGGCAGCATGCCCAGCGCCTCTTTCAGGCCGCCCGGCGGTTCGGGTTGTCGAAGAAAAGCCAGCGTTTCGCCCACCTGGCGCAGAATAGCCTTATCGGTCTCACCGCCGGCCTTTGTACCGGGCGGAACGACCCCCATGGTCACGCCCAGGGCAACCCGGCGGACCGTCCCAAACAGATTGACAAGAACCGGGATCGACGACTGGGTTCCATCTTCGCGGATCGGCTTTTCAAACAGAACCGCCGGTCCGCCTTCTGCCAAAAGCCGGGTCTGGATCTCGGTCATTTCCAGCTTTGTCGAAACCGGCCGGGCCACGCGGACAAGTTCGCCTTCGGCTTCCAGCATGTCTAGGAAATCGCGCAGGGAGCGATAGGCCTTGCGTTTGCCTGCCGGTTTTTCAACACGATCGTCCGGCGGGCGGGTCGAATCGGGCATGGTTCCTCCTGGATTGGATGGCGCTATCGTCGGCTTGTTACCAGCTATTTAGGATTTCGGACTTACCTTCGACATATTCTGCGCCAATATGCGCGGATGTGATATTATCCACTTGCAGCCGCCTCTATTCTTATTCATGGTTGTGGCTTGTTATGTGTGATGTGCGGGCGAATTTCCCGCACTGGTCCGTTAAGGGAGACAGAAGACCCGTGAGCTTGATGCCACTCCTGCACCAGATCTTCGGCATTTTTCTGTTGCTTACCGGTGCTGTGCTTCTGCCCTTGCCAATTCCGCTTGGCCTGCCGATGCTTACCATCGGTTTTGCGTTGTTGGCGCCTTATGTGCCGGCCGTGCAACGGCTCATTCGCCGCTTGCGGACAAAATCGCCGTCCCTCAACCAGACACTCCTGCGCCACCGCCGCCGGTTCCCGCCGATCATCCGCCGGACCATCGCCAAGACCCACCCAAAACAACAAGCCCCGGCCGCTGCCGAATAGCCCGTTCCCGGCTATAACCGTTTGCCCCAGCGCCTGTGAAACCATAACCACTGGTCCGGATGTTCATGAACTTCTTCCCCAAGCGCCAGATTGATATGGGCGGTGATCCGCTCGGTATCGGCGCGCAAGTCACCGGACTTTTCCACCGGCAAAGGTGCGCGCACCTTCAGCGTGAAATATGCTCCCGCCTGCCTGACAACAGCAACCGGCACAATCGGCAAGTTGAAACTGAGGGCAAGCCGCGCCGCCGTTGACGCAGTCTGAGCGGGTTGACCCAGAAATGGCACGCTCACCCCATCGGTAAACTTCTGATCCATCACCAGGCCGAGCGAATACTGTTCTTTCAGAGCATCAAGAAACGGGCGAATACCGTCCGGACCCTTTGGAATATGCCGATGACGAACGGCACGGCTCCTTGTCTTGATAATCAGCTCATCAATCAAAGGGTTATTACTCGCCCGATAGACAATCGCACACGGAATATCGAAAAAGTCGCAGACAACAGACATGACTTCCCAATTGGCAAAATGCCCGGTGACAAAGATTGTCGGCTTGCGATGGACAAGATTGACAATAAAATTGTCGTCAACATCAAGACTGATACGCGGTTTTTTTGAAGGCTTGTATTCGGAAAAAACCTTGACCTGCACCGGCGTTATTTGCCCGGCCGCACAGAGATTTTCCAACCGCTGGCGCATGGGGCCTTCTTCCCAGCCAGGGCGCATCTTTTCGAGATGCACAAACTCCGCCGAGGTTCGGCCCAAATTCTCCCATACACCGCGCAAGGTTTTCTTCTTCTTCTCATCCGACCAGTCCGGATAAATCAGCGAGAGATTGGCAAGCCCGCGACGATGGACTGACCGGATCAGGGGACCGATGATCCGCAGACCTTTGCCGGAAACTGCAGAGGCTGCCTCCACGCCAGCCAATCGGAACACACAAAATAAAAAGCGCGCCGCCGCCAGCTCAATCCTGTGCTGCGCAGTGATCGAGCTATTTGAACGCCGTGGCGGCAAGTCCGGTTGATCCGCTTCTGTCATAACCTATCCGGGATCTTCTCCGCGATCACCTCCCGGCAAAGGGAGACAAGCCCGTCGCATATAAAATTCATATTGACCCGGAGCACCTGCGCACCCAGATCGGCCATGACCGCCGGCCCAAGACGGCAGGCATCCTTTTCTGTCGTAATCAGCGCAAGCCCGCCCTTCGCTGCCCGTTTTTTGATCATTGCAAGGTCAGCTGGTGAAAAACCATGGTGATCCGGATAGGCAACAAATTCCCTGACGCAATAGCCGGCTTGTTCAAGCGTTGCCTGGAACCGGGCGGGGCGGGCGATCCCACAAAAACCGAGAACAGGCGCGCCGTTTGACGTTTCTTCGGGCACAAGCGCGGCCTCCCCAATCAGACGGCCGTCGCCAAGCGACCTTTCCCGGGTTGAAAATCTGCCCTTCAGGTCCCTGCGTACAAAGATTACTGCGTCTGCCCGTTTGACTGCAAAGGCCGGGCGTTCCCGATACCGCCCGGCCGGAAAGACAAAGGCGCGATCATCAAAGGCTTCGTCGATCAGCACTATTGAAACATCCTTTGCCAGGGACGGGTTCTGGTATCCATCATCACTGATCAGGACCCGGACACCGGCTTCAGCTGCGGCGCGCGCGCCCGCCGCCCTGTCGCGGGAAACCCAGACCGGTCTGTAGGCCGACAATAGCATGGCTTCGTCACCAATGTCTGCGCCATCATGAGACTGGCCGACCCGGACCGGCCCCTTAATTCTGCCGCCATAGCCGCGGGTCAGGAAAGCCGGATCAAAATCGGCCAGCCGGTCGGCCAGGGCCCGTGCAAAAGGCGTCTTTCCAGTACCGCCAAGGGTTGCGTTGCCAATACAAATGAGGACCATATTGACAAGCGGAACCGCCGGTTTGCGGAGTTTTGCTTCACTCACCGCGCCGTAAGCCCAGCCAAGCGGCGAAAGACCGCGCTGTAAAGCCCGCGCCATGGCACTGTCGCCGGCCCAGAACCACGGCTCCCGCCTCACGATGCGGTGACCTGCCATTCCTCCATCGGGCAGGCTGCCTCGATCCCAACCATCAGCTCACGACTGATATCAATGAGGATTCGGTCCGCATTCTCGAGGGCCGTCTGGCTTGCCTTCTGGGCCATCGCACGGCGCGTTTTCGTATCGCTGAAAAGGCGCTTGACTGCCGCAGCAATGTCCCGGTCATTGCGTACAAGCGCGGCAGCCCCCGCCCGGCGCATATCGCCATAGGTTTCGTTGAAATTGAATATATGCGGCCCATGCAGAATCGCACATTCAAGCCGGGCCGGTTCAAGCGGGTTATGTCCGCCCTTCGGGGTCAGCCCACCGCCCACAAGGGTGATATCATTGATTCTGTAAAATATCCCGAGTTCGCCCAGCGTGTCAGCGATATAGATATCAGTATCGGGGTGAATTTTATCGTCGGCAGAGCGCCGCGCCGCGCGTAGACCTTTCCCGGCGGCTTCAACCGCGATGGCTTCGCCGCGTTCGGGGTGGCGCGGTGCAATCATGGTAAGAATATTCGGATACTCTGTTTGCAGAATTTTATGCGCATCAAAAATCATCGCCTCTTCTGAGGGGTGTGTGCTTGCTGCAAGCCACACCGGCCGCGTTCCCATCTGCTGACACAGATCATCCGCAAGGCGATGATCACTGGGCAGAGATTCCGCAGCATGCTTCAGATTTCCAAACATCATGACATTGCGCCCGGAAAGGGTGGCCAGCCGCTCGGCATTTTCGCGATCCTGGGCAATGATCAGATCAAACGCCGAAAGTAGATGGGCAATCGAGCGCCGACGCTTGCACCAGTCCTCATAGGATTTTGGCGACACACGGCCATTGACGATAGCCATCATCGCAATACGCCGCCGCGCTTCAAAGATAAGATTTGGCCAGAATTCCGATTCGACAAAAAGCCCCACATCCGGACGCCAGTGCTCAAGAAAGCGGCGCACAAAGGCCGGATTGTCGAGCGGTATGAACTGGTGAAAGGCCTGAGGTGGAAGGCGATCCTCCATCAGGGCCGCAGAGGTCACCGTACCGGTGGTCACAAGAAAATGCAGATCGGGCCGCAAGTCCGCGAGCCGGCCGACAAGCGGCAAAACGGAGAGGGACTCGCCAACGCTTGCCCCATGGATCCAGACAACGTGCCCGTCAGGGCGTGCCCGCCCGGCGACACCCATCCGTTCTGACAGGCGATCGCC
>CAYSMJ010000214.1:0-4315 GCA_964432075.1 uncultured Caulobacterales bacterium | reverse complement strand
CGGCTGCGAGCGACACATTGATACAGAATTTCGTCGGGATCTTGACGAGATGCGTGCAGCGCGCCGTCGCCTCAGGCGACAGGCTGCCCTTTTCCGGGCCGAGCAAATAGGCAACATTGAGGGGGTGTGCGAAAGAGGGCAGATCGACCGCCCGCTCATCCAGCTCAACCCCGACCAGTACACAGCCCTTTGGCAAAACCATGTCATCAAGGCTTTCCCATTCATAAAGCGGCAGATGCGCATCGCTTTTTGCTGTATCGGCGCGGTCAATCATCAGCGCCCGGTGATGGGCGCTGATGGTAAAGGCGAAGCTGGCGCCAAAGGCATGCCCCGTCCGCAGGACCGCACCCAGATTCATCGCCTTGGAGATCCGTTCAACGCCGATACCAAAATAGCCGCGCATGCGCCATTCCCTTTTTGTCCCGCGCAAATATGCATCCGGTTTGTCCCTCAAGAAAAGGCGGATTGGACCCTGATTGCAGTTGAGGCCCAAACCCGGCAAACTCCGGCCGATGAGTGAGAAAAACACAATCGACGAGGACGATGAGGGCGGGTACCCGTCCCTGCCGTTCGAACATGGCGGGCCCCGGGTCAAATTTCTTGTTGTCGCCTCCGACTGTCCGGAAGCACGGCTTGCCGCCTTGTTTGCGGCGCGGCGGGCGCGCTATTCCAACGCGGTGGTCAGTCTTCTTCATATCATTGAGCCGAGCGATTATGCCCACTGGCAGTCCGTGGCCGAGGCCATGCGGGCGGAAGCTTATGACCATGCCGAAGACGTTCTTGCCGATTTTGCCCGCAATGTTGAAAAACAGTGGGGCCGCCAGCCCGAACAGATCATCCGGGAAGGCGAGATGGTGGAAGAGATCCGCAAGCTGATCGAGGCGGACCCGGCGATTGCCGTTCTTTTTCTGGGCGCGGCGACGGACTCCAACAAGCCGGGCCCGCTTGTGGAAGCGCTGGCGCAAAAACCGGTCTATTTCGGCAAGCGCCCGATCCCGGTTACCGTCGTGCCCGGCACGCTGAGCGACGAGGAGATCATCAAACTTGCGGGATAGGCCCCGGGCTCAGAGATCAAGCACAAGGCTAACCGGCGCGTGGTCTGACGGTTTTTCCCAGCCGCGCACATCCTCATGGATCCGAAACGCGCCCGGACCGCCATGCAGGGCGGCTTTTTTCAGCCCTGGTGTCACCCAGATATGGTCGAGCCGGCGGCCGCGATTGGAGCCGCGCCAGTCCCGCGCGCGATAGGACCACCAGCTATAGAGTTTTTCCGGCGAGGGATGATATTCCCGCGCCACATCGATCCAGCGGCCTGCGTTTTTTGCTGCCGTCAGCTTTTCGACCTCGATGGGCGTATGGCTGATAACCCTGAGGAGCTGTTTGTGAGACCAGACATCCTCCGGGTCCGGCGCAACGTTGAGATCGCCAACCAGAACGCGTTTGGCACGAGACGGGTTCGACATCGAGGCGCCCCAATCGGTCATCTCATCAAGAAATTGAAGCTTGTGGGCAAATTTGTCGTTGATTGCCGGATCCGGTTCGTCGCCGCCTGCCGGGACGTAAAAATTGTGGATTTCAAGCCCGGCAATCCTTGCCGCCACATGGCGGGCATCCCCCTTGTTGCAGAAATCCTCCCGACCGACATCTTTTAACGGATGACGTGAGACAATCGCGACCCCGTGATAGGCGGTCTGTCCGTGCACAAGCCTATGCTCATAACCCGCCCTGGCGAAGGCTTTGGCCGGAAACTGATCATTATTGCATTTGATCTCCTGCAGGCAGAGAACGTCCGGGCTTTCGGCTTCCAGAAAACTGACAATCTGCGGCGCTCGCAGACGGACAGAATTGATGTTCCAGGTGGTGATCTTCATAGGCCCGTACATTCCTGTCGCCAAAACTATATTGAACCGTGTCAATCCCACAATCTGCGGAAAAATCGCACTCGACGCTGACAAGTGCAGCGCCATACTCAAAGCGGAAGCCGATTCGCGGGTTCTCATAGGAACCATTACGGGGAGAGATATGCAAGTTTCACAATTCGAACTCGTCTATAAACCACAATCGCCCGATGGCCCGGCAGACACCGTGCTACAGGGTTACTTTCTCAAAATCACGAACCTGGAAGAATTCGATCTTTCTTTCCGGATTGAGTTTGTCACATCTCCAATATCCGACGCTGACCGAACATTATTCGATAATGCGGTTCCCTTTGTCGATACACCCGACACAAACAATTCCATCGGGAACTATTCATTGATCGGTCAGGCCGACTCTAAACGCTTCCGGCTCAGTCCGCTAGTGCCCGTTCCTGCCTGTGGGACGGCGCTGGTTGCCTTGTTGCCAAGTGATCCTTTCCTGATGCCCGCACCGGCCAATTTTGAAACGCGTGGTTTTGTCAAGATATCGCTGCCGCCAGTCTTCCGGCGCATTGAGGGGTCGCAATTTCCGTTCTTTGTCCTTCAGGCGCAGGCCAGTGAGCCGGTTAAGGTCTTGTTGACGCCTCAAAGCCGCGGCACCTATCTGGAGCAAGGTACGGGCGAAGTGAAAGGTCAGACCCAATCAACCCTGCCGCTTGCTGAAGGTCAGTCCCAATATCATGTGCCGCCGGAAAAGCCCTTTTGGTTTCCCGGCCAGTTTGACGGCGGATTCAAAGCGGTGAACCTTAACATTCAGCCTGAAGATTTTACTCCCGAATTACTCGCAGCACTGATGGCACAGGTTGAACACAGTGAAACCGACCTGCGGAAGTTCAATGCCGAAGTGAAGAAGCTGGGCATTGGCCTTGCGCTAGAAAGACGTAAAGGCTAACGGGCCAGATCGGCAAAAACGCCATTGCCCGCAGGTCGGATTGGCCTATTCAGCAGGAATGGAATTTGCCTTTGGTTTTATCCCCCCTGAGCTTGGCCCGTGGGCGGCAATAACTGTCATCGCGACCGCCTTTCTGTCGGCGGCGCTGACAGCGGCGCTCGGGCTTGGCGGCGGGCTCATATTGCTGGCGGTCATGGGCTCGTTTCTGCCGCCTGTTGCGGTCATACCGGTGCATGGAATTGCGCAGCTTGGCTCCAATGCCGGCCGGGCGATCCTGCAGTTTCGCCATATCGTGTGGCCGGTCTTTGCCGCCTTTACCGCCGGGGGCGTTCTCGGCGCGGCCCTGGGCGGGCAGCTCGCCGTGAACATGCCGGGCTGGCTGTTGAAGCTTGGCGTGGCCCTCTTCATTATACTGACGCTTTACGGACCAAAGCTCCGGGTGCCGCCACCCGGCCCGCGTCTGTTTTTTGCGACCGGTCTGGTTGGCACCTTCCTGACCCTGTTTTTCGGCGCGACAGGGCCGATCGCGGCGACGGTCATCGGCGCGGCAAAGTTCGACCGCTTTGCCACCACCGCAACCCATGGTGCGTGCATGCTCGCCCAGCACGGCCTCAAGGTCATGACCTTCGGCCTCCTTGGCTTTGCCTACGCCCCCTGGGTCCCCTTTCTGGCTGTGGTGCTCGCCGCCGGTTTCGTCGGCACCTTTCTTGGCACAAGGCTTTTGCGACGGTTGCCGGAAAAGACCTTCCGGACAGCCTTCCGCATCGTCCTGACCCTGATCGCCCTGCAGCTCGCTGTCGCCGGGGCAAGGGAGGTGTTGACGGGGTAAGGCGCGATGCAATCCCGCCATCTCTCTTCTGTTACCGGAAATCGCGGGCGCACAACCCGTAGACAGCTTGCCTGATGCCGCCGGCTGACGATCGCCCATGCGGTATCGGCCCGCGCACCCATCCTGGTGGCAGGAGATTGTCAGAATCGGATTTTGAAACCGGCTGCCTATGGCGGTGCGCGCGCAGCGAGGGGGGTCGCCAGCGCCTCGGTGCGCTCAAGGCTGGCCATCACCGCCCCAAGCATCGCTTCGAGCGCAACATCATCGTGCACCGGTCCGGCGGTTGCCAGGGTGGCTGTGTCGTTGATCGCGCAGCCGGACCCCGGCTCAGGGAGCTTCAGATCGGGGGCGAAAGGGTTAGCGGCCCGCGGATCAGGACCCTCCGTCTGGGAATCGGTTTCGCGAGGATCCACCCCGGTAGCCACTGGCCGGTCGTCTGTCGGTGCGGGGTCAGCCACGGATAGCCCCGTTATTGTGGGGGTCACCTCGTTCCCTTGTGCAGGGCTCCCGTGCGAATGGCCTTCAACCGCATACCCTTCGGCCGGTGTGCGCCCATCCTTCGTGTCGCCCCTCGCAGCGCCCCTCGCAGCGCCATTGGCAGCGCCCCTTGTAGCGCCGTGGGTCGCGCGGTTCTCGCGCCAGCGGCGATTGTCCTCGGCGCCGATCAGACGCGCAAGC
>CAYSMJ010000213.1:0-4347 GCA_964432075.1 uncultured Caulobacterales bacterium | reverse complement strand
GAGGCTCCGCCGCCCCGAGCCGCCTGTCCCAGTTCCTTTTCGATTGAGCGCGCGGCCGTAACAAACGCGGCTTCAATCAAGTCGGCGGCCGGCGCGATCTCTTCGCGGGCAATCCGGTTGATCGCATCACCGGAGCGGCGAAACGCCTGAACGCTCGGTGCGTCGCCGGGAATATCAGCATTATCCATCTTTACCATCCGGAAAACTGTTCATAAGATGAATAAGCGTCGTGCGCTGAAATTCATCTGGCCTCGAATCCTGATTGGCATACAGCCAGTGCCACTCGGCAAGGCTCAGCCGCCAGAAGGCCCATGGTGACAGCCCAAGAAAGCCGACACCGAAAGCAAACCAGTCTGCCCAGGGAATAGCTGAGGGTTTCACTCTGCCTCTCCGCCATCGGACAAGACACGGAACGCATCAGCAATTGCCGCAACCGCACCGGCGAGGTCGATATCGCTCATCTTGAGGGCTTCAAGCGTCAGGCCGGCGCCGCCACCACGCAAAAGCGCATGAAGAATTGCGAGAATATCGGCGAGACCTGGATTGCGCAGTCGGGTCTGAAGTTTGTCGAGGCTCCCGCCGCCAAGGGAGGCCTCAATCTCTGCCAGCGCGCCAAGGGTCAGACACAGCCGGTGCGTCTCGCCATTGATCGTGATGGCACTTTCGCCGCGGGCGCGATTGATCGTCTGCGGCGTAATATCGAACCTGTCTTCCGTCAAGATACCATCTCCTGTGTAAAGCTCAGTACACCCGCTGATTCAAGCCCTAGCGCCATCGTGATTTCACCGTCGAAATCGCCGGAAAAATCCAGATTGGTGATCTGAAACGGCCCCTCGATGACGCCAAGCCCGGGAATGATCAGCTGCCATACAGGAATAATTCCTGCAAAGAAGGTTTGGCGTACGGCCTGGGCCGTATCCTCACTGAGAAACAGTCCATTCCCCGCGACCGAAGCCTGGCGCAGGCCTGCACCGGCCAGAAGTTCACGCCAGCCGTCAACGGACTGGGCGTGGGTAACATCGACCGTCGCAGCGTTTAGCGACAAGGTTCTGCTGCGCATGCCGGCGACCGTTGTAAAAACTGGAGGATTTTGATCATCTCCAAGCTTGAGCAGAAGGTCTTTGCCAAGTTGCGGTTTCATGGCTGGGCTCCTTGCGATGGGTTGGGTACGGTGGCGGCGCGGAACCGGACGACGGCCTCGGTCACACCATTGGCCTGACGGGGCAGGATATCGGCAAAGCGTTGTCGCAGTCTGGCCGGACAGCTATCGCCAAGCGGAATTTTTGCATCCTGAAGCGCTTCATAAAGCGCATACAGAATTTCCTTGATCTCCCGGCGGCCCTCATATCGGCTGAAAATCCGGAAGGTCAGCGTATGGATCAGCCCGCCCTCTACCCCATCAAGGGGTTCCGCGCGCACCGCACCAATAAGGATATAGGGAAAGCGCTCTGTTTCGGGCGGGACATCAAAGACCGGAACCGGATCCCCCAAAAGCGCGATCAGGCCGGGATCAGCGCGCAACCGCGTAAAGATTGCCACCTGCATCGGCCAGAAACCGGCTGTCATAAGCGCACCTCTTCAGCAACAAGAACCAGTCGGCGTTGTCGTTCATCGACCGTCTCGACAGAGACGATTTCAAAGTCGCTATTCCCGATGCGTAATCGGCGTCCGGCTTCCAGCGTCGCATCATATCGCACCTCCGCTGCAATCCGGGTCAGGAAACGCCGGGCGCCGCCGGTAAAATCACGCACCGGCGAGAGCTTTTCGATGGCGGCCCACAATTCTTCTTCCGGTTGCCATGTGACAGCCCGGCCGCCGCCACCATCCTCAACGCTGTGGCGGGTCAGAACCGTAATCCTGTTTCGCATTGAACCAATCACAGGGATAATCTCCGATAGGGCGCGATCAGGCTGTCAATCGCCTGTGGAATGGAAAAGACCCGGGTTTCGCTGGCCGCTTCGCGATTTTCAAAAAAATGTGCCGTCAGCAAGCGGATGGCATGCAGCAATTCCGCAGGTATGGCATCGGGGGATGGGTAGCCGGCCGTAAACCGAATTTCGATTCCATTCAGTGGACGAACCCTTACGGGTGGGCAGGTTTTCAGCTGCACCCGCCCGAAGGCCCCCGTGCTCACCCGGTAATCACTGGGCGGGAGGTCGACCTGCGTTCCGTCTTCCAGGAAAAGCTGAACCGTCTCAACGCTGATTACGGGGTGCACCGGTAACAGGATTTCCGGATTGCGACGCAGGTCTGCAGACAAAGACCAGCTTTGAGTCAGAAACGCGATCCCGGCCCGGGCCTCCAGCGACTGTCGGGCGGCAACCCCCAGCGCAGCAACGGAAGCATCGTCTGCCGAGCCACTGAGGCGGAGATGGTTTTTCAGGTCAGCAAGCTGCACAGGTTCGTGTGCCGCTGGCGCAAGCAAAGTCAGCGTCATGATTGGTCTCTGATTTCTGGATGGTAGCCCGCAGCTGCCAGTATGGAGAATTTATCCGGGCCCGGCTCTGTCGCCGGATCCGGAAAATGCCGCAATCAGGCAGCAAATCGCAGGAGTTTGATTGCATCAAAATCCTGGATACCGCCACCAACACGTTTTGTCGTATAGAACAGAACATAGGGCTTGGCGGAATAAGGATCGCGCAGGACACGCAGCCCGACCCGGTCAACCACAATATAGCCGCGGGCGAAATCACCAAAGGCAATCGAGGCGCTGCCGGAGGAAATCGCCGCCATATCTTCGCTTTCGCTCACCGGATAGCCAAACAGCGAGGCCGGAACCCCGGCCTGACCTGGCGGCTGCCAGATATAATTGCCGTCAGCATCCTTGAATTTCCGGATCTGCCCGACGACCGACCGGTTCATCAGAAAGCGGCCATTGCTTCGAAAGGAAGCCTTCGGTGTATAGATCAGTTCGAGAAGGGCATCGGCCGGATCGCTGGCGTCGAAGCCACCATCAGTCCCCGTACTGATGGCACCGATTTCACCATGGGTCTGCACAGCATCATCGACGATTGGATAGCTTAGCAGACCGCGGGGCTGGTTGACACCATCGCCGCTGATAAAGGCGGCTCCTTCCTGAACAGCAAACTCAGCCTGGATTTCGTCGGCAAGCCACTGCTCGATATCGACAACAGAATCATCAAGCAGGGCCTGGCTTGCTGCCGGCATGGCATAAAGCTCCATGGTCGGAAAATCGAGTGCAGCGAGGCTCGCCGTGTTTGTCTCGGGGCGGGCGCCAGTTTCATTAACCCAGCCGGCAGCCATGCCACCCTGACTAACGGGCTTGCGGAAAACATTTGCCCCGATTTCGCGGACAGTCGCGATCGCGCGGATCGGTGAAATATCTTTCATCCGTGTGGTTACCTGACGTTCGGTCTCAAGCGGGGCCAAATAGCCACCATCGGCATCCTCGGCAGTACTGAGGGACTTTTTATCAAGCCGGGCAAGGTCAGCCGCATCGCCACTGCGGACAAACCGCAGAAATGCCGTTTTGTGTTCATCCACCGGGGCCGGATGTGTGCCATCGAGTCCGGGGCGTCCGGCTTTAAGCGCAAGCCGGTCCAGCGTGTTTTGCTGACGATCAAGCGCATCATTGATCCGCTCAACCTTTTCGCGCAGGACAACATCGTCACTACCGCGGGTCTCCAGCGCTTCGAGACGCTCATCATTGGCATCCTTGAAAGCCTCGAAGGCACCCAGGAAAGACCGCATGGCATCACGAACCGATGGATCGCTCCCGTCATGGGCTTTTGTTTCTACTACAGGTCCGGTCATACACTACTCCTTGGTCAGATTACAGGACATCAAGACTTCAAAATTTCTGCGGCCGCACTCAGGCCATCAGCAATGACAGAGTGCCGGCGCGCGCCGGAGGGGACGGACAGCGCGCGCCGGCGTGGACACACGGATTTATCATCCGTTTGCCCATAACCCTTCTCAGACCCGGGCCGGCCGATATTGGTCAGCCGGGCTCCCATGGCCATCGGAAAGGTGACAATGGAAATCTCCCAAAGCTCGGCACCCCGGATCCGACGCCTGCCCTGCCGGTCGCGAACCGCCGTCAGGGTTCGAAACCCGACCGAAAGACCATCGAGTATACGGTTTTGGATAAGGGCATAGACATCACGTCCAAGAGGGGTCGCCAAACTCAACATTCCTGTCACTTTCAATCCATAGTCATCAGATTGCAGATCGGTCCAAAGGCCGATCGGACAATCTGCCTTATGCTGATAAAGCATCTTAACCCCGGCCCCACCGATGGGGATAAGTTTTTCGGAATATTTTTTCGAAAAAGCGCCATATTCAATGATATCGCCGGATTGGTCCGCGACGCCAAAGCATGCAGCA
>CAYSMJ010000212.1:0-4360 GCA_964432075.1 uncultured Caulobacterales bacterium | reverse complement strand
CTCACCCTGCTTGGCTTTGGTGAAGCCCTGAAGGCGGCTGTGGAAAAACGCATGCCGCACCTGATCGCCGACCATGCCTTTGCGCTGGCCCAGTCTTTTTCGAAGTTTTATGCCGCCTGCCGGGTAGCGGATGAAACCGACGCGGCCATCCGTGCGAGCCGCCTCCATCTGGTCACCCGGGCCGGTCGCCAGCTTGATGCGTGTCTTGATCTTCTGGGGATTCCGGTTGCAGCGCGGATGTAGGCCCGAGAAATGCGCACAGAGTGTGCATTACCGATTTGTGTAAACACAAAACGTCAAGCCGAACATGCTGATTTTGTGCAACACAGCATCGCGATTTTTCCGCTGACCAAGGGCAAAATTGTATTGTCATAAAACGGATAAAAAACTGTAGTCCGAATTTCACATGAGGGGACTACCGCGATGAATATTGTAACGGCCCGGTAACGGTTTCGTTCGCAGTGCTCACAAATTTTTTAGGGGTTCCCTCATGATTGATAAAAAGCTTCTCAAGGCCGGTGTGGCGGCTTTTGCGCTGACCGGCGCACTTTCACCGGTGGTCTATGCGCCGTCTGCGTTTGCGCAGCAGATTACTTCGGAAATCCGGGGCTCGGTGAGTAATGATGCCGGCGCACCGGTGAGCGGTGCAGCGGTCACCGTCACGAACAATCGCACAGGCCAGTCACGCACGGTCAACACCAACGCGAACGGTACCTTCAGTGTCCGCAACCTGACGGTTGGCGGTCCTTACACCGTGTCCGTGGTTGCAACGGGTCAGCGCCCCGAGTCGATTGAAGATATATTCATTTCGCTTGGTTCCGCGTCGCAGCTCAACTTTACACTGTCTAACACCGACACTACCTCCGATGAAATCGTCGTCACCGCGTCGCGGACGAACGTAACCCAGCTTGCGATTGGTCCGTCGAGTGCGTTCGGCCTTGAGACCATTGAGGCGCTCCCGTCAATCAGCCGTGATATCCGCGACATCATCCGGATTGACCCCCGCGTAACGGTTTCGGGCGGCGACAATGCTGTCTCCTGTAACGGTGCCAACAACCGCTTTAACTCCTTCACCCTCGACGGTGTTCAGTCGAACGATGCATTCGGCTTGAACGCGTCAGGTCTCCCGGCACGGGCGAACTTCCCAATCCCGTTTGATGCCATTCGCGAGACTGCGGTGGAATTCTCCCCTTACGATGTTGAATATGGCCAGTTTACAGGTTGCAACATCAACATCGTCACCAAGTCCGGGTCGAACGAATTTCACGGCTCTGCTTTCGCCGTCTTTAACTCCGCATCGCTGACCGGTGACTTTATCAATGGTCAGGAAAATGCGCAGCCTCCGTTCCGCGACTATAATTGGGGGGCTTCGGTTGGTTTTCCGGTCATCAAGGACAAATTCTTTGTCTATGCCGCCTATGAAGAAATTGATGATGCCGGAAACATCTTCGACGAGGGTCCAGAGGGTGCGAATTTCCTCAACGAGATAGAGGGTTTTGACGCCGGCGAAGCGTCACAATTGCAGGACATCGCCCGGAATGTTTACAATATCGATCCAGGCGAACTGCCGCGGACGGGTATTGAGACAAGCCGGCGCATTCTTGCGCGTGGTGATTATATCTTTAATGATGATCACCGGATGGAATTCACCTATGCCCGCGAGCGTGAAGCGGAAGTCGAAAGCGATCTTGGCGGAAGCGGGGCGAGCTTCCAGTTCACTAACTCGCAGGAAATCTCCGGCTCCAACAATAATTTCTACTCAGCACGTCTTTTGTCCGAATGGTCAGAGAACTTCTCAACCCAGGTCTGGCTGTCACGTCGTGACAATCAGGATGTACAAGGGCCGGTCGGTGGCGGCGAGGCGCAGGACGCCAATCCGATCCCGATCCTTTTGGTTGATGTTGGTGCCGGTCAGGGTGAAATTCAGGTCGCGGGCCCGGGTGTATTCCGGTCTGCAAACGAACTCCGGACACAAACCGATCAGGTCAAGCTTCTTGGAAATTATCAGTACGGAAATCACTTGTTTACAGGCGGCTGGGAATTGAATTCGCTCAGCGTCTTCAACCTTTTTGCGCCACGCTCCACGGGACAGTTCACCTTCGATTCGATTGCCGATTTTGAAGCTGGCCTCGCCTCTGAGATCCGCGCCAACGGCAATGGTGGCGACATCAATGATGCTGGCGCATCCTTTTCGCGGAACATCCACACGCTGTACGTCCAGGATGAGTGGACGCCTACCGATGAGCTGTCAGTTACGCTTGGTTTGCGGTATGATTTCTACCGGTCAGACGATTTTCCGCGGTCGAGTATTCCCTTCCGCAATCGCTATGGCTTTGACAATGCCGCCCAGAGCTTCAACGGCCTGGACATCTTCCAGCCGCGTTTTGGCATCAATTATGATGCTGGCAGGACCATACTGGGTGAGACACAGTTCCGTGCAGGCGCGGGTGTGTTCTCCGGCGGTGATCCGACGGTCTGGTTCTCCAATACTTTCTCTAATGATGGTATCGGTCTTTCGGACCAGAGTGTTGCCGGTGTTGCGGCCTGTACAACGGCAGATTTGCAGGTCATTGACGGGGCCGGGAATTTTGCAGGCGTCCCACAATGTATCCGTGACGCCCAGCTGGAACAAACGTCATTGGGTAATGGCCGCGTCGACACGATTGATCCGGATTTCAAGATTCCGTCGCTCGTCCGGGGATCGTTCGGCTTTACGCACTTTACCGACTTCAACGGCATGGCTGGCGGTTTCTTTGACGACTGGACCATGAATGTGGACCTGATCTACGCCCAGCGCCGCAATGCACCGGAATTTCGGGAACTGTCCTTCTCGCAAACCGGGCAGGTCTTTCCGGATGGCCGCAATGCCGTTGTCGTGATTGATCCGCTTCAGCCGGGCTGTGATGCGACCTTTATCGACTCGCGTGCCGGCTTCACCGGGAGTGACCTGTCTGCAAGCGGCCCATGTGTCAGCTCACGTCGTCAGCAGGATATCCTTCTCACAAATACAGAGGATGGGGGAAGCAGCCTGGCGATATCGGCAGCCTTCCAGAAGCGCTTTGAGTATACGCTTCTGTCTCGTCCAGCCTCGTTGAACCTGAACCTTGGCTATGCGTTTACCGACGCTGAAGATCGTCAGGGTACGACAAGTTCACAGGCGATTTCGAACTTCGAGGAAACCGTCCGGGCTGTCTCGACGCAAACATTGCTTGCTGATAGTCAGTTCTCGAACCGTCACAATGTGACATTGGCGGCAAGTTTCACGCAGCAGTTCATCCAGGATTTGCCAACGGCTTTCTCGGTTTTCGTCAGTGCCCAGGAGGGTCGTCCTTTCTCCTACGTGTTTGACAATCCCGGTATTTTTGGCGAACTGGACCGCGAAGACAATATCCTGTTCTATGTCCCGACCGGACCTAATGATCCGCTCGTTGACTTCTCCGGTGTGACGAATGTGCCTGGCTTCTTCCAGTTCCTTGATGACAGTGGTCTGAGTGAGTATTCTGGTCAGGTTGCCCCGCGCAATGCGTTCCGCGACCCATGGTTTGTGGACGTCGACTTCCGTTTCCAGCAGGACCTGCCGATGCCGGTCAACTGGCTGCGGTCGATCTTTTATATCGATGTCGAAAACGTCCTGAACCTGATCGACAGCGGCAGCAATATTCGCCGCACGTTTGACCGGGGCGATGTTGGTGAAGGGGTGCCGGTGACCAGTGTCAGCATCAATGACGCTGGCCAGTATGTATATAGCAACCTGTCCAACGAAATTCGTGGCGGGGCACCAACCTACGAGTTGTTTGAGAATGCACTTGACGCCGATTCCAATGCATCGCTGTGGCGGGCGCAAATCGGTCTGCGTTTCGAATTCTAACCGATCGGGCAGGAATCGAACTCCGGAAAAAGCGGGCCCTCGGGTCCGCTTTTTTCGTTTGCGGAGCGGGCGGTGACGGTCGCGGCCATTTGTGGCAATCGAGGCGGATTGAACTCATGCCGGGGCCATGGCAGGTGCGCGGGGATGCAATTTTTCTATTCCGATAGCTTCAACCTCGATTTGCCTGAGGGGCACCGATTTCCCGCAAGCAAATATGCGATGTTGCGCAAGCGTCTGCTGGACGATGGCATCCTGTTGTCCGCTCATCTGCACCCGGCCGAGCGCCTGGCCGATGAAGTCATCGCCGAGGTCCATGACCCGGCCTATGTGGCCTCCATTCGCGAGGGCACCATCGACCCGAAGGCCATGCGGCGGATCGGGTTTCCGTGGACCCCGCAGATCGCCGTACGCTCGGCAGCCACCATGGGCGGCGCCATCTCAGCGGCCCATGCCGCGCTTGCCGACGGCCTGTCGGGTCAGCTTGCTGGCGGC
>CAYSMJ010000211.1:0-4362 GCA_964432075.1 uncultured Caulobacterales bacterium | reverse complement strand
GGTGGTCAGTTCCGTCAAATATCTGTCTGCACCTGACATATAGCCTGTTTCCATTTCCTGCCCGGGCCCTATCCCTGCGTGAGGGCTTTCAATTGCGCATCGATAATCTCAAGCTGTTTTCGCACCAGCGCCTCGGCCGATGTTTCGCCGACCTGCGGTTCGCGATCAGCCCTGTCCATCGGTCCGGGCTTTTCTTGTTGTGCTGGCGGGTCAACCCAGAACCGCTTGCGCTCAAACGGATAGGTTGGCAACGGCACTTTGCGGCCTTGTCTTGTGTGGAGGGCCTGCCAATCGGGCGAAAGTCCGTGGCACCATAACTGTCCCAAGGCTGACAATAGAATTTGCTGATCGTCTCCGGGAGCCTGGGCCGGGCCCATGGCGGCAAAAGCGGGCCGCGCTTTCTCACCTCTAAGAATTTGACTAATCATGCCTGTCATGGCCCGGCCTGGGCCGATTTCAACAAATATCCGTGCCGGTGCAGCCCCGGCGGTGACAACTGCGTCAGCAAACCGAACAGGGGAGATCATCTGGCGCGACCAATAGTCAGGCGTGCCCATCAGATGGGCATCCGCTTCTTCACCCGTCAGTGTCGAAATGATTGAGCGCGTGGCAGGCCGCAACGCCACCCCGTCGAACGCCCTCGCAAAGCACCTCGCAGGCTCCGCCATCATCGGCGAATGAAAGGCATGGGAGGTCTTGAGTTTCGAGCTATGGTTCGCGTCCTCTTCAAGCACCACAGCGAGGGCGTCGATCGCCGGTGTCGGTCCACTGACAATCGTCACATCCGGGCTGTTGACCGCCGCAACGACAATATCATCCGGCAAACGCGATCGGAGTGCTGTCTCCGGCAGGCGGACCGCCAGCATGCTCCCGGGCTTTGCCGCCTGCATCAGCGCGCCACGCTTTGCGACGAGGCGGGCAGTCACTTCCGGCTCCATGATCCCGGCAACACAGGCAGCGGCAAACTCGCCAATTGAGTGACCAATAAGCCCGCTTGCCTTGATGCCAAGGGACTCAAGAAGCCGTGCCGTCGCATATTGAAGAACAAAGATAGCTGGTTGCGCAAGCCGGGTCTCAGACAGGGCGTTTGCCATTTCTTCTTTTGACGCTTTATCCTCTGTCCCAAGAAGATAAGGGCGGATATCTTCGCCAAGACAAGCCTTGTCCATCAGGGTCTCAGACAGCGCATCAACAGTTTGCCGGAAGACCGGATAGTGTTGATACAGACCATGGCCCATACCGGGATATTGTGCGCCCTGCCCCGGAAAAACAAAGACCGGTTCCGGCGCGGCATGCTCACCTGTGATCGCCTTACCGGGTGCACGTAACCCTTCGATAAGGCGCTCACGCGTTGCCCCCACGAAGGCGCGGCGCCGGTCAAAGCTGCGCCGACCCGTTTGCAGCGTCCACGCCATATCCGCGAGGGGCAGGTCGGCATGGACTTCCAGATGGTCGGCTAGCTGTTGCGCCTGGGTTTCAACCGCTTGTTCGGTTTTCGCAGAGATAACGATCAGCTGTGGATCGGTTGCAGTGACGCCGAGCCCGGGGTCTGGCGCCTCTTCCAGAACAATATGCGCGTTCGTTCCGCCAACGCCGAAGGAGGACACACTGGCCCTGCGGGGGTGCGCCGCTGCCTGCCATGGCGTCAGGGCGGTCTCGACCCTGAACGGTGTTTTATCAATACCGATCTTCGGGTTTGCCGTCGAGAAATTGATCTGCGGCGGGATGGTTTTTTCATCGAGCGCAAGGCTCGTCTTGATCAGACCAATCGCGCCCGATGCCACATCAAGATGGCCAAGATTGGCCTTGACCGAGCCAATCGCGCAATATCCACACGCCAATGTATCACCGCGATAGGCTTTGGTCAGCCCGGCAATCTCGATCGGATCGCCGAGCGGCGTCGCCGTGCCATGGGCTTCCACATATCCAATCGTACCCGCATCAATATCGGCCATTTGAAGCGCCAGAGAAATCACTTCGGCCTGACCCTCAACGCTTGGCGCGGTATAACTCAGCTTATCGCCGCCATCATTGTTGGTCGCATAGCCCCGTATTACCGCATAAATCCGGTCTCCGTCGGCCAGCGCCTCATCAAGGCGCTTGAGCAGCACGACAGCCGCTCCGTTTGAAAACACCGTTCCGGCAGCCTGTTCATCAAAGGGGCGACAATGGCCATCAGGCGACAGCATACCGCCTTCCTTGTAGAAATAGCCTTTCTTCTGGGGCAGGACGATTGTAACCCCGCCAGCCAATGCCGCATCGCAGGCATAGCTTTCAAGCGACTGGCAAGCCGTGGCGATAGCGACAAGCGATGTCGAGCAGGCCGTCTGTACCGTCATGGCCGGTCCGCGCAGACCAAGCTTGAAAGCGACCCGGGTCGCCAGATAATCCTTGTCATTCCCAAGCTCGGTCTGCAGCGAGCCGACCTGAAAGGATTCGACAAGGTCACGGCGAAACGCTTCATCCGCACAGAGATTGGAGAGCATATAAGTATCCATATAGCAGCCAGCGAAAACCCCGACAGCCCCCTGATCCCGGTCCGGATCAAGCCCGCCATGTTCGAGCGCCTCATGGGCGATCTCAAGAAAAACGCGTTGCTGCGGGTCCATCAGTTCGGTTTCGCGCGGCAGATAGCCGAAGAACCGCGCATCAAACATGTCGATATCATCAAGCATGCCCTTGGCGCAGACATAGCTATTTTCCACGTTTGCGCCCTCAATCGGCAGATCAAGGTCTTCGGGCGAAAACCGCGTGATCGTCTCTCGTCCGGCCTTGATATTGTCCCAGAACTGCGTGACGTCGCGCGCACCGGGAAACCGCCCCGCCATCCCGACAATGGCGATCCCTGGCCGACTGGTCATTGTGTCGTGATCGCCCGCCGGCGGATCGTACACCATTCCCTCTCCTCAAACCCGGGCTGGCCTTCGCTCGGGGCGTACCCTTGGCCGCTGCCGTGCCTCACGCATACGGTCCGCCCGACCGCAAACGATCTCTCCCCGTATCGTTGTGGCATGGCCGTCCGATTCATCCAAGAAGCGTGCCAGCGTGCGGACCGTGGTCAGCCGGAACAGGTCGCCAAGATCGGGTTTATAACCGGTCCGCGCGATAATCAGGCTGCGCAGGCGCACAAGGTCGATCGACCGGGCGCCCAGCTCAAGAAACGGGTCATCAGCCCCGACGCTGTCAAGATTGAGCACCTCGGCGACAAGTGCCGCGAGTCGGATCTGCGTTCCGGCCGCCGGCGCCTGAAAGGCGCTTGGCAGAGCCGGTCGGGGCTGGGCCGGGCCCCGCATCGCGGCCAGAAGCGCCGGCCCGTCGCGGATTTCCCGCGCAATCTCCTGATAGACAGCGCCCGGATCGGCAATTTCGCCATGCTGTCCTCGGTTGACCGGCGTACCCTTGCTGCGCACCGCATGGTCCGGATCAAACCGGGTGGACAGGGCGACACCCGGATCAAGCGTGACGACCGGTGGCGCGGCAGTCACGCCGAGGCTCTCGAAAAAGGCGCGCACCGGGGTATTTCGGGGGCCCTCGGTCAGCGCAATCTCGATCCGATTACAAGCCGAACGCCCGGCGATTTCAGCCAGCGTGTTGACCATGCGATGCTCAACACCGCGACCAAGCGCCCGGCAACTCAGGAGAAACAGGTCTACGCTCAGACAACCGGCCTGCGCCCGCGCGCGCAAGGCCCCGACCGTGCCATAATCACCAAACCGGTCAGCGACAGACACGACAAGGACAGTCTGGAGATCATCGGTGAGGGAATGTCTGACAACGACCTCATCCTCGCGTTTCAGACTGGCATTGAACTGGTTCGTCCGCAGCGTCATTTGCGACAGACGCGGAACATCCGTATTTGTCGCCGATCTTATGTCAATGTGCAGATCAAGGCTGTCATGAAAGGCTTTCAGGCTTGGTGCAGCCTGCGCTGCCGCTTCGCGTCTGGCCGCGCTCCGGTAGCTCTGGAGCCGGCTTCTGTCCGTTTGTGTTATCGGGCCCTGGTCAAGCAGCCAGAGATGATCGGCAAAACCAGGATCATCGGCCTCACACGGGGCTTCGATAACGCGAACACCCGGCATGGCACTGCGGAGTGTGGCGCACTCAACCGGATTGTCGTCAATAAAAACAATGTTTTCCTCACCAACGGCAAAGGTATCGGCAAGTTCGCGCAGGTTTACGGCCTTTTCGCGCCAGTTAATCCGGGTAGAGATGATATGATCACGACGCAAAGCCATATCCTCGCGACCGGCGAATACAGCCTCGATATCGGCCTCGTCGTTTTTACTCAATAGACATACGATCTTACCGGCACCAGCCGCATCAGCAAGGCGTGACTGCAGACGCAGGGCCCCTTCCGTCATC
>CAYSMJ010000210.1:4042-4379 GCA_964432075.1 uncultured Caulobacterales bacterium | reverse complement strand
ATGGATCACCCGGGATGGCAATCATGCATCCGGTCAGGCGTTGCCTGCCCTCAAGGGTAATCTCCCGCCCTTCACCCGTGACGGACGCCCCGACCTTTGCCCCAAAACCGCGCAACATGTTTTCGCTATGATCGCGGCTTGGTGCCGGTTCCTCGACAATCGTTGTTCCGTTTGCGAACAACCCGGCGAGGAGAATGCGAACCATCCGAGGCGGACGTATGAATATGAAGATCTACCACAAAATTTCTCCTTTGTTCAAACGGCAACGTAGTCGAAGAGAACTTCAAAAAATTGTGTATTATAACGTCTGAATCCACAAAGTGCAACTATAGAGGAG
>CAYSMJ010000210.1:1341-4032 GCA_964432075.1 uncultured Caulobacterales bacterium | reverse complement strand
TGCGAACAACCCGGCGAGGAGAATGGCGGATTTGATCTGTGCCGACGCAACCGGCAGCCGGTAGCGGATCGCCGACAACCCGGATGAAGGTTCGAGACTGACCGGCAGACAACCGTTACGACTTGTCGCCACAACACCCATTTGACCAAGCGGGTCGAGGATGCGGCCCATCGGCCTGCGGCGGAGGCTTTCATCACCGTCGAAAAACGCGCCAACCCCAAGACCGGCAACAAGACCCATCGCCAGGCGGGCACCGGTTCCGGCATTGCCAAAATAGAGGCGGTGGGCCTTACCGCTGCGTGCCGGATCGCGGGGCGCGATTGTCCAGACCGGGCCGGCACCCGTGTCATCTCGCTCGATATCAGCGCCAAGGGCCCGCATGGCCGCTGCGGTTCGCAAGACATCATCCCCCTCAAGCAACCCGGTCACCGTCGTGACCCCCTCGGCAACGGCGCCCAGCAGAAGAGACCGGTGCGACATGGATTTGTCACCGGGTACAGTACACGTGCCCGTCAGGGCGTTGGCAGGCCGGGCAGTTTTCATGGGCACAATCTGTCTCCAGGGCGGGTCAAAACCGTCAGCGAATTGACACCGTCAGCGCCCCGTGGCAAGCCCGCCGATCTGGTCCCAGGACCAATCCCTTTTTTTCCTAGCCACCCGAGGATTTTCGCCCGTGACAAAACCGGAACTCGGCACCAAACGTGATTGCCCCGAATGCGGCGCCCGCTTCTATGATCTCAACAAGGAGCCGGCCCATTGCCCGAAATGCCACCACGAGTTTATTCCCGAAGCTCTGCTGAAACCGCGCAAGACCCGTGCGGAAGAAGAAAAAGAGGCTGACGCCAAGAAAGAGGAAGTCGAAGAAAAAACCCCGGAAGCCGAAACAAGCCTTGAGGACGCAGACGCGGAAAACAAGGCGGCCGTTTCCAAACGCAAATCTGCGCTCGACGAAGACCCCGATGACGAGACAGATGGCAGCACGGAAGACGGCGTGGCCGTTGATGATGATGATGACGATGACGATGACGACATCCCCGATCTGGGAGATATCGACGTCGCTCTGGATGATGATGACGACAACGATGACCCGCTGCTCGAGGATGACGACAATGACGATATGTCTGCCCTGATCAAAGGGGCCGACGACGACGATGACTGACCGGCCTTCCGGCATGGCCATATCCAGCCAGGAAAGCCAAAAACGCACAATCTTACGGGCAGCATAAACAGGGTCGCACAAGCGAGGGCTTGACCGGACAGTACAGGCGCATGGAACATTTTTCTTGCGCGCCGTCGCCAGACGGTCTACCCCACAATCCCTTAATCGGGGCCATAGCTCAGCTGGGAGAGCGCTTCGCTGGCAGCGAAGAGGTCAGGGGTTCGATTCCCCTTGGCTCCACCATTTTTTGCCTCTCGGGCCAATGGCCCTCCGGCGGGGCGGGCTGGCCGCCCGGGCCACGGTCGTGGCCTTCAGGTCTGAGGTCTCTCGGTCAAGCGCCACAATTTTCATTGGCAGAATGCTACGCGGCGACCCTGTGCAAGCTGCGGCTTTTGGTGAACTTCCGTTGGTGACGATACGAAAGTTAATCTTCTACCTCCGTTGATCATTCTCTCGAGCTGCCATGCGAGGCGGATAAATCCGGTCGATTTGTCAATACATTTAAGTCACTTTATAAAATTAGGGTTGGCGATAGGCCGTTGCGAGGATTATGCCGGATGTTCAGCATCTAAACAGGAGAGCCCTGCGCGCCATGGTTCAGATCACAACCATCGATACTCCGGACGATCAGGTCGATCCCGATTTTTATCGCACCTACTATACCGATATGGCGGCGGCAAGCGACGCCGATATTCTGCGCCATTGGGAAAAACACGGACGCGATGAGGGGCGCCTGCCGAACGAACGGCTTGCCCGCGAACGGTACAAAAACCATCCCGCTTTGCCTGCTGACTTCACGATAGAAGGCTATCTCGACCGGAATCCGGATGTCGCGGAAAAAGTGCGCTGGCCATTTGAGGCCATCGACCATTATTTGCGGCTTGGCCTGAAGGAAAATCGCAAATATAAAGCTGAGCCTGACCCGCAACCAGACCCGACGCCAACCGCGAAAACGCCGGCAAAATCACCTCGGGAGGAAGCCGCCCTGTTTGCTGATTTCGATGCGGGTTTTTATCGCCTGTTCTACCAGGATATGGCGAATGCCACAGACGAAAAATGCCAGCGACATTGGCTTTCCTTTGGACGGGAAGAAGGACGCCATCCCAATTTGAACGCATTTATCGATGCCCATGAAAACAAAAATGCACTCAACAGCGATTTTTCACTGACCGCCTATGTGCGCAAAAATCCCGACCTTCTGAAAAAACTCGAAGATCCCCGCCTGGTCATCGCTCATTATCTCAAAAGTGGCTTCCCGGAAGGGCGGGACGCCGCGCCAGACAAGATCAGTCTACGGTTTATCAAGGATTATTACGGCCTTCGTATTGACCCGGATCTCTCGCCGAGGGCTGCGGAAGACTTCATCCGTAACGAAACCGCGCTTGTGATTGAGTCGCCAATCTTTCTTTGTGCCGAGGATCTTGCCGCGTGGCACCTGGGGGCCTCAACTGAGCTAGTTACGATATTTAACCATGAAGACTATGTTTATGGCAATGGCGACCTTGCTCTTGCCATAAACATAGTCTTCATGG
>CAYSMJ010000210.1:0-1331 GCA_964432075.1 uncultured Caulobacterales bacterium | reverse complement strand
TGCCCTCGACCCGACCAATTACGCAAAGGCACTGGAACATTTTCTCACAATAGGTCGGGATCACGCAGCAACAATAGCCTATACTCACGGATTTGACGAAAGGTTTTATGCCGAGCAGTACCATTCAGCACTGCCCAAACCACTTGCAAACGAAGTTGCGGCGGCGCAAAACAACGGCCAGCCATTACCCAGACAGGCGCTTTATAACCATTGGTTGACAAGCGGCCTTGCTCATAATCTGCGCCCAAATTTATTTGTTTGGGCCGAGAACG
The DNA here is from genome assembly GCA_964432075.1 of uncultured Caulobacterales bacterium. Lineage (GTDB taxonomy): Bacteria > Pseudomonadota > Alphaproteobacteria > Caulobacterales > Parvularculaceae > CALLPQ01. The sequence continues at coordinate 1,059 of CAYSMJ010000210.1, read as the reverse complement.
AACTTGAGATTTCCGTTCCATCACGACTTCCGGGGGACCTGGCGACCTACAGGCATTTTTCCACTGACCTGACGACAATGGAAAAACCTTCTGAGTTTCTCACCCACTTCATAAAGCATGGCATAGACGAGGGTCGCCCGGGTGTTGCCTATAATTTTGAAACAGCACCTTTTTTCTATCACGCTGCAATTGAAGCTCTGAAAACAGGGAAGCATGACCGCGCCGTTCGGATTTTAACACGAATTCTCCAGACGGCAGAAGGATTTCCACCGGCCGCCCACGAACTGGCGGATCGCCTGCTCAGTCACGGCTTTCTCAAGCAAGCCATCGATTTATACAATCCACTTGCAGAATCGGCGACTGGGTCACAATGGACGTATATCAATCTGAGCAAAGCTTGTGAGGGGCTTGGTAATGAGATCGGCGCTATTGAATCCTTGCAGCGCGGTACAGAAACATTTCCCGAGGATGTCAATCTTAAGATCAGAGCCGAAAAAGCAATTACACATTTCTTTCCGATAATCCTGAAAAAAGCCAGAATAAAATCCGTTACAGACGGTATCAACGCGGCGCAGGATTATGTTCGCGCCGCCCTCCGCGTGCTTGGTGAGCCTCAATTTGCCCCAATAAGAAACTGTACTTCCCAAACAGTCGCAATTGTCGGAAATCACGACCTTCAACAATGCCGTTTTTACCGGATTGACCAGAAAGTCGAACATCTCGAAACGGCAGGCTACAAGGTGCAGGTTTTTCGGCATACTGAAAATCTCGACGGATATTTCGGGAACCTTGATCAATATCTTGCCGTATTCTTTTACCGGGTTCCATCAACGCCGATCATGGCCGAAGCCATTCGCAAGGCGAATATCCTCGGGATACCAACATTCTATGAGATTGATGACCTGCTTTTCGAGGAAGCTCTTTTTCCACCACCCCTTGAAACCTATGCGGGACAGATAACGGCTGAACAACATGGCGGCATGGCGGCTGATGTCCCGCGGCTGAAACATGCCATGCAATTCTGCCGTTACGGACTTGCCTCAACCCGCAGTCTGGCCG
>CAYSMJ010000209.1:0-4394 GCA_964432075.1 uncultured Caulobacterales bacterium | reverse complement strand
GTCGCGCGTTCGAAACCAAGTCGATGGATGGGAACCATCGACGATCACACTTTTTTGAATGCACTCTAATTATCAGCCCCTGTTTGAAAACAGCGCAACAGCAAACCATTCCTTTGGATCAGTCCAGAACCGCTCCATTGACCACGGCGTTTTCTCTAACATCCCCTCCATGATGGCCCGGGTATATTTATAGGAAAATTCTGTATGCAGCGTTTCCCCTTCAGCGAAAGGGAAACGCCCATCGTCAAGTGAAATTTCCGTGCGGCGACGAGCACGCAAATGCATTTCGATGCGTCCCTTTTCTTCATTATAGAATGCAAAATGCTCGAAATCATCTTCCGAGAGATCCGCTCCCAGCTCACGTTTCATACGTGTCAGGACGTTAAGGTTAAAAGCAGCGGTTACACCTTCTAAGTCATTGTAGGCGCGTTCAAGAACATCCTTGTCTTTCTGCAGATCAAAACCCAGCAGAAAACGCGCGCCGGGGCCCAATGTCTGTGCCATGCGCGACAGGAAGGTCGTTGCGGTTCCGGCCCGAAAGTTTCCGATTGTCGAGCCCGGGAAATAGCCGGTCCAGCGCGCCACTTCCGGGTGAAACCCTTCCGGCAGGAAAATCGGCGTATTAAAATCGGCGCAAACGCCGGAAACCGTTAATTCAGGGTAATCTCGCGCGAGGCTTTGCGCGCTGTCAATAAGGAAGGTGCGCGAGATATCCATCGCCACATAGGTCTCAAGCCGGTCAAGCTCCTTAATCAAGAGGCGGATTTTCTCGCTTGCCCCGGAGCCAATCTCAAAAATCGCAGAACCCGGCCCCAAGAGCTCTCGTAATTCCGGCATGATCTGTTTCATGAGTGACAGCTCGGTACGGGTTGGATAATAGTCTTGCGTACGAGTTATGTCTTCAAAAAGCCGGGACCCTTTTTCGTCATAGAAATATTTCGGACTCAGCCATTTCTGAGGCTGTGCAAGCCCGGTGAGAACATCTTCCCGAAAATCACTCAACGCCGGATGCAAATCGAGAAAAAAGCGCATGCCTTCAATATCAGTTTGAAGATCAGCATTTACGTTCATGATTTCGCCTTTCCGGGCCGCCGGAAGCGCTGCCCTTATTGCTGTGGATGATTCCGGATTATCCGGATGCGTCAGATAAACCCATGCTGGCGGGTCAGCGTCTGCGATCTGCATTGCCTGCGCCTCAGGCCTTTCATAAGGGCGTAATGTCTGTGCCGATACGGACGATAACGCCGCATCCTGAGCCCCGGGGCGATTGAGGACGGCCATCGGTAAAAGCCCGGCAATTGCTTCCCACTCGCGCCAACGATGAAAATCAACGAGATTATCTGCGCCCATAAGCCAGACGAACCGAACATCCGGGAGACGCGCGACAAGGTTTCGAAGCGTGTCAATCGTGTACTGTGTTTCAACTTCACGCTCAAACGCCGAAATCATGATCGGGATTTCCGGATGCTCGTCGGCGAGCCTTGATGCCTGTTCAAGACGCACCGGATAAGCGGCATAATGGTCGGGGTCCTTCAAGGGGTTTGCTGGCGAAACCAGCCACCACACGCAATCGAGACCAAGCGCCCGAACGGCCTCCTGTGAAATCTCCAGATGACCGCCATGTGCGGGATTAAACGAGCCGCCGAGAAGCCCGACCCTGGGGTACGGACCGAACCCTGCGACCCCGTCGCGATGGGCCTCAAGGCTTTCAAGGCAGTTATCTCTGCCGGGTTGGGGCGAAAGGCTTTCGGTCATGGTGGACAAGATTACGGCCGCCAGGCCGTTTCCGGTTCGATTGATGCCACAAGGGGCGGCTCATCGGGCTCTGTGGGCATAAAGAGAGCGCGCAAAACGGGTTTCAGGCCCTGACTGGTGGCAGAAGATATTCCGTAGACAGCTTTATTGGCATGGTTATTAAGAGCTGACAATCGGTCTTCGAACAGATCGGGTTCAATGATATCTGATTTTGTCAGCGCGAGGACTTCCGGTTTTGAATCAAGACCATGGCCATAGGCCGCCAGCTCATTACGAACCATATCATATTTTTCTATAACATTCTCTTCTGTGCCGTCGACCAGATGCAGGATCGCCCGACACCGCTCAATATGGCCAAGAAACCGATCGCCGATCCCGGCGCCTTCATGCGCGCCCTCAATCAGGCCGGGAATATCGGCAAGGACAAAACTCTCACCCTCCTTCAGCCTCACAACGCCAAGTCCGGGATGAAGTGTTGTAAACGGATAATCTGCAATTTTTGGCTTGGCGGCGGAAACGGCTGACAGAAAGCTGGACTTTCCGGCATTTGGCAGGCCGACAAGACCAGCATCGGCGATCAGTTTCAATCGAAGCCAGATCGTGCGCTGCTCACCTGGCTGGCCGGGATTGGCCCGGCGTGGCGCTCGATTTGTTGAGGATTTGAAGCGAGCATTGCCAAACCCGCCATTGCCGCCCTTTGCAAGCAAAACCCGATCTCCCAGCCGATCAAGATCGGCAATCAGGGTTTCTTCGTCTTCCTCAAAAATCTGTGTACCAACGGGAACATGAACAGTCTTGTTGGCCCCGCCTGCACCGGTCCTGTTTGATCCCTCGCCGGGACGGCCCGGCTTTGCCTTGTAATGCTGTTGATAGCGAAAATCGATCAGCGTATTGAGGTTTTCTACCGCTTCAGCAAAGACATGACCACCACGCCCGCCATCGCCGCCATTAGGACCGCCGAACTCAATAAACTTCTCACGCCGGAATGACAAACAACCCGCGCCGCCTGAACCGGATTCGATATAGATTTTTGCCCGGTCAAGAAATTTCATAACGCGGTGTTGTCCGTCATCGGCGCATCGCTTTCGGCGCGCTCATGGTTGTCGTCCGTCTCACCGGGCGCCGGCGTAAGGCCGTAGGGTTTCATCAGGGCCCATACATGGGGCGGGATCATGTTTTTCATCTTTGCCGGCATCTGCCGGCGCAAATGCAATATCGTTTCGCCCGCTTTCATTTCGACCCGCGAGCGCGCAAATTCAAGGCCCCTCGGGCCCAGCCTTGGCATCAAAAAAGCGGCAAGCGGGCGCACCCAGCCCGGCATCGACCGCAGGGGCAAGCCACCGGCCGCGCGCTCGGTGTTTGTAATGAAACCTTTGACAGGCCCGGCCCGGTTGCCACGTTCAGAAGGCGTTTCCACTGCAATTTCCCGGCCCAGAAGGTCCAGAAGCGCGGTCCCGCGCTGGTTTCGTGCCAAAAGCCACTGGTCGCCATCCCCGCCCATATACCCGACGGTGAGATCGGCAAGTGCGTTCGTGTAATCAACGCAGGTCCGACAGGTGAGCGGGAAAAAATCTGCCGGTAATTTCGATATGGGAAGGTTCAAAAACGGGATCAGCTTCTGTCGTCCGTCGGTAAACCGCAGTTCGACATGGTAGTCTGCTCGAAATTCAAGATAGGAAATGGTCTCCGGTGCTTCGGAAAGCAGTGCCAGAAAATCGTGAAACCGCTCTGTTGTCGTATTGTCTGAACACGGGGTGCCGATCACCGTGATTTTTTCGAAACCCAGTTTTTCTTCGAGGGCGCGCAACGCATAAACCTGGCAGGGGATGCCGATCACGGCGATTTTCTTTATTCCCTGAGCACGGGCCGGTTCAAGCAGCGCCAGAAGCGGAGCAAAACCCATCCGCATACCCCGCGCTTTAACCATATCGTGCGGTCGGGTAATCAGGGCTGGTTCGGGTTTCCACCGATCTGTCGCGCTCGGCACGACCGTGAGCACAGCCTCGACTGTGCCCGTCTCCAGAAGCCGTTCGCCAAGCCGTGTCGCGATGCCGGTCCACTGGGCGCCGGTCCGGCTTTCCCTGAGCCGTGCCCGCACCATTTTCTGGAAAACCCCGAAATGCAGCTCGTCGGGACGCTCCGCGTCGCGGCTGCGGCCATGGATCCGGCGTTCAAGCCTTTCATAGTCTGGTTTGATAAACTGACAGGCCTGTCCGCAGGCCGTTGGGTCGGCCATTCGCGAAACCCCGCAATCGGTGCATAGCGTACGCGGCACCGGCCGAGGCAAATCGGGACTTATCAGTTCGGCCTGGCGCTCGCTTGGGCTATCGGCGCGCGCACTATCCAGATTTTCGGTTCCTGTCATCACAACAGGATAACGGGCCCACCGCCGCACGCAACCAGCAACGCGCCGCGGGCTGTCAGAAACGCCGGGTTTCCGACAGATAAACCGTGCCGCCTTCACCCTTGATCTGCACCGTTACTGCCCGGTCCAACCAGTCAATATCAAGCACACCATAATTCGCTTCGTAAATCATGGGACCAAGACGGTAGGGGCCAGGCTCCATTGTGGTTTCGCCGCGCTCCGCGCGCCACCGCGCCGCCCCCTCAGGCGTCATCGCCGACGAGCCGCGCGATAT
>CAYSMJ010000208.1:0-4397 GCA_964432075.1 uncultured Caulobacterales bacterium | reverse complement strand
GTGCCGGGACCGAAACGGTACGGACGGCGATCGAGCGCATGTCAGAGGGCGGGTTCGGGTGCGTCGGGCTGGTCGATGGGGTCGGCCGGCTGACCGGGCTCCTGACCGACGGCGATGTGCGCCGCCTCTTTGGCCGCGATGTTCACGATGGCCCTGTTGCGGCAGTCATGACGACAAACCCGAAAACTGTTACGCCCGACACGCTCGCCGGGGACGCCCTTGCCGTCCTGAGCCGCGACAAGATCACAAGTCTGTTTGTCGTCGAGAACCAGAAGCCGGTTGGTCTGCTGCATGTCCATGATTTCCTGGCTTCCGGTGTTCTTTAACCTGCAAACCCGCGTCAATAAGACCTTCATTCGAAACGATTTTGGCTTGTTAAGCCGACCGTGTTCCGTCAGCGTAAGACAATTATGGCATCTAACCCTGTCGTTGTCTGGTTCAGGCGTGATCTCCGCATCACCGATAATCCGGCTCTTGCCGCTGCCCACGCCACGGGTCGGCCGATCGTGCCTGTGTACATCTATGAGGAAACAAGTCCGACCGCGCCTGGCGGCGCTGGTCGGTGGTGGCTGCATCACAGCCTCAAAGCCCTTGCCGACCAGCTTGCGGCCCGCGATCTGCGGCTGATTTTGCGTCGGGGGGACCCACGCTCCCTTCTGCCGGCAATCGCAAAGGAGACCCATGCAGACCATGTCACCTGGAACCGGCGATATTACAAACCCGATATTGAAACCGATAAGGCGCTGAAAACAGAACTGAGCGAAGCCGGCCTGACCGTCGAAAGCTTCAACGGGGCGTTGCTGCGTGAGCCCTGGGAGGTCGAAACCGGGAGCGGGACCCATTACAAAGTCTACTCGCCCTACTGGAAATCCGTGCGCGCACTCGGACCATCACGCACGGAGCTGGCGACACGGTCCGACAAACCAGCCCGGCCCAAAAACTGGCCGGACAGCGACAGGCTTGAGGACTGGGCGCTTCTGCCGACCTGCCCGAATTGGGCCCATGCCTTTCCCGACCGGTGGACGCCGGGCGAAACCGGGGCCCGCGAGCGACTGCGCGGCTTTTTGAAGGCCGCAGTCAGCCGGTATGATGATGACCGCAACCTGCCCGACCGTGAGGGCACGTCCGGGCTGTCACCGCACCTTGCCTGGGGCGAAATCAGTCCGTTGCAAATCTGGCAGGAAACGAAGGATGCCATAGACTCCGGAAAGGTGCCCGAAGACCAGGCCATGACCTTCCTGTCGGAGATTGTCTGGCGAGAGTTTTCCTACCACCTTCTGTTCTACTATCCGCAGATTCGACAAGAACCAATACGCGGGGCTTTCGCCGACTATCCGTGGCAAGACGATAACGAGGCCCTCAGGGCATGGCAAAAAGGATTGACCGGCTATCCGATTGTCGATGCCGGCATGCGCCAGCTCTGGCAGACCGGCTGGATGCATAACCGTGTGCGAATGATCGTTGGCAGTTTTCTGATCAAGGATCTTCTCCTGCCCTGGCAGGAAGGCGAAGCCTGGTTCTGGGATACACTGGTGGACGCCGATATCGCCTCCAATTCTGCAAGCTGGCAATGGGTTGCCGGTTGCGGGATGGATGCCGCCCCCTATTTCCGGATTTTTAACCCGGTCAGCCAGGGAGAGAAGTTCGACCCCGCTGGGGATTATGTCCGCCACTATGTTCCTGAAATTGCCGGTCTTCCGAAAAAATACATCCACAAACCCTGGGAAGCGCCCGACACCCTTCTCGATAAGGCGGGCATAAAACTGGGCAAGACCTATCCCCATCCGATTGTCGACCACGCTGAAGCGCGAAAAAAAGCGCTTGCCGGTTATGAACAGATCAAGAAAGCAAGCTAGAGCCGATGACCTCCGATCTCTCTTACTATACAGATCTTCCGCAGCAGGAAAAAGTCACAGCCTATTTGAAAAAGGCAGTGCCCGTTACAAATGGGAATCGTGGGCACTTGCTGACAAATCTCCCCCCGCTTTTCCGAATTGGCTGCAACTTCCTGTTGCGTCTGCAATATGGTACGCTGATTATGGCTCTGCCGGACGGCCGTGTTCTGAAATTTTCCGGCCATCAGGAAACCGAGAAAGTCGGGATCATCGAAGTCAAGGACTATGCGTTTGCCCGGCGCAGCGTTCTTGGCGGCGATATTGGCTTTTTTGAGAGCTACCTGAAAGGCGAATGGGACACACCCGACCTTGCTGCCTGTCTTTATATTTTTCCGCGGAATGCGGAGTTTATTCAGGACGCGTTTGAGGGCTTTCCTCTTTTGGCGTGGTATGATGCCATCCGCCATCGGCTCAACAAAAACACCCGGATCGGATCGCGCAAGAACATCATGGCGCACTATGATCTGGGCAACCAGTTCTATGCCAAATGGCTTGATCCGACCATGACCTATTCCTCCGCCCTGTTCCGGCGTGATGGTGCCGATCTGCATGATGCACAGACCTGCAAATATGAAAGCCTTTCGGCAAAGATCGATCTGCATCAGGACGAAACCGTTCTTGAAATCGGGTCTGGGTGGGGTGGCTTCGCCGAATATGCAGCCAAAGCGCGCGGGGCCAGAGTGACAGGCATTACCCTTTCACGCGAACAGCTGGACTATGCCCGCGAACGCATTTTCAAGGTGGGGCTTGCCGACCGTGTCAAATTCGAATTGCGGGACTATCGCGATGTGAACGGACAGTTTGACAAGATCGCATCGATTGAGATGTTTGAGGCGGTGGGCAAGGAATACTGGCCGACCTATTTCTCCAAGGTCCACGAGGTGCTCGCGCCGGGTGGTGTCGCCGGGTTTCAGGTGATCACTATTGCTGACCGGTTTGCGACCGTTTATGAGCGATCGACCGACTTCATCCAGCGCTATGTCTTCCCCGGGGGCATGCTGCCAACGCCGAGCCAGTTGCGCGAACAGATCCGCAGCGCAAACCTCGACTGGAAGAGCGACCTTGATTTTGGCACCGATTATGCCGACACGTTAAGGGAATGGCGGTACCGGTTTCTTGCCGCCTGGGACGATATCCGCCCGCTTGGGTTCGATGAACGGTTCAAAAAACTGTGGAAATTCTATCTCGCCTATTGCGAGGCCGGTTTCAGGGCCGGTACAACAAATGTTCACCAGTTCGCTGTTGCCAAGGCCCGTTAATTTCCAGCCGGGCTTAAGCGCATCGCCCACCAATCATACCCGCCTCGGAGAAATTCTGTGATCCGCATAACCAGCAATTTTGACAGTGGCAATATCCGTGTCCTTGATTACCAATCACCCGACGATATTCGGTTGGAAATTGTCCGCGACAATGGTTCTGATTTTTATCAGTGGTTTTACTTCCGGGTCATGGGGGCTCGCGGCGAGGCACTGAAACTGAAGATCGGTAATGCAGGCGGCGCATCCTATCCGAAGGGATGGGAGAATTATCGCGCCGTTGCTTCGGTCGATCTTGAATTCTGGGAGCGCCTTGAGACGGCATATGACGGGCAAACCCTGACAATCTCTGTGACGCCGGAAACAGACAGTCTGTACATTGCCTATTTTTCTCCCTATCCGATGGACCGGCATACGCTCCTGATTGCCTCCACGCTGGAGCGCCCGGGCGTACACCTGTCTGTCCCGGGGGAAACGCTTGACGGACAACCGATTGAAATCCTCGAATTTGACGCACCTGACGAGCCATCGGGTGAGCGCAGACCTGTGTGGATTACCGCGCGACAACACCCGGGCGAGACCATGGCGGAATGGTGGATGGAAGGGTTTCTCGCACGGCTGACAGACCCCGATGACCCGGTCGCGCGTGCCGTTCGCAACAGGGCCGCCCTATATGTCGTTCCAAACATGAACCCCGACGGCTCCCGGCGTGGTCATTTGCGGACCAACGCCAGGGGCGTCAATCTCAACCGGGAGTGGAACAAGGCAAGCCTTGAGAATAGCCCGGAAGTCTTTCATGTGCTCGGCGTCATGGAGAAAACCGGTATCGATCTTGCCCTCGATGTTCATGGCGATGAGGCGTTGCCCTATAATTTTATCGCAGGCGCAGAGGGCATTCCCGGTTTTTCTCTTGATGACCAGCACGCGCTGGACAGTTTCAAAACGACACTGAAACGTCTGTCCCCTGATTTCCAGACAGAGCATGGCTATCCCGTCGGCAAACCCGGCAAGGCCGATCTCAGTATCTGCACGAATTATCTTGCCCATCGCTTCAAATGCCTCGCCATGACCCTTGAAATGCCGTTCAAGGATACCGCCGATAATCCTGACCCCGATACCGGCTGGTCACCGGAGCGGTGTCGCAAGCTCGGCGCAGCCTGCCTGAGCGCCATTCACGAATCTCTTTGAGGTCACAATCGCTCACAGGGCATTGACCGGTCTGGCTTTGGCGCGGCTTGCTGGCTAT
>CAYSMJ010000207.1:0-4407 GCA_964432075.1 uncultured Caulobacterales bacterium | reverse complement strand
TTAACGGCGACGGCAACGGACAGGTTTTTCAGGACAAGGCCCTCATCGCGCATGCCATTTCGGACGGTTTTTGTCAGTTCGTAATTGGTAATTTCCTCGCTGCGTCTGGTCTGGGAGGTTGCGCTTTCGCGATCGCTATTGCCGGCGCTCAGGGCATCCGGCAGGCTGTTGGCAATCGTGACTGCGGCATTTGCACCCGGACGCCTGTCGTCGCTTTCCTCCTCGATCAGCGTTGTTGACAATACGACCTGGCTGTCGGGATCAATGATTTCTGCGGTCTCTGTATATCGGCTGACATCATAGTCGGCACTGACCTGCACACGGACATTCTCAGGGCCGATAATCGTACTGACAAGGTCGCTGACAGTTGTTCTCAGCCTGGCTTCTGCGGCTTCCATCCGATCAAGGGATCGGGTTTCGGACATGGTATCGGCGCCATTGCCATCGGCGGCGGCGAGGAGGGTTCCGTTTGCATCAAGGACAGTGACATCGCTGGGCGCAAGCCCGGGAACAGCAGCGGCAACCATATTGGTAATGGCCTGAACCCGGGCGGTGGCGAGCCTTTGGCGGGTTTCAACCATGATTGAGGCGGATGGCCGTTCTGTCTCGCGTGCAAAAAGCCGGCGTTCGGGAAGAACAAGGTGGACCCGGGCCGAGCGCACGTCGTCAATGGCCGCAATGGTGCGCGCAAGTTCGCCCTCCATGGCGCGCAGCCGATTGAGGTTTTGCTGGAAGCTTGTCACACCGAGGGTTTGGGCCTCGTCAAAAAGTTCGTAACCGACAGGGGCGTTTGACAGAATGCCTTTGCCGGCAAGACTGATCCGTGCTTGCGAAAGGGCTGGCTCCGGAACCAGGATCGCAATGGACCGGCCAGTCTCGCGCATCCGGTATGGCGTGGCGTTTGCGTCAAGCTCGGCAATGATCGCTTCGGCGTCGCCATAATCAAGATCGGCATAAAGGATACGATAATCCACGGCACCGACACGCATGGCGAGCACCGCCAGTGCGATCGCCACACCAGCGCCCACGCCAAAAATCGCGGCAAGCCGTCCAGGCCCGAAACCCTTCAGAAAGTCGAGAATGTCACGCAACCCGTTACCCACCTGTTTACCGGAATGACAAGACGGTCGGCAGTCCCGTCCTTACCCGGCAATTCTTGCCCAGATGGCGTAAAGAAAGCGTTTCTCCGGCGAAAACGCTGATTTTCATCTTTTGGTAATATAAAAACCGCACCCGGACGGGTGCGGTGATCATACAGCGATCAACAATGGGTTAGCGGTACTGCTGGACGCGGGTCGCGCGTAAACCCTTCATGCCGTATTGCTCAATCGCTTTTTGCCAGGACAGGAATTCCTCGACGGTTAGGGAATACCGGTCGCAGGCTTCCTCAAGTGTCAGCAAGCCGCCTCGAACCGCCATTACAACCTCTGCCTTGCGTCGGATGACCCAGCGCTTGGTGGTTCGGGGCGGAAGATCGGCAAGGGTGAGTGGCGTGCCGTCCGGACCGATGACATAGGCATCGTTCTGGCGGGTCAAAGCCGGGGAAGATTGGGCTACGGACATGGTCGGAAAGTCCTTTTGGATACGCTACAACGATCATCATCCTACCGATGGCCTTTTAAAAAGTGGCTAAGCGTTAGGGTAAAATAGATTATAACCCATTGAATAAATTTGTCTTTTTCTGCTAAAATGTCCCAATCGGATACGGGCGACCATCAGACTGTATCGCGAAGCGTTTCAAAAAGCGCATCGGCGATCGAAATGACCCTTGTATTCGCGGCATAGGCGCGCTGTGTCTCGATCAGTGTCGAAAAGGCTCTTGTGATATCAACTGTGGAGTTTTCGAGGGCGCTGCCCTCGAGGCTACCGAATTCTTCGGTACCTGCGAGGCCGATCCGGAGGTCGCCAGCCTCTGGGTCAAATCGGAACGCCGTTGCACCATCACGGCTAAGACCTTCCGGATTGGTAAATACGGAGAGTGGAATTTGAAACAATTCAGCCTGCCGCCCATTGGCAAGGTCGGCGATTAGCGTACCCCGGTTGTCAAAGCGATATCCGGTCACCGTTCCGAATGGGGCACCATCGCTTTCAGCGCGCAGAATTCGGGTTGCCCCAAGATCAAGCGCACTGTCGCGCAGATCAACCGATAGCTCGGTGTCACCAAGATCAAGCGTGGTCGGCAGGGTTGAGGCCGAAATATCAAGGGTACCGTCCGGTGCAAAGACAAGCAGACCATTTGCCAAAGCTGTCTGCGCCGGATCTGCGCCAAAAATTTCGAGGGCAACCGAATTCTGACCGGTGCGCAGATAGGCCGCCGTCAGGGTTTGTGGTGCGCCATTGCTGTCATGAGCGGTCAGAGACTGCACAAGGGTTGGCGTAATTGTGCCACTGGCAAGATTGTTCGTTGGATCATTCGGATCATAACGCAGCGCTTCAGAGCTTACGGGCGCGTTTTGTTCGAAGCGGACCCCGAGCCGGATGGTGGTACTGGGAAATGCCTCGCCGCTAAAACCGGAAAGGTCGATTGGGCTCAACCCGGAAAGGCTGGATGTCGCTGTATCACCGCCGACTGGTGCGCCAAGCACGCGGGAGCCGTCTTGCGAAACCAGCCGGCCATCGGCATTGACGGAAAAATCTCCGGAACGCGTAAACCGGACCGTCGACAGATTTACGTCAGTCGCACCCGGCTCAAGCACTGCAAAAAACCCCTGGCCCGCGATTGCAAGGTTAGTCGGATTATCGGTCTGCCTCAGAAAACCCTGTTCGCTGGCGAGAAGCCTTGTTTCTGTCCCGATAGAGCTGCCAATGGATGGGCTGACCTGGCCATTTGCAAATGCGGTGACCCGATCGGAAAAGTCTATCCGGCTACGGCGAAACCCGGTGGTATTGGCGTTTGCAATATTGTCAGATAGGGTCTCAAGCTGTGCCGCCTGAGCATTCACACCCGACAATCCGACCGCAAGTATGCCTGAAAGGCTCATGGTCGTATTCTCCTATTTGCTCTCGATACGGCGGATATCGTTAAGCGCGATGGAAAGGGGCCCAGCCGCAAGACGCGGCTCCCCCTCGTCCAGCCGGACACTGTCAACGACGAGTCGTGCCTCAACATTTCCCGTCATGCGTCCCTGTCCTGATGATGTTTCCAGGTTGAGCGTGTAACGACCAGGCGCATTTGCGCGCCAGACCGCGAGATGTTCACCGGGCCCATTCCGGGCATTGATCCTATCCACAGTTTCGCCGTCACTATTACGGATCGTAAGGGTCAGGTCCTGTGCGCCTGGCGGAACCGTATAGCGCCAGTTCAAAAGGTCGCCTTCGGTTTGTGCCTCAAGAGGATACGTTGCGGCGTCAACCGAAACCGTTTTTCCGATCAGGCTTATTGAGCTCTCACGCCGCCCGTCAGTCTGAAGGGCAATCAGGGTATCAAGGCTTGCATTGGTTTGAATCGATTGCTCAACACCGGCAAATTGCACAAGTTGTTCCGTAAACTGCTGGGTATCAAGCGGCTGTAAGGGGTCCTGGTTTCGCAGCTGGGTTGTCAGCAGGGTGAGAAAGCTGTCAAAATCATCCGTCAAGCTACCAATCGGTGTCGATGGGGCCGGGTCCTGACGGCTGGCAAGAAAAGGCTGAATGTCCATACTGTCTTCCTATATTGTGATATTGATGAAATGGTTGCCGATGGATTGAAGCTGTTGCGGTTCGGCATTCTGTTCGACTGATCTCGTATGGCCGGAATGGTCTGGATTGGTCGGCTGATCTGGCTCATCGCGTGGGGCGAGGTTGAATTCTATATCCGCACGCATCGCCTCGTCACCGGTCAGACCGGCCTCGATCAGGCTTTCCTGCAGGAGCTGGCTGTCACGGCGAAAAAGATCAAGCGCAGCTTCCTTCTCAAAGAAAAAGACAATGCGATCCGGCGTGTTACCCTCCGTTGTCAGATGGATTTCGACACGGCCGAGTTGCGGCGGGTCGAGCCGGACGGTGAAGGCTGAACGCCCGTCTTCAAGACGTTTTGCGATCAGTTTTGCAAAGGTTTCGACCGGTGCTGTTTTGGCTTGTGCTGTCTGCGTGGGGTGTGTCGCTGGACTTGTCTGCGCAGGGCGCGCGGCACGGTTTGCCAAAGACGTTGTGGCCTGGGGCGCGATCGGTGTTTGCGCGGTGGGTTGCGCGGTCCCGCCGCTACGCGGTCCGGGGAAAGGGGAAGAAAGGACGGGGCCGGTTCCCTGCGGAAGCTGGACCCGGGCGGAGAGAGCGGGGGCTGTGAGGGTGCCTGACGTCGGCGTCTGATGGGCGTGGCTGTCCGAGGCTGACACGCGATTTCTTTGAATATCTGGTGTTGCCGGGGATCGCTCCGATCCGGTGTGCGCTGGTTCGGTGCGTGGCCCGGCGGACGAGGACTGCGAGGCG
>CAYSMJ010000206.1:0-4437 GCA_964432075.1 uncultured Caulobacterales bacterium | reverse complement strand
GATCGATGCTTTGAAGCGCGGCATGGTCGTCAGCGTCGGGCCGGTCGATGCGCGGCTGAGGCCGGCTGACCAGGCCATCGCGCAGATCGCCGGCGCCCATGGCGGCGTCTACAGCGCGGGCCTGCACCAGACAGCCGATCCCAGGGCAACGCCGGAGTTCATCGCGGCGCATGTGCGCAGGCTCGAAGCGCTGCGCCGGGCGGGCCATGTCCAGCGGCGCGATGACGGCACATGGCAGGTGCCGGACGATTACCTTCAGCGCGCGGAACGCTACCAGCGCGCACTGGCCATGCGCCAGCCACTGCAGCTCTCTGTGAAATCGAGGCTGGGTCTCGAAAGGCAGACACGCGCGATCGGCGTGACCTGGCTGGATGAAAAGCCGATGGGCGACGGCGTTCAGCCCGGCTTCGCAAGGGAGGTGGCCGACGCCAGCCGCGCCCGAAAGGCATTCCTCGCCGAGATCGGGATCATCGCCTCTCCGGGCGCTGACCTCGGCCCATCGGCAAAAGCAAAGCTCCGGCAGATGGACCTCGACGCGGCAGGCCGCGACCTCACTGGCGAGCTTGGCAAGTCCTATATGCGCGCGCCGACCGCAGGCGAAATCCACGGCGTCTACCGCCAGGCCGTGGACCGGCCGAGCGGCCGCTTCGCGGTGATCGATCGCGGGAAGGATTTCACAATCGTGCCCTGGCGTGAGGTTATGGAGCGTAATCGAGGGCTGATGGTGACAGGCCGGATTGGTCGAAATTCGATCAGCTGGACGCTGACGCGCGCGCCGGGGATCGGGCGGTAGGGTCAACCTTTGCGGAAGCCCGCTCGGTGTCGCAGTTGGACAATGCCGACAAACAGGACGACGTTTTCAGCAGAACGCCGGTATCCGGTCTCTAACCTAGCTGCATGTTATCGCGCCGGCAAAACCCCTAAGGAATCCCCTCCGTTGTAAGGTGTTTGAAAAACTCAAGACCTGACAAATGCGTCTTTGCCTGTATAAGTTTTCGGTAAGAGATTCGTGAGGAGGTGGATTTGGGAGCGGCTGCAAGGTAATCCTCCCCGTTTCAATGGGGCACGACCGTAGAACTCACGCGGCCATTTTCAGCTTCATGGCGGGTGTGACACCGCCGATGCCCATGTTGGGGCGTTCGTTGTTGTAGGTCCATAGCCATTCGGTGGCGATCTGCTGCACCTCCTCGATGGTTTCAAAGATGTAGAGGTCCAGCCATTCATGCCGGACCGTGCGGTTATAGCGCTCGACATAGGCGTTCTGCTGCGGCTTGCCGGGCTGGATGTAGGTCAGGGCGATGCCCTGCTTCTCGGCCCACGTCATCAGCGTGGAACTGACATATTCGGGGCCGTTGTCGACTCTGATCGCCAGGGGCTTGCCGCGCCACTCGATGATCTGGTTCAGGTTTCGGACGACCCGCTCCGCTGGCAGCGAAAAATCGACCTCGATGCCCAGGCCTTCGCGGTTAAAGTCATCCAGCACGTTCAGCAGCCGGAATTGCCGCCCATCGGCCAGGCGGTCGGCCATGAAGTCCATCGACCAGACCAGGTTCGGGGCTTCGGGCACGGCCAATTCCTCGGGCTTCTCACGCTTTAGCCGTCGCCGCTGCTTGATGCGCAGGTTCAGTTCCAGCTCGCAGTAGATCCGGTGGACCCGCTTGTGGTTCCAGCCATGCCCCTTCACGTTCCGCAGGTGCAGAAAGCACAGGCCAAAACCCCAAGTCTTGTGCACATTGGTCAGCCCGACCAGCAGGTCGGCGATCATCTCGTTCTCGTCGTCGCGCTTCGGGCTGTAGCGGAAACAGGTCTCGCTGACCCCGAACGCGCGGCACGCCAGCGCGATGCTGACCCTCTTCGTCGCCACCGCCTTCTCGGCCAACTCCCGGCGCTGAGCTGGCCGCGTCACTTTTTTCCAAGAGCCTCTCGAAGCAGATCGGCCTGCATGCTGAGATCCGCGAACATGCGCTTCAGTCGCCGGTTCTCATCTTCCAGCGCCTTCATCTGGCTCATCATGGACGCATCCATGCCGCCATACTTCGCGCGCCATTTGTAAAACGTCGCGCTGCTGATCCCATGCTCGCGGCACAGCTCCGGCGCGGGCATCCCGCCCTCCGCCTGGCGCAGCACGCCCATGATCTGGGCTTCGGTGAAACGGCTCTTCTTCATCGGAATCTCCTCGTTCATCCTGCCGAGAAAATTCTACCTTCGCATCCCCTTAACCATGGGGAGGATTACCGCATGATCTCGAACGTGCCGTGTCCGTCGGCTGTCGCCAGCACGATTTCGGCGCGCCAGACAAGCTTGCGCGGGGTGTTGCGGTTGGTGATCAGAGCCTGAAGCTCCGAACGCTCAGCGGGGCCAAGGTAAAGGCAGATGTCATTGCGTCTCATGCCCGAAGCATGGCACATTCGGCAGTCCTTGGGAATCGTGTGTCAGGTGGCGAACATTAGAATACCATGGAACAAGATCTCTGACTTGTAATCCAATCAAAAATATGCATCTTTCCTTGAGGCAGCATATAAAGATAACAGTTTTTGTGGCTTGTACTGAGCGGTGGAGATTGCGACATGGTTTCAAGAATTTTCGAGATAGATCCAGAGGACGGGGACCTTCAGGTGGACTTCAAAACCAACTTGCCGATCGATGTCTTCAGGGCGTTTGCCATCTTCAAGGATGAGAAACCGGTTCACAGCCAGTCCAGCGACCTCTCCAATCCAGTTGGACAACCGGACTATGAAGTCAGCGCGGCACATGCCTCTGGAGGCGTTCTCAGCTGTAGGTTCGATTGCTTCGGTGCGCTGACCTTGGTTGGTCAGGAGTTGAAAATCGATCTGATATTGAAGCAGGACAGTAGAGCAAAAAGATTCAGCCTCATCCCGATTACAATGAAAAACTACCAGGGCGTGGTGGCGCAGTGTCGCAAAGACGCTTGGATAAGAATAATATAGGACGCTCATAAACGAGGGGGTTATTGTGGCAAGATTTACAGTATATGTGTTGGTGCTGCTGATATTTAGTTTAGCGAGTCATGCCCAAGAGGGTGATGGTGGGGGCGATCAAGTAGATATTTTTGACCGTACATTCGGCATTGGCAGCCTCACGCCGCCGACCAACCTTGCAGCATCGGCATTGAGTGTGGGCTCTGACTCGATCAATAAAATCACTTCGTCTGACGCATTGATCACAACACTCGGTAACGGAATAGATGCTAATGGCCGCTTCAAATGGACAGGGGCATTGGAAGTATCCCCCTACGCCTTAGGGGCATCAATTGACAGTGAAGCTTACCGAACTGACCCCTTACAAAGAGTAGTCGCTAACTCACGGTTGTCTCTGGCCTTCAGTGAGGGTGAAAGCGAGAATAGTGACGGAAGCATAGCCTTTGGTGTTCAGACCGTATTGTTTGACCGCGGCGACACATTCCTTCGGCCATACTCGACGGATGGCGACTACTATAGCCAATATGGTGCGGCCACTACTGCAGCTCAAGCATGCGCGAACAACGCAGTACGAACAGAACAAGTGCGAAACCGGGGATTGGGTGCTGCACCCCCGCCACCAACGGACGGGACTGTAGAGAGCGACTCAGATAGCGATTTAGCGCCACTCTATGCAAATTGTATTCGTGAGATTCGGCGATCAACTTGGAATGACGCTTCACTTGGCATTGGCGTTGTGACTGTGGCTCGAGCCGACGAAAACCAAATAGATGACATCTCCCAGTCAAATACTGTTGCTTATGTCACCGCTAGCTATGGATTTGAGGGTTTGGATAGCTCAGATCGGTTCCGTTTTGGCCCCGTGACACAGGGTTCCGAACCGCAGTTGTACTCTAATTGCGGAAATGGCTTTGAATTAAGTTGCAACGCGCAGTTAGTGTTTCAGGCAAAGTATCAAACCGACGGTGTGTATGAGATCCCAGACTTAGGCGAACGCACTGGAGAGTCCTTTGGTTGGGGCGGCAAATTCGTAGCAGGCTCTGCCAAGTCATCTGGATATGCATTTTATCGACAAGAGAATGTCGATGTTGACGGAACGGATTTCGACGTTCTTGAGTATGGTATCGGGTTCGAAGCTCGGGTGTTCGGTGATCAGTGGCTCAATATTTCGGTTTCTCGATTGGATAATGACTTGGTGGAGGAAGATGAGACTGTCGCCAAAGCATCTATATCTTTCAGCTTCAACGACGCTGCACGTTTTGTGAACCCGTTCGCAGGCGGTTAGCGTGCGTGCACTAGGCAACACATACCGGACGCCAAATATTAGGGGCAGACATGGAATGGCCCTGACGGGCAGCATTACCCATGATATCACCATAAATGAGTGCGGCGGCTTCGGTCAGGCTGAAAATACGGTCGGCGAAACGGGTGCGCCAGTCATTCAGACCAAGCATCAGTCTTTCTGCTCGTTGATCGGGGCGGATCTTGGCGATCCCGT
>CAYSMJ010000205.1:0-4523 GCA_964432075.1 uncultured Caulobacterales bacterium | reverse complement strand
CCCAGCGCCGTCAGCCGGACGACCGTCTCGCGGGGGACCACAGAGCCTGGCTGCCAGCCAAGCGTCAACCGCCCGGTCGACAGGTTGAGCCGGGCCTCTTTCATGCCCTCAAGGCCATGCATCGCCTTTTCGATCTTGGCAATACAGCCCGCGCACTTGGCCCCGAACACGGCAAGATCGAGCCGCTCCAGACCCTTATCGCGCCACACAAACGGGGCCGGATCAATCAGGTCCGGCGCAGACAGGTTCGCCGCCGGTTCCAGCCCGCTCGGGCAGCCGGGCGTGGAGCCTTGGGTTTCGCTTATAACCGGCATAATTCGGGACATGCGTTGCGGGTTTCCTTGCCCTGTAAGGTAAGCAATCTCTGCCCTCGACACAATGTGCGCAGCACCCCTATCCCGAACCCCCGGGCTTGTCCCGGGGGCTCCCGCCGCTACAGATCCAGATCCGTTTCGAAGCGGAAGGTTCCACCGCCGATGTGGGTGGCGGTGGCGGACAGGGTCCAGACCCCCTCTGTGAGGGCGGGGATGAGCGCTGTGTAGGTGCCCGGCGCCTCGGCGGTGAAAGTGACGGGCTGGTCGAAATCATCCGTCACGGGTCGGCGGATCACCCCTTCAATGGCGAGCCCGCCCAGCGGGCTGTCCCACCGGTCCTTGAAGGTCAGGCGGACGCCGGTGCCGGCGCGTGTGGTCTCCACGGCGGTAATCGCCGCGGACCAGCCAAGGGCCTCCTGCGCCGCCCGGGCTTTGATCGTTTCATTATAGTTTAGACCCTGAAGATAGGACTTTTTCTCCTGCTCCCCCGGAAACGAGCGCACCGCAACGGTGAGAAAGACGGCATTCGCCGCAAAGATGACGGCGAAAAAGCCGATTAGCATAGCCAGCACATGCCAGCCCTTCAGCCTGAATTCAGTCGACATTGGCCCGCTCCGTCAGAAAGACTGTATTTTTCATCGCAACTTCACCGGTTTCCACATCGGTGACAGAAATTTCAATCGGGGATGACCTTTTTGTCTGGGGTTTTGGCATCGCCGTGATAAACAGCCGTACCGATCGCAGAGCATCGCCATCGGCGGTGATCGTGATCGTATCGCCCTCGGTTTCTTCTCCCACGGCGTTAATTGTCAACGGCGCGAGGCTGTCTTGCGTCGTAACCGCAATCTTATAATCGCGCGGGGCGTTGGTCTTGTTGATTACCCTGACCGTGAAGGCATTGCGGATCGAACCATCCGACAGTTGCACGAATGGCGGCGTTCGATCGCGCTGGACCGTCAGTTCAAGATTGGCCCGGGTCGACAGACCGAACAGCATCAGACAACTGACGATCGTCAGGACAGAAGCATAAAAGACCGTGCGGGATCGGATGATCCTGATCTTCGGTTTTTGGCCCGCCTGACGCAGTTCGATATTCTTGTCAGTCTCGTACCCGATCAGCCCGGTCGGACGATCAACTTTTTTCATGATATCGTCACAGGCATCAATGCAGAGCGCACAATTAATACATTCCAACTGGGCACCGTCGCGGATATCGATCCCCATGGGGCAGACCGCCACACAGGCATTACAATCAATACAATCGCCGCGCCCTTCCCAGCTTTCGTCTTTTTTATGGCTGCCGCGTGGCTCGCCCCGGTCATATTTATAGGTGACCTCAAGGGTTTCGGCGTCGGTCAGGGCCGCCTGGATCCGCGGCCAGGGGCACATATAAGTACAGACCTGTTCGCGCATCGTGCCGGCGAGCATATAGGTGGTGAAGGTGAGAATACCGGCAAAGATATAGGCCGAGCCCGGGGCTTCGCCGATAAAGAAATCCCGGAAGACGGTTGGCGCATCATGGAAATAGAGGACCCACGCCCCGCCCGTCGCAAAAGCAATCAGGAGCCAGAGGGCATGCTTGGTGACTTTCTTGCGGGCCTTGTTGAAGGACCACCGCTCCCGGGCGAGCCTAATGCGTTTGTTGCGGTCCCCCTCGACGATCCGCTCGACAGCCATGAACAGGTCCGTCCACACCGTCTGCGGGCAGGTATAGCCACACCAGACACGGCCAAAAAGCGCCGTGGCAAGGAACAGCGCAAGTGCGCCCATGATCAACAGGCCCGTCACATAGTAAAGCTCGCTCGGCCAGATCTCGATAAAGAAGAAATAAAACCGGTTACCGGCAAAATCGACGAGTACGGCCTGATCAGGCTCCCCGGCACCGCGTGGCCAGCGGATCCATGGCAGGACGTAATAAACGCCTAGGGTTGCGAAAAGGATGAACCATTTCAGCTTCCGGAATGTTCCGTGTACCCGTTTCGGGTAAATCGGCTCGCGTGCCTTGTAGAGCGGGCGGTTTTCCGCACTGTTGACTGCTTTGACATCGTAGGTTTCTACCAACGATGTAGCTTTATCAGAGGACGGCTTTGCGGATGCGGGCGCCTTTGTCATATCTGCCCCGTCCGGTGGCATGGCTACTGTCCTCCGCCAAGCGAGTGAACATAAACTGCAAGCGCCGTTATCTGCTCTTCAGACAGACGATCTGTCCAATAGGGCATGACGCCGGCACGGCCATTGGTCAGCGTCTGGGCAATTTCCAGGCGATCGCCGCCATAAAGCCAGATCTTGTCGTTCAGCGCCGGCGCGCCAAGGTCGGTGTTTCCGACACCGCCCTCCATATGACAGGCAACACATTGCTGGGCGAAGATCGGTTCGGCCCGGGCCACGGCCGCAGGGTCGGCCTCGCCGCCGGACAGGCTGATCACATAGTCGGTCAGATCACTGATCTGATCACGGGTTAAAATCCCATCCTTGCCATAAGCCTGCATCAGGTTGAATCGGGTGTCAGGGTGGGTCGAGCGAATGCCATGATGGAGCGTCTTTTCAATATCCTGAAGTGTGCCGCCCCAGATCCAGGCATCATCCACAAGGCTCGGATAGCCTTTGACCCCCTGCCCGCCCGCACCGTGGCAGGTTGCGCAATTATCGCCAAAGAGCGACGCCCCGGCATTCATGGTATATTGCAGAAGCTGCGGATCCTTTTCGACGTCTTCGATCGACGAGATGTTGAGGAGTTCGGCCATCTGCACCCCGCGCTCGGCTTCGATCTCACCCATGATACGATTGACATTCTCACGCTCTGAGTGATTGCGCGTACCCTTGGTATAGCCTGAAATTCCCGGCCAGGCCGGCATGAATATCCAGTACACGATCGACCAGGCAATGCTGATATAGAAAATCCACACCCACCAGCGTGGCAGGGGATTATTCAATTCCCTGATACCGTCCCACTCATGGCCGGTGGTCTCAACGCCGGTTACATCGTCAATTTCTTTTTCAGACATTGTCTGTTTCCTTCTGGTCGTCAGGCTTTTCATCCTCGTCAAGCGGGATCTTGCTGGCGTCGTCGAACTCCTTTTTCTTGCGCGGGCTGAGGGCGTAGATCAGCACAAGGACGAAGCCTAGCACAAAGAGCAGGAGACCGCCGGTCTGGGCAAAACTTGCAAGCGTTTCATACATGCGGTTAGCGATAGTCCTTCGCCGGTTCATAGGTCGAGAAATCGACCATCGTTCCGAGCACCTGCATATAGGCGATCATCGCGTCCATTTCGGTGATCTGCGCCGGATTGGCGTCAAAATCCCGAATCTGGGCTTTTGGGTACCGGGCCGCAAAGTCATCATAGATATCCGAGAACGGATCGACCTGGGCTCTGGCATCGGCAACAGCGTTTTCGATCATCTCGTCGGTATAGGGCACGCCAACGATGCGATTGGTTTTCATCAGCGCAGGCAGTTTGGCAAGGTCAAGCGAGCGCTCATTCAGGAAGCCATAAGGCGGCATGATCGATTCAGGTACCACCGAGCGCGGGTTGATCAGATGCTGCTGGTGCCAGGCATCGGAATATTTTCCGCCGACCCGCGCAAGATCTGGTCCGGTTCGTTTCGACCCCCATTGAAAGGGGTGGTCATACATACTTTCTGCGGCAAGAGAATAATGGCCGTAGCGCTCAACTTCATCGCGCAGGGGACGGACCATCTGGGAATGGCAGGTATAACAGCCCTCGCGGATATAAATCTCCTTGCCGGCCAGTTCGAGCGGTGAGTAGGGCCTGACCCCTTCCACCTCTTCAATGGTGCTCTCCAGATAGAAAAGCGGGGCAATCTCCACGATCCCGCCAATGGCGACAACGACAAGAATGGCAGCGGTCAGAACAATACCGCGTTTTTCGAGGAAAGCGTGACGGTGCAGCATGTCAATTCAATCCTTTATACTGTTCGCGGATTATTCGGCCGGGACGGCGGAGGCGCCAGCCTTTGCCGATATCTGCTCGGACACGCGGATGTCGCCGCGCGCCGTGCGCCAGAGATTGTAGGCCATGATCAGGGCCCCAACGAGGAAGAGCACACCACCCAGCGCACGGATGATGTAATAGGGGTGCATCCGCTCCACAGTCTCAACGAAGGAATATTCGAGGAAGCCGAACTCATTATACGCGCGCCACATTACACCCTGCATGATTCCGGAAACCCACATGGAGGTGATGTACA
>CAYSMJ010000204.1:0-4555 GCA_964432075.1 uncultured Caulobacterales bacterium | reverse complement strand
CAGGATGGGGCGCTCGATCTGTCCGGCCTCCAGATCGGCACGCAGGTTTGCGGCAATCTCAAGGATTGAGGCAACCCCGACCATTGCATCGGCCGCCCCGGGTCCGGCACCGACACTGTCATAATGGGTCGTGAGCATCAGCGTATCGCGATCGGGAGTCTGCGCAGCATCCGGGGGAAAAATCCAGAAGGAAACGTTATCAACGGTAGCGCAGTTGACGATTGTCCGGTCGCCGCTGACCTTGTAAAAGCGGGCACGACAGCTGTCGAAATGATCTGTTTGCGGTGTAAAGCCGAGCGCGGTGATTTCGGCCATCAACCGAGTGCGCACATCTGCATTTTCGGGGCTGCCGACAATATGCGGCACTTGTGGTCCCAGTATGCGTTTAATCCGGGCAAAAGCACGCGCCGTATCGAAACCATCGTTTGAGGCCCCGGAATTGACCGCAGGCGCCCGGGCAAGAAGATAGCCAAACTGAAGCAGTGCGAAGATGCCCGCCAGAATAATCAGCCGTCCAACCAAAGCCATGATAAACGCCCTTTTCCGTTCGGCCCGCGCGCGCCCGAAGCCCTGCTATAGCAGATCATGGCCCGCCAGAGTACTTTCAAGCAAAGTGGGAACCGGTTTGCGTCAAGAAAGAGCGGCAAAACAAGTCGCTAGCGCAACTTCAATGGTTCCGATTGACTTGGAGATGCGCGAGGCCGGGGGGTGTCAGGCAGCGTTCGATTTTCCGGCCCGGGTGATGATGGCATAGGCCGTTTCGACGGAATCCGCATTGCGCAGGGCATCGCGGACACTGTCATCGCGGAGCAATCGGGCCACTTTCGACAGGGCTTTGAGGTGGGCTGCGGTGGCATTTTCCGGAGCCAGAAGCAGGACACAGAGATCCACATCCTGACTGTCCATGGCATCGAAATCTACCGGCCGCTCAAGCCGGGCAATTAGCGCCATGACCTTTGGCAGGCCCGCAACCTTTGTGTGGGGTATGGCGACCCCGTCCCCGACCGCGGTGGAGCCAAGTTTTTCGCGCTCAAGCAACTGGTCCCGCAGCCTATCCGCGTCCACCGGCATCAAGTCAGCGGCATGCTTCGCCAGCAGCATCAGCACTTCGCGCTTGCAACAAGCACGAACGTCCAAAATCACGGAACCGGCGGTAAGAAACTCTTCAACACTCATACACGTTGTCTCGCCTGTTGCTGGCGTTTCTGCCGGGACTTCTGGCTCACAAAATCGGGGCCAACTTTCTCGATTTGCCGTCCAGGCTTGAATGACGGTCAAAGCCAACCACGACCCGATAAATCGACCACCATGATCGGATTAACGAAGCTGACTTTCTGCCGTCTTCTCACTCACCATACCACAAACGCCGTCCCAGTCGGTTAAAATTTCCGCGATTGCTACGGCGCCTCCTATACAGGGATCATGCCGATTTTCCAGCGCCAATTTTACGCTGGGTCAATCCAACCGATATGGCCATCGCTACGGCGATAGACAACATTGACCCGCCCATGCTTGGCATTTCTAAAAACAAATGCCGGTTTTTCCCCGAGATCGAGTTGCATCACGGCATCCGAAACGGACATGGCGAGCAACGGAGTCTGGCTTTCCGCGACAATGACAGGTGTATTTTCTTCGGTTTCTGTGGTGTCTTCCGGTTCATCAGAAGGCGCGGCAAGGGTAAAATAGGCTGCGTTTTCAGCCGGGAGAGGGTCCTTTACGTCATTGTGGTGGTCTTTCAGGCGTCGCTTGTGGCGGCGGACCCGTTTTTCAATCTTCCCAAGCGCCTCGCCGAAAGCACTATAGGCATCGGCGCCGCGACCGCTTGCTGCCAGGTAAACGCCGGACACCAGATGGGTTGTGACTTCGCACTCAACGCCGGGAGCTTCGGCCGCAAAGGTAACCTGTGCATCCGCTCCACGGTCAAAATATTTCCGGATTCCGTCCGTGAGGTGTTCTCGCACATGGAGTTGTAATGCCTCGCCCAGGTCCAGATTTTTGCCGCTGATCAGTATTTCCATGGCGTACTCCATTCTCTGTTATCCGCCTATTGCACCACGGGCCGGGCATGAGGGGAAGCCCTGCACAAACCGCCATTCGTCCTGACATGAAAAGCCCAAATTTTTCAACAGGTTTGGCAATCAGTTTGCGTGCCTGCGGTTACGTCGTCATGCCATGAGTGATTTCAGTTCGATTTCCGGATTCGCGAGGTCGGTCTCGTCGGCCAGCACCTGCCTGACGATGAGAAGACGTCCCTGGGCGTAATCGGCGGGCGCGTTGACACAGTCGAGGGCAATAACACGGCCTGTCCTGAGATAGATTACGGAAAAGGCTTTTTCGTCCGGGTTTCCGCGCACAATCGTTGCGTCATGGCCTGTGGAAAGGCCGATTGTCTGCAAGCGAATCTCATACTGGTTCGACCAGAACCAGGGAACCGCATCATACTTTGCCGGCGCGCCGCAGATATGCCGGGCGACCGTACGTCCCTGATCATTGGCATTCTGGACCGATTCAAGCCTGATAACGGCGCCCTCGGCGTAGGCATTTTCATGGGCGGCGCAATCCCCAAGGGCATAGATATCGGGCAGGCTTGTTGCGCAGTGTTCGTTGACAAGAACGCCATTTCCACCCTTGGCGCCGGCCGCAATCAAGGGCTCGACAGACGGCGCGATGCCGATGCCGACGATCACAAAATCGGCCGGGATGACCTGACCATCCGAAAGCCGGACACCAGTGGCATGGTCTTCACCCTCAATGGCTTCGACCCGGGCATTGAGCTTGATATCAACGCCATGAGCACGATGCTCGGCCTCAAAAAAGCGCGAGATGTCCTCGCCCGCGACCCGGGCAAGGACGCGCTTCAGGGCCTCAAGAACGGTAACGTGCTTGCCCGCCTTGGCGAGGACTGCCGCCGCTTCCAGCCCGATATAGCCGCCGCCGATGACGACAACCCGGTCGCCATCCCGGGCGGCCAGTTTGATCCCGTCGGCATCGGCCCGCGTGCGCACGCCGAAGACCCCGTCAAGCGTTGCCCCCGGGACGGGCAAGGCCCTTGGGCTTCCCCCGGTTGCCCATACAAGCTTGCCATAGGCGACCACATCGCCGGTCTGGGTGGTGATTTGATGAGCACCAGGATCAACCGCGCTGACCCGTTCGCCAAGCCGCAAGGTAATATTACGCTCCGCCCAGAACGGCTCAGGACGCAGGAGTATTCGTTCAAAGTCTTTTTCGCCGGAAAAGTACTCTTTCGAAAGCGGCGGGCGTTCATAGGGCAGATCCGGTTCCTCGCCAATCAGGAGGATAGACCCGTCAAATTTGAGCTGGCGCAACATCGCTGCAACCTGCGCCCCGCCATGCCCGGCCCCGACAATCACCACATCCGCTTTGTCCACCCAAATGCCTCCTGTTTCTGATAGAATATCTGAAGTAATCGCTTCGACAAAATATCGGAACAGGAGCGAAGGAGCAAAATGCCTGTCACCCGATTAGCGTCCTGAAGATCACGTCTTGCAAAGGGGGTGGCGCATGACGGGCGTCGAAATCGGTCTATATTTAAAATAAAAACAACGACTTATTCGACTTTATTTTTGAAAATATATCCCACTTTGTATCCCATTATGAAAATGCCAGGGTTCGAGCCCTGTCTACAGCGCCGAACCCTGTTGTTGAAACAATTTTCCTCAGATCATCAAGATTTGGAGAAGCTTCTTGCGCGTGTGGGCGCGGCGCAATTTCGCGTTAAGAATCTGTCCCTGAATGCTCCCCGGATTAACCGTTGATTTCCAGATGCCATGATACTAAGTGTCAGATATGACATATATTGCGTTTTTGGATGTCAGATATGACGATTAAGATCAGCTCCCCCAGTGCGAAGCGGGCCCTCGAAGAGTTCGGGGCCAACTTGAGAACTGCGCGGCTCAAACGGCGTATCTCCATCAAGGGATTTGCCGAACGCGCGGGCGTGTCGACAAGCACAATCATCCGTCTGGAAAAGGGAGATGGCGGCGTCAGCATTGGTACACTGGCGATGGCCTGCCTTGTTCTTGGAGAAATCGACCGTATCGCGGACTTCCTTGATCCCGCCACCGACGATACCGGCCTGCTCCTCGATCAGAAGGCGCTTCCAAAGCGGATAGACAGCAAGCGAGGCGCAAAACCGGGTCGTCCTCCGAAAAGCGAGCGACAAACACCAGACGATGACGACGTCGAAGGCGTGGGCTTCTAGATGCCTGAAGCGATTGTCGTCATTGGAGAGAGCAAACGGGTTGTCGGCACGCTGCGGTTCGAGAGCGATGGCCGACGCCAGCACTCGCAGTTTGAGTATGCGGATGCATGGCTCAAGGCGACCGACCGGTTCGCACTGTCGCCTGCACTACCGCTGCGACCGGGCGGGCATTACAGCACTGGCAAGGATGACAAGCGCTCGGCGCTCTCGGGATGCTTCGCCGACGCCGCGCCGGATTCCTGGGGACGGGCCCTCATGCGCAAAGCCCTCGGGGACGGGCTGAGCGAGTTCGATTTTCTGGTTCTGTCAGATGACCGGACCCGACAAGGCGCA
>CAYSMJ010000203.1:0-4558 GCA_964432075.1 uncultured Caulobacterales bacterium | reverse complement strand
ACGGATTGAGCAGCGAGGCGTCGATCGCAAATTCGCCTGTGTCAGTGTTGAAGCCAAGCAGAGCGAACTGGTCGTCGAAAAAGGTCAGGAAATCGTCTCCATCAATCAGGTCGAAAGTTTCATCGACGAGGGGACCGAAAGAAAAGGTACTATCGCCGATAATGTCAGAGCGGACATTGATCCCGAATTCCAGGGCACTGATCCCCAAATCCAGATCAAAATTCAGACTGGTCAGGTTTGAAAGCTGCGCCCCGATCGCGTCGTCCAGCGGGTTTCCATTGACGTTAAGGGTCCAGCCATAATCAAGGACTTCGTTCCCGTTCACGTCAAAATCCTCAGGGACAATGAAATCGAGATCGTCATTGGCATTGAACGTAAAGAGGTCGCCGTTCTCCAGTTCAAGTACAACTTCCACATCGCCAAGGCTAACTTCAAACTCCTGGGCAAGGGAAATTAGACCGTTCACCGCGTCGCCCATCAATTCTATGTCGAGAAGGTTGTAGAAAGCCTCGACCACGAGAATATCGAAGCTGCCAAGTATGCCGAGATCAATTCCCAGCGGGATCAGGGGAATGGTGCCTTCAAAATCGGGCAAGGGGGGAATAAGGGCAGTGATAAGCCCATCAATATCGCCGACAAAGTCGAGAACACGGCCTTCGCCCTCCCCGAAGAGGCTGTCGCCAATCAGGGCTCCGGTCGTTGCCACCTCAGGAATTTCGGCCGTGACAGAACTTCCCGCGGGCAATGACACGGTCAGCGAGTCGCCGCTGGTGAAATTGATCAGCGGGAATACGCCACCCTCGTTGAAATTGAAGATAAAATTATTGCTGCCACCGATCGGAATATTCAGGAATGCGCCGAATTCTGCGATCAGATCAAGACCAACGGTAACACCTGGGCCGGTTGTGTTGAAAAAGCTTCCATCATCCAGCAGGAGACCGGTTTCAAGCGTGATCAACTGCCCGGGTATAACTTGGTTAGGGCTTGTAATAGCGAAACTTCCGGTAAGCCGCGTATCGATTGATCCGGCCGTTGCCGAAAAAATTGGCTGCAGCCCGAAGGTTCCGTTGACGCCCGCTTCAAGGCCAACACTTGGAATTCCAACAGAAGCGCCCAAAAAGTCTACAGTAAAACCTGGAATAACGGTTGTCGAAAAGCTCTCATCAAATGAGAAGCCAAGAAACGGAATGTCCGGATCGAATGTCGTTGCAGCAGCTGAGCCAGACTGCACCGTACTCTGGTCATTGCTGTCAAATTGAACATTTTGTGACATGGTGACGTCCGCATCATCCGCCCCGTTCACAGTGATAGTAACGGTAGACTTGTTCGATGTATCATTGTCCGCGCCACTGTCATCAATGGCCTTGAAGTCGAGTTCAATCACTTCGGTCTGACCGGCCAACAGATATTGGAAGTCATCACTCAAAACAAGTTCGCCTTCGCCGGTTACCGGGTCAAAATTGACCGTCCCGCGGATTTCCTCCGGCCCGAACAAGGCGTAGGTGAGGATATCCGTTGCGTCGATGTCGAAACTGTTCGGCGCGAGGCTGAACGAAATTGAGGTATCGTCCTCGTTACCGGAAACGGCGAAATCGTTGGTAACCGGTGCATCGTTCACGCCAAGGATCGTGATTTCCGCAAATCCTTCGTCTGTTGCCCCAGCATTATCAGCAACGATATAGGTAAAGCTTTCCGTCAATTGTTCGCCGAGCGCAAGAAACTGAAAGTCATTACCAGGATCAAATTCGACACTGGCCCCGCCCGGCGTTATTACGAGGGTGCCGCCGGTTACCGGGGTGAAATTGATGGACTGCACAATTGTATCGTCATCCAGCCCGAGAAAATCCCGGTCAAAATCGACGTCATTGCCAAGGATGTCGAAGACCGCTGCCGTGTCTTCATCCGTTTCGAGCTCGTCATCAAACGCGATCGGCGTGTTGTTGGTGCCGTCGAGAAAGATCGTAAAATCTTCAAATTTCAGCTCTTCAATCGAGCGCAGCGTGTCGGTGCCTTCAACGCCGGAAAGATCGGTAACGATGCCGCGGCTGTTGCCCTGGCGGACAAAGCTGTAATTGAATTCTCCGTCCTCGGTGAGAATCTCGCCAAGTAGGTGTGCCGTGTCGCGATCGCCGCCGCCATCGATAAGGTCATCGCCTTCGCCGCCCTGAAATTCATCGCGGCCGGAATATCCCTGCAACGTATCATCGCCGGCATCCCCGACAATGCTGTCATTGCCGCCATGACCGCGGATGCGATCATCGCCGTCACCGCCACTCAAAAGGTCGCGGCCGGCATTGCCACTGAGGACATCATTGCCGTCATCGCCAAAGATCGTGTCGTCACCGGCATTGCCGACAATCCGGTCATTTCCGGCAAGGCCAAACAGAACATCGCCAAGGGTGTGCCCGGAAATATTATTGTCCAGATCATTGGGGACAATGTCCACATCAAAATTTGAAATCAGGTCTCGGCTATTGAAATACGCCAAGCCTTCCCGAAAGCCCTCAGGTATCAGAACCATGTCAGTTTTTCCTGTTCTATGGCGATTTTGGCTTTTGCTCAGTCGGCATAGAAGGCTCAAACCACCCAGACCACTGCCCCACGCAGCGTCTCTCCTTTGTTAACAATATCGTAATAATTCTGCCCGGGCAATCGAAATCGGCACAAAACCGATTGTTCGCGTAATGAGTGTGTTCAGGCAGACAGTCGCCTGTATGCGGTGCGCTGCGGTATGGTCACAAAGAGCCCGGCAGGGTTCTGCCGGGCTAATGGTGTTCTTATGGCGACGGCTTGAATTGCGATTGTTCAGGATCTGAGGCTTTCGCCCATGATCGCTGTCGCGCCTGCCACCCCTGGCCTATCGACGGCCCGTAAGGAAAACTCTCCGGGCCGTCTGTATTCATTCCGTAATCAGATGAAGGCCAGGATATCAGAGCCATCGGTTCCATTTATGATGGTTGATGCTATCAGGGTTTCCTGGTCGCCCAATGTCGCCGGATCGCCGTCGGTATCATAGGCGGCGGTGGCCGTGATCAGGGTTTCGTCTCCCAGATCATTAAGAAGACCCATGATCGTATCACTGAAGGTGAAATTGCCGCCTCCGGACGAGATCAGATCAGCCTCCGTCGCGATTTCCATTTCCGTCAGGCCACCATTGGTGGAAATCGTCAGGGAGAAATCGACGAGATCGGCGAGGAACAGGGGCGACGTGGCAAAGGCGTTGCCAAGCTCAGCAGCGGTCATGACCACCTCTGAGCCGCCCGTATTGTCGATCATGTCGAGCGTCGCTGTGTCGATGCCGACACCAAAGCCGACGGCCGTGATCTGGGCAATTCCCTGCAGCGCGGCGGCTTCATTGGTAAAATCGCCACCGGCGTTTGGTTCCCCGTCTGATGCAAAGAAAATGAAATTTTCTTGGCCAAGCTGGCTCGGCGCATTCAAAAAGCTTTGAACTTCCTGAAGGGCGGCTTCATAATTTGTAAGTCCTTCGGATTGCATCATCGCAAGGGTATCAACCGCAGCATCGAGCGACGGGTCGTTGAGATCGAAGATGCCGAAACTGGTTGCATTGTCTGAGAATTCCACCAGTTGAACCTCGACGTCTGCAACGGACCCGGCAAAATCAGCACGCAGGGCACTGATCGTGTTGCGGACGGCCTGAACCTGTTCAGCAAAGGCGGTATCGTCTAGCGAATTGGACCCGTCCAAAACAAAGGAGACATTGACGAACTGTTCTGTCAGGTCAGTTGCGTCGAGGTCGACATCAACAAAACTTGAGGTGTTGAATGTCCGGTCTTCTGTTGACAGGGAAAGCATCAGGGTCTGGTCGTTTCCGGTGACCACATCATCGGTATCGGTCTCGACCAGCGGGTCGATGACCATGACAGAAACGTTGGTCGGGGCACTGACCGCCCCATCATCGTCCGCGACAGTATATTGGTAGGTGTCAACAACCGAATCGTCGACCGTGTCCCCGCCAATATCCGGTGCAACATAATCAACATTCCCAGATACCGCATTTGCGGAAGCAGTGCCCAAGGCAGCGGGGGTTTCGATCGCAATCGTGCTGCGGTCGATCATGCCATCAATGTCCACATCGTTTACCAGGACATCCTGGGCAGCGAAATCACCCGACTCAACAAAGGCGGTATCGGTTTGCGCAAACGGCGCATTGTTCTCGGTCAGTTTCACCTTGACGTCCGAGAATTTCAGGTGCTCGACCGAGCGCAGCGTGTCGGTTCCCTCATCGCCGACAAGATCGGTAATGGAACCATTGCCGGGGGTGGTAAAGTCAATGGAATAATTTACGCTACCGTCCGGGTTGATCAGATTATTGAGATAGTGGGCAGTATCCTTGCCACTACCGCCATCGATCAGATCATTTCCGGCACCGCCCTGAAATTCATCACGGCCACGATAGCCTTGGAGAATGTCGTTCCCGGCGCCACCGTCAATACTGTCATTGCCGCCATGACCACGGACCCGGTCATCGCCATCGCCGCCGCTCAGAAGGTCGTCACCGGCATTGCCGCTGAGGGTATCCCGGCCTTCATCGCCG
>CAYSMJ010000202.1:0-4608 GCA_964432075.1 uncultured Caulobacterales bacterium | reverse complement strand
CTGGCGCTGGCCGCCGGCTTCGAGGCGGGCTGGATTGCAGCCACCCTGGTCCTCCTCGTGGCAGGCATGCCCCTGGCAGCCTGGGCCTATGCTCGGCCCCGCCACCCAAAAGGCTCTGCTGAAACCGATGGATCGCCAGGGCTCGACGGGCACCACTGGACAAGGGGCGCGGTCCTGCGTGATCCGGTCTTTTATGTTCTGCTGCTCGGTGTCCTCGCCCCAGCCTTTATTGGGACGGTTCTTTTCTTTCATCAGGACTACATGACCGATCTCAATGGCTGGCCACGTACGCTCTTTGCCCAGGGCCTGTCTGTGATGGCGCTGACGACGGTTGTCTTTGCCCTGATGACCGGCGCCCTGATCGACCGGTTTTCGGCAACGGCGATGCTGCCCATCCTGTTGATCCCGCTGACGGCTGCCTGCCTCGTTCTGTCCCTTGCCACCTCCCCGGCCCTGTTCTTTGTCTTCATGGTCATGCTTGGCATGAGCTATGGTCTGTCCTCGACCCTGTTCGGGGCGCTGTGGCCGGAAGTTTACGGCACCCGGCATCTGGGTGCGGTGCGCTCGGTGATTGTCTCGGCCATGGTGTTTGCAACGGCAGCCGGCCCGGGCGTTACCGGCACGCTGATCGATTTGGGCATCGCTCTGCCCATCCAGGTCCGCGCCCTCGGCGGCTATTGCCTCGCCGTCACGGCAATCCTGATCGTGATCCGCATCATCCTCAATCGCCGCCGCATCCCGGTAGTGCAAGAAGAAGTCGTTGCAGCCGACAGGCCCCGGCTCAAGGCCGGGGAAACGGGGCCGGGGACACGGGGCGTTGAGTAGCAGAACACGTGCTCCCGGGCGAGCAAAGCGAGACCCGGGACCGCCCGCGAAAGGGACCCAGCGCCAGACCCGAGGGAGGCCCCGGCTCAAGGCCGGGGAAACGGGCGTTGTGTCTGAACTTGTTTGTGACCGGCGCGCCTGCCACATAGACACTGCACACGAACTATCCCGCCCGACCGGCAGGCACATGCAACATGGCGCGACGACCGTCAGACCGCAGCGTTGTCATCCAGGCGGTCTTTTGTCCGAGTGCGTACGCCGTCCATCCATTGTTCGAGGGCGCGCTCGCGTTTGCGTTTGATCGCCCCTTGGGACCGGGCATATTTCTGGCCGGTGGGCGATTCGTAGAATTCAATCAGATCGGCAAGTTCCACGTCGCTGAACTGACCGGCATAGATCGTGATGACCTCGTTGAGGAGCTGGGGCACCGAGTCCAGCATTTCCGATTTCATGGCCCGCGAGGCCGCCCGGATGGTCGGATCAGGCAGTCCCCGCTGCAACAGGGACGCGGTGGCCTCGTCGACTGCATCGACAATGGTTTCTTCAAGCTGGGCTTCCACGCCCATGGCAGCGATCAGCCGACGCGCATTTTCAAAACTTCCGGCAAAAGCCGCCTGGCCCGCCAGAAGACCGACCGCCGCCAGGACCGCCGCGATCCGCCCAAAGCATGCCCCAATCTGTGCAACCCGCATTATCATCCCCTTTGTAAGTTCTGCGCCCCCAGAATGATGAATATTCCGGCGAAAAACAAGCCGATGCCGCATGGATTGCCACGCGCCGCAACTGGCCCCATAATACTTTCATGCCCCGTGATTCCGCTTGCGAAATTCATCCGGAAGAAGTCCTGAAGGCCTACACGCTGGGCTATTTTCCCATGGCGCGCACCCATGATGACCCCCACGCCATGTGGGTCCTGCCCGAGGAACGGGGGGTGTTGATGCTGACCGATGCCCATCTGCCGCGATCCTTGCGGAAATTCATGGCGCGTGACCCCTACCTCGTCACCGCAAATCAGGCCTTTCCGGATGTGCTTGACGCTTGTGCCGAGCGCTATGCCGGGCCCTCCGACAAGGTTGCCGAAGACCGCAGCGAAACCTGGATCAATGACCAGATCCGCGAGGCTTATCTGGCACTGCGTGACATGGGGTTTTCCCATTCAATCGAGTGCTGGCGCGCAGGTCGGCTTGTGGGCGGGCTCTACGGCATTTCCCTTGGCGGGGTCTTTTTTGGCGAAAGCATGTTCTCGCGCGAATCCAATGCCAGCAAGACCGCCTTTGGTCATCTGATCGGCCGGTTGAAACTGGCCGGTTTCTGGATGATCGATACCCAGTTTTATACAGATCATCTGAGCCAGTTTGGTGTTGTTGAAATTCCGGATGCAGACTACCAGCTGCGGCTGGATCGTGCCCTGCGGATCAATGCTCAGTTTCCGGTGGTCTCGTCGGCAAGTTCAGACTGGTCGACAACCCGGGTCTTGCAGTCGATCACCCAGACATCATAAACACCGTGTTCAAGCGCATTCAGCCCCGGTGACGAGCCAAACATCCAGCCAGAAAAGATCTGCGTGCCTTCAACCGCAGGGCCGGGCAATCCGGCGCTGAGATCGGTCGGCTGGCCTGTCTGCGCACTTGCCTGGCTGCCGTTCAGCTCTGCCTGCCGGTCATAGATTTGTACAAAGACGGTCGTCTCGGGGAAATCTTCCGGTGGGCGCTTGTCGCAATAACGCGGGACAAGCGAAAGCGAGCCGAAAGTGGCCAGCGCGCCAATCGGTATCTCAAGATCAAGCGTACGCGCCGTTACCTTGTTGAGCGCGCGCAGTGTAACGCTCACCCCTTCGCGCTGGGTTTTAACATCAACATCGCCAAACGGATCGGTCTCATCGCCTGTGCCCGAGAGCATTTCAAGCTCGTCAAAGGCGGCGTCATCCTGCGGGGGCTTAACCTTGCCGAGCGTGTCCAGATCGTCCGCAGGCGGCTCTCCGACAGGCTGAGCGGGTGACTGGACCTGTGACCGGATCTGTGACTGGACTTGTGTTTGGGCCAGGGCCACGCCGCCAAGGCAGAGGCACAGGGCAAGGGGAAGCGCAAGGGGAAGCGCAAGGGCAAGCCGATGGCCGACATGCAATCGCGGAAAACGGGCGCGGTTCATCTTACCGTCCTTCATTATCCGGCGGTTCCGCGCCGGCCTCTTGTGTGTCCGTGTCAAACTCATCACCAATCGGCGGCAGTTCGGACAGCCCGCCAGGGTCGCCGGCCCCGGCCTTCTTGTCTTCGGCGCCGCTGGTAAAGGCCTGCACCGCAAGCCCAAGAAGATCGACCGAACCCTGGGTGATAAAAATACTGTCGCCCTCGGCGAGGAAAAACTCCGACGCCCCGGGCTCGAGCGCAATATGCGCCCCACCCAAGAGCCCGTCGGAGACGATCTTGGCGACCGAATCATCGGGCACGGGAACGTTCTCGTCGATCATCATCGAGACCGTGGCTTCGTAGGTACTGGTATCAAGGGTGAAGTTGGAAACGCTGCCGACCTTCACGCCGGCAATGCGGACATCCGAGCCGGTGGTGATCCCGTCAACCTTGCCGAACACCGCGTCCAGCCGGTAGGTATCCTCGCTCAGCGTGCGCCCGCTCACGGAGAAAGCGTAAATCATAAAGGCCACCGCGGCGGCAACCACGACAACGCCGATCAGGCTTTCCAGAATTCCAGACCGATCCATCCCGTTCTCTCCCGAATGACGCTTCAATCGACAACCGTCTTATCGCAGGCTGTCATACCGCACGGCTATGACAATTTTGCGGCGCGAGCCCGATCATAAGACGGCGTTGCCTGCACGACACGCCCATGCGCCCGGTCAGCTCGGTGTCCAGGCTTCATAATCCTTTTCGATGCCGTCGCCATCTCCGCGCTCGAGGCTGCCTTTGGGGTGATAGGCGAGCGGCGTGCCGGTCATGTTTGGCAGATGCGGCTTTTCCCAGTCACGGCGCGGCGCATCATCCTCGCTCGGCGGCTCGTCGACAGTGTGGTGCAGCCAGCCATGCCAGTCGGGCGGGACCCGCGAGGCCTCGGCAACCCCGTGATAAATGACCCAGCGCCGTTTCATGCCGCCGGGGCCGGTCGCTCCCTTTTCCTCAAAATACCGATTGCCCTGTTCATCCTCGCCGATGATCTGGGCGCCCTTCTTAAATAGGGTCAGTGAAGTACCCCAGGTGGTGGAATTCCACCAGGAAAACAACTGTGATAGCATTGCGGTTCAGTCCGTCAGGTCACGTCCCGCACAGCCATATCAGCGCTTTGCCCGAAAGGCTAGGTGCCGGGGCGCCATGGATCGGAACCGATCCTTGCGGCGCAGGCAAGCGCGTCGGCGTTTATGTGCCGGATGCGCAGATGAGTCATCATCTGCACACGCTGGTATTAAAGCGCGTTCACAAAAAGTGTGATCGTCGATGGTTCCCATCCATCGACTTGGTTTCGAACGCGCGACAACTCAAGAATCTAGACTGCGTCTTTGATTCAACAAAAAAGTAACGTAGTCTAGGCTTGTCAGTACTTTGTGCTCCGTTGCGTCCATATACCGTTCAGTTCGATAGTGGCCGCTCACGGACTTCACCTGCCGATACCAAAATGCTTCATTTTCCAGGGTCCGGTGGCTCTGGCGTTCTCAGACGCGGCACCGTGCTGACTTTAAGCGGCGCCGGTCATGTCCAGAAAGAGGGATCGGTAACGCGTGACCATGGCCTCTAGGCTGTAGGTGGCGGCGACGTGGGTGCGGTTGGCGGCGCCGGT
>CAYSMJ010000201.1:4105-4614 GCA_964432075.1 uncultured Caulobacterales bacterium | reverse complement strand
GGCGGCTGCTGCGTTCCAGCGGGCTGGCCTTGCCGGTGCTCGCCTTCACCGAATTGCCTGACAACCGCGCCGTCGAAGTGGTGGCGGTGCTGGGCGATGACACCCTTGCCACGGAAAAGGACGCCTGATGGACGCACGCCTCGGCCTCAACCTCGGCCTATACACCCCTGCCGCCCTGGCCCGGAACGATCCGGAGCGGTTGATCCGCAACCATATCGGCCTGGTTCGCAAGATTGCCTGGCATACCCATGGCCGGGTTTCGACGGCGCTGGATGTCGAGGAGCTGGTGCAGATCGGCATGATTGCGCTGATCGAAGCGGCGCGAACGTTCGAGGATCGTGGGCAGGCGGCCTTTGCCACCTATGCCAATGTTCGGGTTCGGGGTGCGATGATCGATGCGCTGCGCAAGCAGGCGACCTTGTGCCGATCGGCGCTGAAGCGGCGGCGGGAGTTGAATGCGGCGCGGGAAGCGCTGGCCAGCACGCTGGGGCGGGCGGCATCGGAACAGG
>CAYSMJ010000201.1:404-4095 GCA_964432075.1 uncultured Caulobacterales bacterium | reverse complement strand
CCGAGCATCTGGGGCTGACGCTGGCCGAATTGCAGGATGCGGTGGCCAGCACGCAGGCCGCTCGGCAGGAATCGATCGAGGAGGTGTATTCGGATCATTCGATCTGGTTTGCCGCCGACGAGCCGGACGCGTTCGACATGCTGCAGTCGGCGGAATTGCGGGCGCATCTGATCGAGGCCATCGGGCAGTTGCCGGAACGCGAAGCGCAGGTGTTGCAGCTGTATTTCGTGGAGGAATTGAACCTGGAGGAGATTGGCCAGACGCTGGGCGTGGGCGCGGCGCGGGTGTGCCAGATCAAGAAGGCGGCGCTGGGCAAAGTGAGGAAGATGCTGAGCGGGTGGGAGGCCGAAGCGGGCGGGGATTAGCGTGCGAAGCCGCTAACTCCCCGACTCGCCGAAGGCCCGGCCAGCGGGGCGGCGAAGCCGAACCCGACTGACGAGCGGGCTTTGCCCGCAACCTTTCTTTCTTCCTGCTATCCTTAGCGGACTCGGCGGCTTTGCCGACGGCCGCGTTGTTCCACGTGGAACAATATTGGTTAGAAAATAGCGAAATATGTTCCACGTGGAACATTCTGGCAGTGGTGCAAGAGAATAAGCGTATCATGCTGTTTTTATGACATTTTTTGTGGTCAATCCAAATGGACTCGCAGCCATGCTGGCCGCGAAACTTCACAAAGTTCGCACGATAGAGGCGCTTAATTGACGCATTTATTACACTCGTGCGGGGACTCGCAGCTTTTCCAAATTGCCGCGAATTCCGGACGCGCGGGAGGAACTGCTGCTTGCGAGACAGCGTTTTACTACCAAGGCGATCAACGGTGGAAAGAGCGTTGGCAAGGTAGCGCGGCGGGGCGGTGTAGGACAGGTCAGGCGGGCTGGCGCCTATCGGTGGGGCAATGACGCCGGTGAGGATAGCGAAATTAAGGCGATTAAGGCCACGCCAACTGCCGCCTTAGCGCGGTCGTTGCCCATCTGCGCTTTCCGCTTGCGCCATCGGCATCATGGCCCCTAACAATTGCACATGATACAGAAAGCGATCACGGAAAAGAGCCTGGAGCGGCGCCCTGTAGGCATAGATCTTTTTGCTGGGGCTGGCGGTATGAGTTTGGGCTTTGAACAGGCCGGTTTCGATGTTGCCGCAGCGGTCGAAATTGACGCGATCCACTGCGCAGCGCACAAGTTCAATTTCCCGCAGACGGTCGTTATCCCACGCTCAGTTGCCGATTTGACCGCCGACGACATACGTAAAGCTGCGGGACTTGAGAAACACGAAATCGATTGCGTGTTTGGCGGCCCGCCATGCCAAGGATTTTCAATGATAGGCCAACGGGCGCTTGACGACCCGCGCAACAGCCTAGTCATGGATTTCGTTCGGCTAGTAGGTGAGCTGGATGCTAAAACGTTCGTGTTTGAGAATGTGAAGGGCTTGACGGTCGGTAAGCACCGCCAGTTCTTGGATGAGCTGGTCACTTCATTCTCCGCTCTCGGATATCAAGTCCGATTGCCGTGGCATGTGCTAAATGCGGCGGATTACAGCGTACCGCAGCATCGCAAGCGACTAATCTTGTTCGGTGCCAAGAAAGGGGTTGCGCTGCCGGACTACCCGCTCGCCATTACCAATCCTGCCGATGGCAAAATGCATGATCCTTGGCTGCCAAACGGGCCAAGTTGCGAAGACGCTCTAGGAGACCTTCCTGATGCGGATCGCTTTGATACACTACTAGACACAGATGCCGTCAGGACCTCGACGTTCCGAGAACCCTCCCCATATGCAGCTGAGTTGCGCTGCCTCACCAACGACGCATGGCACTTTGGCTATGTGCGCAACTGGAATCCGCTGATGCTTACTTCCAGCGCGCGGACTATCCACACGGACATTTCGAAGCGCCGTTTCATCGAGACAGGGGCGGGTGCTGTCGAGCCGATCAGCCGCTTTTTCAAGCTTTCAACGAACGGCCTTTCCAACACACTGCGAGCGGGCACCGATGGTGCTCGCGGCGCGTTCACCAGCCCGCGGCCAATTCATTATGACTATGCGCGTTGCGTTACCGTAAGAGAAATGGCGCGTCTTCACGGTTTTCCGGACTGGTTCCGTTTCCACTGGACGAAGTGGCATGGAGCTCGACAAATTGGGAATGCCGTGCCGCCGCCGCTCGCCAGAGCCGTTGCGGCACAGATTATATCCGCGCTCGGAACTCGGGTAATGCGACCTACAGGAGCTATCGAATTGGGTGACCCGGCACTCCTGTATATGGAGCTTTCTAAGGCCGCCGAGCACTTTGGCGTTAAGACGCCGTCGACAAAGCGCGACAGAAAGAGCGGTGCGATAAAGCGAAAGCAAGCAGACATTGAGGCCAGTCGCTTAAACGTGGAGTTGATAAATGGGTAAGTCCGATGCGGTGATAAATAGATATAAGTATCTAATTGAGCAGATATTTTTCGCTCATTGGAAAGAAGGGGTGGCAGAATTTGAGTTCGGCCGGAATGAAATTGAGGATAGTGCCAGAGCCCAGGGCATAGATATACCAAAGAATTTAGGTGACGTGATTTACTCGTTCCGGCATCGGGTGCCTCTGCCTGACGCAATACTCGCGACCCAACCAGCCGACCTAGAGTGGATTATTCAAGGGGCAGGTCGCGCCAAGTATCGCTTCCGGTTAGCTAAGATAACACGCATTGTACCTAACGACGCCCTCATCAAGATCTCAATTCCGGACGCCACACCGGAGTTCATTCGGCTATATGCGCTCGACGATGAGCAAGCACTGCTAGCAGTTGTCCGATACAATCGTTTAATTGACACATTTCTCGGTCTCACTACTTATAGTCTACAGAACCATCTCCGAACTACGGTTACTGGAGTAGGCCAGATAGAGATCGATGAATTGTATATTGGGCTGGATAAGCGCGGCTGTCATTACGTGATACCGGTACAAGCCAAGGGTGGAAAAGATCAAATCGGTGTCGTCCAAACCGAGCAAGATTTGCTTTTTGCGGCAGAGAAGTTTGCAGGCATGCGATGCCGCCCGGTTGCTGCACAGTTTATGCCAGATGGTGTGGTCGCCCTGTTTGAATTGGCAATTGATGATGGGCATGTGAAGGTTGTCGAAGAGCGCCATTATCGATTAGTTCCAGCTGAAGATCTTGATAGCGCAACTGTTCGAAATTACCGTGATTAAAATATTGCGCTAAATATGTCTCTTGAAAGACATATCAATTATGTGTAAATCATGGCTGAGATCAAGGAGTGATTCATGAGCATCCAATCTCAAATCGTGATCGCTGAACATCTTTCAATTGAGACTATTTGTGTACGACTTCGCCATTGCGCTAAGGTTGCACATGTGTCAGCTAGACCGATGCGAGCCAAGGAACATTGGTTAATTGAGGTGATTGATACGGAAGGTGTTCTGCAGGCCATAGACGCCTTCCTTCAATCTTACGCTGCAGAAGATTATTCCGATTTGGGCTTGCCGCAGAGCAGCTTGTTGTCGATGTCCGCTGGACCTTCCAGTGGGAATTACCTGCGAGCGGTTGGCAATGGTTCGCCGACTTGGTTTCGGGCCAATGAGTGGGGCGTGTGGACGGAAGTTTCTGGCGATTGATTTCCCGCGCGTGCCGTTTCCGCGCGATCCCGAAAGCTTCCGCGCCATCAGCGAACATGGCGAAGCGTTGCGCCGCCTGCACCTGAT
>CAYSMJ010000201.1:0-394 GCA_964432075.1 uncultured Caulobacterales bacterium | reverse complement strand
GA
This sequence comes from uncultured Caulobacterales bacterium, assembly GCA_964432075.1. Lineage (GTDB taxonomy): Bacteria > Pseudomonadota > Alphaproteobacteria > Caulobacterales > Parvularculaceae > CALLPQ01. The sequence continues at coordinate 392 of CAYSMJ010000201.1, read as the reverse complement.
TGGAGCCGGCGGCGGTTGGGGAGACGCCCTATCCGTTCATGGGCGAGGGCGATGATCAGGTGGCGGCGGGTTATCCGAAGTGGGTGGAGTGCGCGGCGAGGGAGGCGCTTAGGCCCCGGATCCCCGGCGCGGGGGCCGGGGCAGGCAAGTCCGGGGCGACGGATAGGGACGTGCGCGGCGACGGAGAGGGGGAAGTCGGCCAGCGGTTGGGCCGGGTGCATATCAATGCCGGGCAATGGTTCGATGCGGTGCCCGAATTGGCGTGGGGGTTTCCAATTGGCGGGTATCAGCCGGCGCAGAAGTGGTTGAAGGACCGGCGCGGGCGGGTGCTGAGCTGGGACGATATCGGGCATTATCAGAAGGTCGTGAAAATATTGGTGGAGACCGACCGG
>CAYSMJ010000200.1:0-4648 GCA_964432075.1 uncultured Caulobacterales bacterium | reverse complement strand
GCCAGCTGATGGTGAAATTCCCTACATTGCCGCCCCTGTGATCCCCGTTCGGGTAGTCATCATTTCGCTTGACCGACATCTGGCCGAAGCGGTGATCCGGGCCCGGTCATTACTGGAACTATCGATTCCCGGTATTGATCTGCGGTTTCATGCTGCTACCGACTGGACAAACAACCCGGATACGCTGGCGCGATGCAAGGCCGATCTTGAAAACGCCGATATCATTATCGCTTCCATGCTGTTTCTGGACGATCATATCAAGGCAATACGCCCGACCCTTTTGGCCCAGCGCGATCGGTGTGATGCGATTGTCGGCTGCATGTCTGCTGGCGAAATCGTCAAGCTGACGCGGCTGGGCAAGTTCGACATGCAAAAGCCACAGTCCGGGCCGATGCAGCTTCTCAAAAAACTCCGGGGCAAGGCCGCCAGCGAAGAAAAAGACAGCAAAAAAAGCCCGTCAACGGGGGGCGCCAATCAGGCGAAAATGCTCCGCCGACTGCCAAAACTATTGCGCTATGTGCCGGGGACGGCCCAGGATTTGCGGATCTTCTTCCTGACCATGCAATACTGGCTGGCAGGATCGGAAGAAAATCTTGCCAATATGGTCAAGACACTGATTGATCGCTATGCGGCAGGCCCGCGCGCCTGTCTTCAGGGTGCCCTGCGCCCGGATGCGCCAGTCGACTATCCCGATATCGGGCTATACCATCCGGACCTGCCGGAGCGGGTGACGACCGATCTGAATCGTCTGCCCACCCCGGCAAACGCGCAAGGCGTGGTCGGTGTCCTGATCATGCGTTCCTATGTCCTTTCGGGCGATTGCGGCCACTATGATGATGCAATCCGGGCGCTGGAAAACAAGGGCCTTCAGGTACTCCCGGCCTTTGCCTCGGGGCTCGATATGCGCCCGGCGATCGAGGAATTCTTTATCCGTGACGGCAAGCCGGTAATTGATGCGCTGGTCTCGCTCAGCGGGTTTTCACTGGTCGGTGGTCCAGCTTATAATGATTCTCAATCTGCAGTAGAGATGCTCGAGCGGTTGGACCGGCCTTATATTGCTGCCCATGCGCTTGAGTTCCAGTCCCTTGAATCCTGGCGCAGGGACACACGCGGGCTCAATCCGGTCGAGACGACCATCATGGTCGCCATTCCCGAGATTGACGGTGCAACCGGTCCCCTTGTCTTTGGCGGCCGTCGCGACGAAACGACAGAAACCGCCGCCGGCGTTGCCGGCGCCCGAATGGCCGGCGACCCGGAACGCTCAGGCCGGCTGGCCGACCGTGTCGCAAAGCTTATCCGTTTACGCCAGACCCCGATATCAGAACGGCGGATGGCGATTACCCTGTTCAATTTTCCGCCCAATGGCGGTTCGGTCGGCACGGCCGCCTCTCTTGATGTCTTTGCCTCGCTCCATGCCCTTCTGAAAGGGCTGAAGACGGAGGGCTATGAAGTCGACATCCCCGAGACACCGGAAGACCTGCGTTCCCGGCTTCTGGAAGGCAATGCGGCGCAGTTTGGGGCTGAAACCAATGTCCATACACGGGTACCGGTCGATCACTACGCCATGACCGAGCCGCGCCTTGCCGAGATCGAAGCCCACTGGGGCCCGGCCCCGGGCAATCAAATGACCGATGGACGCACGCTTCATGTCCTTGGCATTGAACTCGGCAATATTTTCATCGGTGTTCAACCCGCCTTCGGTTATGAGGGCGACCCGATGCGCCTCTTGTTTGAACAGGGCTTTGCGCCAACTCATGCGTTTGCGAACTATTATCGCTGGCTGCGTCAGGATTATGATGCTCACGCCGTCCTCCATTTCGGGACCCATGGTGCGCTTGAATTCATGCCCGGCAAACAGTCTGGCATGTCGGGCGATTGCTGGCCGGACAGCCTGATTGGCGACCTGCCCCACTATTATTTCTATGCCGGGAACAACCCGTCTGAAGCGACGATCGCCAAGCGTCGCGCTGCGGCAACGACAGTCAGTTATATGACGCCGGCCGTCACCGAGGCCGGTCTTTACAAGGAGCTTTCAGAGCTCAAGGCCCTGATTGAGCGGTGGCGGGCAACCGAGCCCGGCCATGACGGAGAACTGGCCCGGCTGGCCGAGACCATTCAGGCCCAAGGCGCCGTGATCGATCTTTGCGATGCTGCCCCACTCTGGGGCGATCAGGCTGCGCTGCGAATTGACATGCTGCAGGACTGCCTGCGCGATTATGAAGAAACGCTGATCCCACACGGCCTTCATGTGGCAGGCGCCGGTATGGCGGCAACCGAGCGGTTCGATCTGATGCGGGCGATGACCGGGATCGACAAGGCCGGACCAGCCCTCCCAGATAGCGCGCTTGAACGCCTCATTGACGGCGTGCTCCCGAAGACAATTGCGCGCGACCACGGACTTAAAGATCGACTGAGCGACCTTGAACGCTTTGCCCGGATCAATACGCATTTGGCAACGGACTATGAAATTCCCGCTCTTGTGCATGCCCTTGGCGGCGGCTTCGTGGCCCCGGTACCGGGCGGCGACATGCTGCACAATCCGGACACGGCGCCAAGCGGACGGAATATCCACGGATTTGACCCTTTCAAACTGCCAAGCCGCTTTGCGGTACGCGAAGGCGAAGCGCAGGCAAACCGTCTCCTTGAGCTTCATCGCGAGCGCGAGGGCGCCCTGCCCGAAACGGTCGCCATTGTTTTGTGGGGTACGGACAATCTGAAAAGCGAAGGGGCCCAGATTGCCCAGGCCATGGCGCTTCTCGGGGCTGAGCCGCGCTATGACAGCTATGGCCGTCTTTGCGGCGCCCGGCTCAAGCTTCTGGAAGACCTCTGCCGACCACGGATCGATTGTGTTGTGACCCTGTCCGGCATCTTTCGCGACCTTCTCCCCCTGCAGACAAAAATGCTGGCGGAAGCTGCGCTTCTCGCGGCAACAGCGGACGAACCGCCCGAGCAGAACTGGGTCCGCAAACACGCCCTTGCCTTCCAGGCGGCCCATGGCGGTACCATCGAAGACGCCGCACTGCGTGTCTTTTCCAATGCCGATGGTGCCTACGGCTCCAATGTCAACCAGATGGTTGAATCAGGTTGCTGGGAGGATGAAGATGAGTTGGGCGATGTCTATGCCAAACGCAAATGCTTCGCTTATGGCACAGATGGTAAGCCGGCTGAACAGGCCGCCCTGCTGCAATCCATGCTGGGCACTGTTGATCTCGCCTATCAAAACCTTGAATCGGTAGAGCTTGGGCTTACCACCATAGACCATTATTTCGATACGCTCGGCGGAATTGGCCGGGCCGTCAAAAAAGCACGCGGGAAGGATGCGCCGGTCTATATCGGCGATGAAACCCGCGGCGAAGGCAAGGTGCGCACGCTCGCCGATCAGATGGCCCTTGAAACCCGCACCCGTACCCTGAACCCGAAATGGTATGAAGGCATGCTACGCCACGGTTATGAGGGGGTTCGCCAGATCGAAGCCCATGTGACCAACACCATGGGCTGGTCGGCCACCACCGGACAGGTCGAGCCCTGGGTCTATCAGCAGATCACCGAGACCTTTGTTCTTGACAAGGATCTCCGTGACCGTCTGGCCGAACTCAACCCGAAAAGCTGCGCCAAGGTGGCAAACCGCCTGCTTGAAGCCAGCGATCGAAATTATTGGCAGCCGGACGATGAGACTCTCGCTGCCTTACAGGAAGCCGCCGACGATCTGGAAGATCGGATTGAAGGCATTGGACCAGGCGGGGCCTATGCCCCGGCCATGGCCTGACAGGGAAGGAAAGAAAGAGCATGGCACTTCTCGATTTAGAACGCCCCCGGACTGGCGCCACGACCCACGGGTCATCCCGCCCCGATGGCGAGGGCTCGGTTCAGGTCAAGCTCGACCCATCGGTTGAGATCACAACCGCCAAGGTCTTTGCGGTGTACGGGAAAGGCGGGATTGGCAAATCGACAACCTCGTCAAATCTGTCCGCAGCATTCTCCAAGCTCGGCAAACGGGTCCTGCAGATCGGCTGCGACCCGAAACATGACTCAACCTTTACCCTGACTAAAAAGATGATGCCGACCGTCATCGACGTTCTGGAACAGGTTGACTTTCATACCGAAGAACTGCGAACGGAAGATTTTGTCTTCGAGGGCTATAACGGGGTCATGTGCGTCGAGGCCGGTGGCCCGCCTGCAGGCACGGGTTGTGGCGGCTATGTGGTTGGCCAGACCGTCAAGCTGTTGAAGGAGCACCATCTGCTGGAAGACACCGACGTTGTCATCTTTGATGTCCTTGGTGATGTGGTCTGCGGTGGCTTTGCCTCGCCCCTTCAGCATGCGGAGCGTGGCCTGATCGTCACCGCCAATGATTTCGACTCCATCTTCGCCATGAACCGGATCATCTCGGCAATTGGCGCCAAGGCAAAGAATTATGATGTCCGCCTTGGCGGGGTCATCGCCAATCGCTCAACCGCCACTGACGAGATCGACCGTTATAATGAAGCGACCGGCATGAAGCGGCTCGCCCACTTCCCCGATCTTGATGTGATCCGTCGTTCACGGCTCAAAAAAGCGACGCTTTTCGAAATGGAAGATTCGCCGGAGCTTGAAGCGGTCAAGACTGAATATATGCAGCTAGCGGAAACTCTCTGGAATGGGGTCGACC
>CAYSMJ010000199.1:0-4650 GCA_964432075.1 uncultured Caulobacterales bacterium | reverse complement strand
GATCGTGGGGGGCTCGGGTCGGCATCTTATGCCCTGCCGGACGGGCACGCGGTCGCGGCCCTTGCGGCGGTCAACAGCTTCGGGTCCGTACGCTATCCGGGCAGCCGGTCTTTCTGGGCCGCGCCGTTTGAACTCGATGGGGAGTATGGCGGGTATGGCCCGGGTCACACGACCGGTCTTTGCGACCTCCCGGACGACACCAAGCTTGGAACGATCACCGCGCCCACGATCGACGCGCCCACGATCGCCGCGCCAAGGGAAAACACGACGCTGGGGGTGATTGCCCTTTCCATGCCGCTCACCCAGGCGGAAGCCACACGGATCGCAGTCATGGCACAGGACGGGCTTGCCCGGTCCATACGCCCGGTCCACGGCCCGACCGATGGCGACGTCGTCTTTGTTCTGGCCCCGCCTGTTGCGACCCCGGCCGAGGACGCGATGACCCGCGCGCAAAGCCTGACCCGCTGGGGCAACCTTGCAGCCGATGCCACGGCGCGCGCCGTAGCCCGGGGCATTTTTGCGGCCAATGACGAGGCCGCGGATCGCCGGGCATGATAAATTAATTCATCGCTACCGGCTTGCCACGGCGTTCCCTTTCCGCTTAAAGCCAGGGTCTTGACCGAACAACAGCGGCACCACCCGGTGCCTCGCCTGGTAGCAGCACCGGTAGCTCAGCTGGATAGAGCACCAGACTACGAATCTGGGGGTCGGGAGTTCGAATCTTCCCCGGTGCGCCAATAAACCAATAAGTTGAGGTCTTGCAGAGCTTCGCCAGCGTGTGCCTGGTCTATGATCAGTTTCGCTGCGGTGTCGACCGCCTTTCTGAAAGGCGATCACCGACCCGTTCGTCGTCCTTGAAGCCTGCGGCGCGCTCTGCGCTCGGGAAGAAAAGAAAAGCCAGCAGCAGGATGTAACTGGCATAATCCCACGAGATCGCCAGCGCCCAGACATCGGAAAAGATCTGGAAATCCTTCAATACAGCATCGCGCGGCGTAATCGTCGAAAGCGAGGGGATCACCTCGCCCTCAACAACGGCCTGGGTCCGCGAGCGGGGCCTCTTGCGCTTTTCAATGCCGTCGCTTTCGCCGGTGAAAACCACGCTGAAAATCTCAAGCCCGCGCTCCGGGAACCGTTCTGCGGCGGAAACTTCCGGAATGGGTGGTTTGCGCAGCTTCTGTTTACGCACAAGCGATTCAAGCGCGCCCTTTACCTCTTCAGCATAGGCTTCAATTACCGTGATCTGGCGCTCCCCAAGACCTGAGCCCGCCGACACAAATGGCTTCGGATTGGCGCGATCAAAACTGTCAAGTTGCTGGTCCATGAACTCGACCAGCCGCCGATCCTGACGCCAGCGGTTCAGGGTCAGGATAAAATCATCATAGTTGACCTCGAACTGGCGCGCCCACAGGTCGTAATTATCAAAGGCATTCTGACTGAGTTTTGTCTTGAGCCGGTCCGATGTTTCACCGCATACGGAGGGCGAATAGGGGCTGACCTGCAAAGGCTTGTCCGGTGTGCCCCGGTCTTCATCCACAATTGCAGCCACAGTGCGCTCCAGGGTCGTCAGCCACTCAGCGACACCGGTAAAATAATCGGCAGCCGGACCACGGCCGCGCGTGCCGGTCTGGCCACCTGTTTCCTGTTCGCGTCTGGCTGCCCTGCGCACATCTGAGATGGAAAGTTGCAGATCATCAAGGAACAGAAGATCGCCCTCACGAAACTTGACGACAGCATTGCATTCTGTCTGCAGACGGTCCAGCTCTTCGGTATAGGTCAGCCTGACTGCGTCAACCCCGGCAATCCCGACCACGCTTGTCCAGGTCGAAATCAGGAACAGAATGGTAGCGAGAACAGGGATGATGACAAACAGCTTGATCAGACGCTCAATGAAAAAAAGCCCATCAGGAATGATACCCGACCGCCCTTCCATCTGGCGAAACCAGTCACGGTTGCGGACAAGCTCAGCACCTCCGACCCAAATCGCAACGGTGACAAAGAAAACAAACATGCCGAAGGCCGGGGGCAATACGGTATTACGGAAGACATCCTGGTTTTCCTGGCTGGTGATCAGCCCGAAACCGATTGCTGAGCTGACAGAACTGAAAAACGCTGCCGTCACCGCAACGATGATGAAAAGTCGATTGAAGAGGGATGACCGGCGCATCTGGCGAGCGGTCAGAATAAAAAAACTTGCCGCACCGATCAGAAGGATAACCAGCGACGCCCCAACCAGAACACCGACATCCATGACTTCCCCTCACCTCTTGCCCACAGCAACAGGGCATTAGTCCGGCCCAACTGAAACGTTAACGATTATGAACCCGCTTGCAAAGTGATGCGCCTTACGCATGACACTCGGCTGAAAGAAAGGCCGCAGCAGCACCATAAAGTGCTGCGCCTTCAGTCATGATCATGCGAACCGGCACCGCTTCGACATAGGGGCGCATTCGCCCCTTTTCGCAGAATTTCTCCACAAACTGGCTGGCGCGGAATACGTCGCGGATTTTTGGGAGAATGCCACCGCCCAGAACGACGCCGCCCCGCGCGCCTGTCGCCAGGACCGCATCACCCGCAACACGACCGAGAACCGCACAGAACATGTCCACAGCTTCCACTGCAATCGGATAGGTGCCCTCAATCGCTGCTTTCGTGATTTCATTTGCCTGCAGCGATATCCGCGGCGTGTCGGCAATGGCGCACAGGGCCCGGTGGATGTTCACAAGACCGCGCCCCGACAGCAGACGCTCAACAGAAACGCGCGGATGTTCGCGGGCGATAAACTGCATCACCGCAATTTCTTCCTGCGTGCGTGGGGCGAAGGTAACATGGCCCCCTTCGGTTGCGACAACCCGCTCGCCCCCGGGTATCGGGACAATCAGTGCCTGGCCGAGCCCCGTTCCCGGTCCGATGACAAGGACCGGTGCCACAGGGTCCGGCGTTCCCGGTTTTACGGCCTGAAACGCCTCCTGCGGCAGGGCGCTGACGCCGGCGGCCAGCGCATAGAAATCGTTGACGATATGAAAGGCATCGAGCCCCAGAGGCGTCCTGATCTCGTCAGGCCGCAACGTCCAGTGTGAGTTGGTAAACTCAACGCCGTCTGGCGTCACCGGCCCTGCGGCGGCAAAACAGGCGACCTCGGGCTTTTCACTGACGGCCTCAAGGTAGGCATCGGCCGCATCGCGGATTGTCTCGAAATCCTCGGCCCTGAAGGTCTGGGCATCGCGTACGGTCAGAACGCCGTCGTCAAATTGCGCGATGGCAAACCTCGCATTTGTTCCCCCGATATCCGCAACAAGGATCAGCTTGCCCACTCCCAGCTCCCAATGACCCGTTGGCAAAACCTGTTTATCAGACGGACCGGGCGAGAAATCAATGCAGACGGCTCGGGGCGCCTGGCGCCTCTTCAAGTCAACCGGTACCGACAAAGATGCGCCAGCCTCTTGTTTTGCCGCATTTTCTGCACGCAAACCGGGGCCCCACTTTGCTTGAAAATGCACGCGATGTGGGCTTTCAAAAGCCTGTCAATTCCGTTACGCACGCGAGCCAGAGCTTTTTATGGGTCCGGGCCCTTAAGGGCGACGAACGGATTGGCGATCTCCTCCAGACTGCGGGCACTTTTTATTGGATCAAAAACGCAGTCCAGATTTTTCAGGGCTCGCGCGTTCGCAACCAAGTCGATGGATGGGAACCATCGACGATCACACTTTCTGTGAACCCGCTCTATCGGTGTCGGTTCTGTTGGCCCCGGCCATGGGCAAGGGCCTTGATCACGCCGCGCAAGGTCTGCACTTCGACCTGGGTCAGGCCCGCCCGGGTCAGGGCGGCGGTGAGGTTGCGAACCATGAGCGGTTTTTTCTCCGGGGGATGAAAAAAGCCGGCGACCTCAAGCTCGGTTTCAAGGTGTGCCATCATTCGGGTGAAGTCTGCTCGCGGAGCGGTTGGTTCAGCAGCAAGCGGGCTCGCAAAAGTGTCAATCCCGACATCGGCTGCAGCAACGGCCTGCCCCCATTCATAGGCCATGACGAGGACTGCCTGAGCAAGATTGAGGGAGGCAAAGGCCGGATTGATCGGAATCGTCAGGATCGCATCGGCCATGGCCACCTGATCCGATGTCAGACCCGACCGTTCGCCGCCGAATAGCACTGCGCACTGCGCACCGTCGTTTTGCCGAAGTTGCCGCATCAGGTCTTCAGCCGCCGCGCGCGGCGTCGTGACAGGCAATCGCAGTTCGCGTGCGCGGGCGGTTGTTGCGAGAATGGTGGTGCAGTCCGCCACCGCCTCGGTCAGCGTTTCGAAAACACGCGCGCCGTCGATCACAACACTGGCGCCGGCCGCCGTTGCCTTTGCGGCAGGGTTCGGCCAGCCATCGCGCGGCGCCACGAGTCGCAGACCAGTGATCGCGAAGTTGAGCATGGCCCGGGCCGCTGCCCCGATATTCTCGCCCATCTGTGGCTCGACGAGAACAAAAATCGGCGAGGCGCCTGACGGGGCAAAGTCCTGTCCCTTGCGATGACGCTGGTCTCGGTTTGGTTCGTTTCCGCTCATTGTGCCGCGACTACGCAATTTGCTGAGGTCTTGGCAAGCCGGCGGTCGTGGCGCGCGCGCTTTCGGCTGGACTGGGCAGCGAAAGCGCGCCCGGACGTCGGCAGG
>CAYSMJ010000198.1:4054-4659 GCA_964432075.1 uncultured Caulobacterales bacterium | reverse complement strand
TTAACAAGAAATGTTTCAAACGCCTCGGCAAGGCCTTTGGCCTGGCGTACACTGAACACCCCTTTGCTGAAGCCAAGATTGCAGTTATATTTTCGGTCTTCGGCCATGATATCGAGCGCCATATCAAAGCCGCTGCCCGCTCTCGGGGCGAAGTGCCACCGCGTTGTCGCTGAGCCAAACTCCGGCGCAGACGGAACATCATGCCATCGAAAACAGGCTTGTGCGACCGGGGCCCGCATAGGATCTCTCAGGGCACCAACCTGTGCGGATAAGGCTTCAAGAACAGCTTCAACGGGAATATGCCGCGCGGCCATATCTTTTTTCCAGGCACGGCTCGCACGCTCCAGATACGGACCAAGCTCGGCATCGGGATCGACATCAAGGCAGGAAAACACCGTGTTTTGATAGCAGCCGACATTGTCCTGCTCCGGTGGCGTGCGTGTATCGGCAAGGGTTGCAATGGCGAGCTTGCCTGATCCGCCCAGCCGCGTGAGAAAACCAGCCCAGAGCCCGAAAGCGATACCCGGTGCACAGACCCCCGCTTCCCGTGCTCGCGCATCAATTTTTTTCCAGATAGCCACCTCGGGCGCGATGGCAACACTATG
>CAYSMJ010000198.1:0-4044 GCA_964432075.1 uncultured Caulobacterales bacterium | reverse complement strand
CAAACTGCGACGGACGCTGAAGATCACCTGGCGGGCTCAGGGGGTCAGGAAGTGGCAGCAGCTTTTCTGCCACCGATTGTACAGAAACGGCTTGTGAGACTGGCATCGCCGCGGGTTTGGCTTTTGCCGATGATGTATCGTTATAAATAGACGCAAGTTTTTCTACAAAGACTGCCGTACTCGGACCATCAAACCCCATCTCATAACCCGAAAGAATAAGCGCATGGTGGTCATTGCCATCCGTAACAAGGGTGGCCGCAAATCGCGCCATCGCTTTCGAGGCCATACCCTTTGCGGGACTGGTCCTGGCAGCCTGGTCCACCGCCGTCTCAAACTTTTCAGATATAGTATAGATGGTTTCGAGGGATGGCGCGCCCGCGTCATCCGGCACCATCCGCATGCCAGCCGTCTCCAGCAGGCGCAACTGCAAAATGGGATAAAACGAAACGGCCTTGTCAAAGGCTGAAACAAAGGCGATGCGATCGATTGCTCCCGACAGGAACAGAATTTCTGTATGATCAAACAGCCCGGCGCCAGGATGGAGTTGTTCATGCACCCAAATTCTGGATTGGGCCACATTGAGTGCAAACTCGCCGTCGTCAAGCCGTACCAGGATTTGCGACTTGAAGGACCGAATTGCATCGGCAATTTCGCCGGTAATAAGCCCGTCCGGCGCGTCAACCCGCAGCCTGTCGCCATCCCTGTATAGCCTCGCCCCCGCACCCTGCAGATAGGCAAGAAGGGCGTCTACAGAGTAATGCCCATCGGCGCATGGCTTCACTAGTGTCTGATCAAAATTCATAGCTCTTCATAGGCGTCATATCAGCGTTGCCCGCGAGACAATCGCCAATCGGTGTTTTCGGGTCATGGCATACCCGTTCCAGCATCTCCTGATACGCAGCAAGCCATGTGTGCATATTGGTCTCAGTATAGGCGGCTTTGGCGTAATCCCAGTCAAAGGCAAGGCCCTCACTGATCTCGATGACATTAAGAAACAAATCCGGAAAAACCGCCCGTCTCGGGTTTTCCATCGGTTGAGCCCGCGCGTCGCCGAATGTCAGATCCTTGAAATAGGTTGAATAGTTGAAAACCGCATCAACCAGCGTGCCCGATTTCGCGGGTCCCTTTTGCGAGAGCGCGTCGACGAGATGGTGGAGTGAGATACGCCAGTGTTCAACCGCAGCAGCAATTTTCTGCTGCATATCAACTATTAGATCCGCACAAGTCTCTTCCTGTGCGATGGAAATACGAAGCGGCAGGATATTGACACAGAACCCGATGCAATCAATCCCGCTATTGGCCTGCCCGGCAGACGGAATTCCGATCACGAAATCGCGGCGCTTCGATAGCGATGCCAGAAGCAACGCATAAGCCGACAGGCCGATGGCGAATTTTCCGACACCAACCAGTCTGCCCGCCTGTCCCATCACTTCGAGAACTGAACGATCAGACCTTGCACTGACAGTGCCGCCGGAGAAATCTCCCCTGTCCGCTATAGCCTTACCGGGAAGCGCAAGCGGTTCCGGAACACCGCCCGCAAATAACCCCCTCCAATATTCGAAAGACTTTTCCTTGGAAGCGGGTTTCGCAATTTCGGCCTGAAATGCCCTGAAATCAGGCAGTGGCGCGCGCTTTTCGCCCGCATAAAGCCGTGCAATCTCTGTCATCAGAAGATCTGATGAATAGCCGTCGAAAACAATATGATGGGTATAGAGAATAAATTTGAAGGCCTGCTTGCCAAGCCGAAACAAAGTTGCCCGGACAAGTGGGCCCGCTTCCAGATCAAACGGGGTTTTTGCCTCATTTTCGAGATAGTTTGCGATCTCCCGATCCTGCAGATCCTCCCCATGCTCGCAGAGATCAACCTTTTCGACGCGCAAGACAGCGTTTGTATCGACCCATTGGCCGGACCCGTCCGGCAGGAACCGAAGCCGGAAGGCGTGGCATTCATTGAGCGCTGTCTGAGCAGCCGAGATAAATCGGTCCGGGTCGAGGGGGCCGTTAATGGAAAGTGTGTCTGATTCGTTGAAGGCACAATTTGCCGCATCAGACTCAAGACTGATCGCCCAGAGCTTCATCTGTTCATCAGTAAGAGGAAACCTTTCACGCCAATCAGAAACGCTGGCGCCATGCTTTCGTGGCAGGACACCGTCATGGAGCATCTCGTCAAGGGCGTCCGTGACTGCAGCAATAACCGTGTCGATTACTGCGTCATCATGGGCAGCGGTGACATAAGTCGGGAAATTCTCAAGGATATGAATGCCACGGTCACGCAAATGATAGAAAAAGAGCGTTGAGAGCGGCGTTTTTTCTTGATTGCGGATGAACATTTGTGAAGCGAAATGGGCAACATGCATGTCGAGCCGACGCGTTTCAAAAGCATGGTTCATGGCCTCGGCGAGCCGTGTGGTTTTCCGGTTTACGCCCTCCTGAAGCGCCGGCCCCGCATTCTTGATATATTGCAGCGATGCATGGGCTGCGGCAATCGCAAAGGGGTGGCGGACAAATGTCCCGGCAAAAAAGGTCACGCCGGCTGTTGGCTTGGAATCATCTCCATACTGCCAATACCCGCCATCAAAAACATCCATAAACCGGGCCTTGCCCGCAACGACACCGATTGGCATTCCGCCACCGATGATTTTGCCATAGGTTGCAAGATCGGCCTGCACACCAAAATAGTCCTGCGCCCCGCCCGGACAGACCCGGAAGCCGGTAATCACTTCATCAAAGACAAGAACGATCTCATGGTCTTGCGTGAGGTCACGCAGTTCATGCAGGAAATCGCGGGGGCGAAAATCAGGACGGCGGCTTTGGACCGGCTCGACCAGAACTGCGGCGATCTCGCCTGCGTGCTGGCGGATGGTTTCAAGCGCAATTTCCTCGCCATAATCGCAGACGATGACATTCTCGACCGAGCCAAACGGGATCCCCGGTGCCATGGGCACCGTCCGATTACCGGTCTTCGCATTGACGCCGCGCACCAGAACTTCGTCAAAATTTCCATGATAATCGCCGGAAAATACGACAATCTTGTCGCGCCCGGTAATGGTGCGCGCGATGCGGATTGCCGCCTGAACCGCTTCAGAGCCGGTATTGACAAAGGAAGCCCGGTCAAGCCCCGTCAGTTCACAGAGGAGTTTTGCTGCCTCGCCGGCCAGCGGGGTTTGTGGTCCGACCTCAAAACCCTCGCCCAACTGTTCCCTTAACGCATCAATGATGAAAGGGGCCCGATGACCAAAAAAGTTCGGCCCAAAACCATTCAACATATCGATATAACGATTACCATCAATGTCCCACAGATGGGCGCCTTCTGACCGGGTCACGATCAGGGGATAGACAATTTCCTTCCACAAGGGGTTGAACCCGGCAGCCGTGCGAGGATCGGCAAAGTGCGGACGGTCCCCCTGAACCTTTGCTTTTGACCCAGCCGTGCGGGCCGTGTAGCGCGCGATAAACCGCCTCAGATGGTCCGCCTCTGCCGCACTCAAGGCGGCTTGTGCTTCACCGATCTGCGGCCCGAACCCTTTGGGCATGGCGGCCGGTTCTGGTTTTTCCACTGGCGGTGCCGGTGCCGGTGCCGGTACTGGTTCCGACTGCGGCAGGGCTTGTATTTCGGCTGCCGCTACGCTGCTGGCGCCGCTAAGCAGATCGATCTGCTGGCGCATCAAGGCAAGTTGTGCGTCGAACAGAGCGGCAAGCCCGCCGGGCGCATTTGTCGCGACCGCTGGCTGATCGTGGTCCGCCAGCGCTTGTGAGGGCACGTTCAGTGACGCTGTTGCGGGCTTCTCTGAAGGCGTTGGCGACGGCGGCGCTGGGGCTAGTTCGGGTTGCGCCGTATACGGTTTTTCCGACTGCAATTGGTTCGCCAGCGTATGCAGGGTCGGGGTTGATTCAAGCAGCGCCCGAAAACTCGTTTGAACGCCGAATTCTTTTTGAACAGCGCCGGCAAACTGGGTCAGGAAAAGCGAGTCAAAGCCGAGCGCCAGAAACGGCGCATCCGGCGCAAGCTCGTCGGCCGGCGCCCCGGACAGCGCTTCGGCAAGG
>CAYSMJ010000197.1:0-4669 GCA_964432075.1 uncultured Caulobacterales bacterium | reverse complement strand
CGTCGCCATCCCGGTCGAACAGAAGGGCCGGGGGAAAGATCGGTGCCGGCTCGTCACCCCGGCGCGGGCGCTTCGGTCCCTCGACGATTACGGGGAAAATCCGGTCCCGGCCAAACCGCTCGATAAAAAAGTCGATCTCGCGGTTGACCCAGACTGATTGTGCCGCTGCCGGGGAACACACGACGATCAACGCGCCAGACTGGTCGAGTGCATTCTCGATCGTTGCGCTCAGGCGGACTCCGGCGGAAAGCTCTTCGCGGTCGCGAAAAATCGGGCGCAGGGGTCGTTTATCCTGTTCGGGCATCTCGCGCTGTAGCGCCCGGGGCAGGGTATAGGCCTCAAGCTTGCGATGAAGCCACGACGCCCACCGCGCATCGCGGTGCGAATAGCTGATAAAAGCGGCATAGCGTGCCATGGTGCCCCATCCTCCCACGTGCCGCCGCCAAGGGTAAACGCCATGGCCCGGAACAGCAATCCATACCACGCCCCGAGCAGCGTTTGACCGCGCTTTGCTGATGAATTTCCGGTAAGGTTGGCGGGAGCAGCCGGATCGTCACACCGCCTGCAAGTGCTGCAATTCCGGTGAGGGATCGCGATGCTGGGGCTTGCGGGGCAGGGTAATCGGCAGCCCCATCAGATCGATGATCGTATCGGCAAGCGTTGGCGAGGCGCGACGAAATGCCGTCCGCCCGGAAGCGTCCACATAGATCAGCGCAAACCCGGTTTCCGCCTCAAGCGCGTGCCGCAGCAGCGAGGAATCAAGCCAGCTCATGATCTCGCCATTGCGCCGCGGGCTTGTTGCCCCGTAAATCTCCACGATCGTCACATCTTCGCGGATCAGAAAGGGCACGGCCGATTTGAGCAGACGACGTTGTAGCCGACAGGCACGGTGGTTGGCATCCGGCCCGACAATGATCAGGGCATTTTGCAGCGTGAACCGGCGCAGTGCCACCGTTTCTGCCATGTCCGCGCGCAGTGCCGGATCGTCATCATTGGCGTGCTCAATGGTCGGCAGCCAATCCGGCTGGAACGAGAACAGCGCAGCCACGCTCCCGCTCACAAGGCACACCGCCAGGAAGATTAATGTCGTTTCCATCGTCAAAGTGATCTTAGCCGTGTCATGTTTACCATGACGTTAAGCAAAAATTTTAGCCGAGACTTAAACATGTTTTAAGGCCAACGCAAAATGAATCCGCATCCGGGGCGTCCTTTTCCCCCATCAAAAGGGGCGTTCCAGACTTTTCCACCAATGCGCAAAATGTGCCAATCCCTCCGCCAGACTGGTTTTCGGCTGATAGCCGAGCTCACGGCGGGCCTTGGAAATATCCGCCCAGGTTTTTTCCACATCCCCTTTTTGCATGGGCTGAAAGTCCTTGTCGGCGGTCATCGCGAATTCGCGTTCAAGGCCCTCGATCAGGCTGAGCAGGGGTTCGGGTTTGTCATTGCCGAGATTGTAGATCTGATGAAAGGCCCGGTCCGGTGCGGGCGGATGGTCAAGGGCGGCGAGGATGCCCGCGACGATATCATCGATATAGGTAAAGTCCCGGGCCATCTGGCCATGGTTGAAGACAGCGATGGGCTCACCGCGCAGCATTTTCTCCGTAAAAATCCAATAGGCCATATCCGGGCGGCCCCAGGGGCCATAAACGGTAAAGAACCGAAGGCCTGTCAGCGGGATGGCGTAGAGATGCGCATAAGCCGATGCCATGAGTTCGTCGGCTTTCTTGGTCGCGCCATAAAGGGAGGCGGGCAGTTCCGTGATGTCCGTCTCGGAAAAGGGCGCTTTGGTGTTTCGGCCATAAACTGATGACGAAGAGGCATAGACGACGTGACTGACCTCGTGGTGACGGGCATATTCAAGCAGAGCCAGATGGCCGGTTATGTTTGCGTCGACATAGGAAAAGGGCGCTTCCAGCGAGTAGCGCACGCCAGCCTGTGCTGCGAGATGGATAATCCGGTCGATCCGATATGGGGCCAGCGCGGCGAAAACGCCCTCGGGCCCGGTAATGTCGGCCTCAATGAAGGTAAACGCCGGATGCGCGCCGATCTTGTCCAGCCGGGCGCGTTTGAGCGCCGGGATATAATAGGCATTGAGGTTATCGAGCCCGACAACCGTCTCACCCCGGGCAAGAAGCGCCTGTGCTGTATAAAAGCCGATAAACCCGGCCACACCTGTCACCAGTACCGTCAAGATCCATCCTCATCCTGGTAAGGCCGGTGCCTGTCCCGCACTCAAGGTCGCGGGCTGGTCGTAAAGTCCGTCCTCAATCTTCCCCCGGCGCCATAACATGTAGCCTGCGACGGCAAAAAGCGCTACGGAAACAATGAATAATGCGGCATTTGGGTCAAAGCCGGTGCGGGTAACGCCCAGAATCGAGAGCGATCCCAGAAAAGCGGTTATGGCATTCAGGATATTGCCAAAGGCAAGAATGCGGGCGCGTCGGGCGCTAGGGGCCCGGCGCTGGACCGCGGCCTGCAAGGGTACAAGAAACATGCCCATAAACGCCGATGTCCCGAGAAGGGCAGCGGCCAACATGGCCCCGGAAGGGGTGAAGAAGAGTGTCTCCACCGTGCGCAGGGGCGCCTCCGGTGACGCCTTACCGATGGTAGCGGCCGCAAGAACGACCCCAATACCCGACAGGCCGGCACAGAAAATACCAATCCCAGAAAACCCAAAGCCGCTTCGCCCCTTCGACAACAGCACCGCAGCGCTCGCCCCGAACAGGGCTCCGATCGCAAAAATCAGCATAATGATTGTTGCGGCGAATGGGTTGGCGCCGAGCGTATCGCGGGTATAGATCGGCAATAGCACAGTAATCCCGGTCGAGACGAAATAGAAAAACGCCGCTCCTGCAAGCGGATGGAGTACGGATTTTTCCTGCCAGGCAAAGCCGGCAATCTGCGCAAATTGGCGTGCCGGATTGAAGTCAAGTACAAGTGACGGGTTTGTTGCTGGCGCCGACTGGGTTGCCCAGGCAGCCACAAGCCCGAGGACGGAAAACGCCACAAGCACCAGGGCCGTCCAGAAATAGGCCCCCTCTTCAAGCCCGATGAGATAGCCGCCTATCCCGTAGCCCAGAAGAATACAGGTAAAAATGCCTGCATTGCAAAGACCATTGCCCCGAACCAGCTCTTGCGTTGACAGATATTTCGGCATGGCCGCCTGGCGAACCGGATTGAAGAAGGCTGATTGCAGGCCCATTCCAAAAAGGGCGGCAACGATAAACCATCCTTGTCCCGACAAAAGCCCGAGCGCTGCCAGGCCCATCAGCCCGAGTTCAGCAAGCTTTGTGAGCCGGAACATGCGTGCGGTTTCGACTTTCTCAGCGATCTGGCCGCCATAGAGCGAGCCGATCAGCATGGCGATGGGAAACAGGGCGCCGATCAATGGGATGGCGTCATCACTGGTTTCAAAACCCGAGAGATTGATGATCCCGAATGGCACACCAATCAGCAGCACCTGGCGGTTCATATTGTCCGCCAGCGCGCCGAAATTCTGGGCAAGCCACATGGGCAGAAAACGGCGTTGAAAAAGGAGTGGTGTGGTGCTCATGGGTCGGTCTTTCGGCCTTTAGGCGGTAGCCTGACGATCGCCTTCGCATTCGCCTTCGCCCTCGGCCATGGCGGCAGGCAGGGTTTCGCCAGTGCGGGCCAGCCCTTGCGTGACCAGCGCGTTTGACCGGGTTTCAATCACTTCTTCAAGGCGTTGCATGAAGGTGTCCTTTTCGAGCGTCGGGGGCAGGGGCGGCAGGAATTCAAGAATGGCTGTCCCGGGGCGCAGGGTCCATTGCTGCTGCGGCCAGAAGATGCCCAGATTTGTCGCCACAGGGACACACGGCCGGTCCAGCCCGACTGCAAGATGATAAACGCCTTTGCGATAGCGATGTTTCTGGCCCGCAACCGAAAGATGTCCCTCCGGATAGATCAGGATATGGCGGCTATCGTCAGCCTCGGCCTTGATCCGGTCGGAGACAAGCTTCGCGCGGGCATGGGCGCCGCCACAATTGTCGACAATAATGGCCCCCATTTTTCGCAGGATAAATCCGAGCAGCGGCAGGCGTTCAAGGTGATCGCCTGTCACGAAGGCGAGATTGCCGCGGTCGGCAAACATGATGATACCGTCGCCCCAGCTCTGATGCTTGGCAGCGATGATTGCCGGTTGATCGGGGAGGTTTTCGGCTCCCCTGACCTCGACGCGAATTCCGGCAAGGGTTCGCAGGCAGAAAACGATTGTTCGTGTATAAAGGCGGATCCAGCCCATCATCGGGGCGCGGCCGGGCAGGGTGATGAGCGGCATCGCGGTGAGCGCAAAGAACACCGAAACGGCCCAATAGGCCAATCGAAACAAGTGGGATCGCATCGCGGTGTTTCCTCGCGCTGGGGTCGGCAATCGGGTCGTGGCGCCCGACATTGTTTATGAACTCTGTTCATTTATGGAAGATGTGTGCGAAAGTCAAGCCCTGACTTCAACACCATGGCGAAGCCGGATAGAGCACCGGTTTTCAACCCGGTAGTAAGGTCTCTGACCATGATGATTGATCAAAACAGCCTCCATCCGGAATGGCGCAAGCGATTTGCCCGATCCGACATTGCAGCTGCGCTGGGGCGGATCGGCGCGCAGCTTGCGCGCGAGCGGGCCGGGGGCGTCATCCATTATCCCCCGGCTCGG
>CAYSMJ010000196.1:0-4777 GCA_964432075.1 uncultured Caulobacterales bacterium | reverse complement strand
ACGGCGCTGGTGCTGCGCGCGGCCGGTCTGTCGCCCCTCGGGCCGCTTGCCGTCAATGTCATGGCGCCGGACGAGGGCAATATGTATCTCCTCGGAAAGGTCGCCAATACTGACCAGAAAGAGCGGTTTTTGAGCCCTCTTGTCAGCGGCGAAGCCCGCTCGGCCTTTTTTATGACCGAACCGGCGGCCGATGGGGGCGCGGGGTCCGATCCATCCCTGTTGAAGACGACAGCCACACAGGATGGCAATCACTGGGTCGTCAATGGCCGCAAAGCCTTCATCACCGGCGCCGAGGGTGCAAAAATCGGGATCATCATGGCGCAGACGGAACAAGGGGCGTCGATGTTTCTTTTCGACCTGCCTGACCCGGCGATCCGTATTGAACGGATTCTCGATACGATCGATTCCTCCATGCCTGGCGGGCATGCGGTTGTTGCGATTGAAAACCTGCGGATTCCAGCCGACCGGATGCTCGGCAATCCGGGCGACGGCTTCACCCTTGCCCAGGTGCGTCTTGCACCGGCGCGGCTTACCCATTGCATGCGCTGGCTTGGCGGTTGCATCCGTGCCCATGAAATCGCCACTGACTATGCCTGTCGCCGGGAAGCCTTTGGCAAGCTGATTATCGACCATGAAGGCATCGGGTTTATGCTGGCCGACAACCAGATTGACCTGAAACAATGTGAACTGATGATCGACTGGTGCGCCGGCATTCTTGACACCGGGGCGCTGGGTACGGTCGAAAGTTCAATGGCCAAGGTCGCCGTCTCCGAAGGGCTGATGCGGATTGCCGACCGCTGTGTTCAGGTCATGGGTGGCACGGGGGTCACCGGCGACACCATTGTTGAACAGATTTTCCGTGAAGTCCGCGCCTTCCGCATTTATGACGGACCCAGCGAAGTCCACCGCTGGAGTCTGGCAAAGAAAATCAAGCGCGCCTGGAAGATTGAAAATGAGCCGCGGTCAGAATAAGCCGGTTATTGATCCGGATCCGGCCGTTTTTCAGGATTTTCGCGTTTGCGCAGCCGCCTGATCTGGCGGAACCGGGCGACGATAAGCCCACCAATCATCAGTAGACTGATGATATAGGCCGGCCAGACATAGGTGCCAAAGCCGCCCATGGAGAGAAACTCATCCATGGGCCGGGCCCTCCCCGACCCGTTCGATCGGACCGGTGACGACGGTGGGCCGTGATATCCGTGCGCTTTCCTGACGATTTGCCCGGGCTTCGAGGATTTCCGCCTCGATGCCTGTCATCACATGCCATGCGAAAAACACCGTATAGGCTGCGATCATCACCAGAAGCGGCGCCAGCATGGAAGCGTCAATGGTGGGGCCATCGGCCCGGATGAGGCTCGCGGGCTGATGCAGCGAATTCCACCAGTCAACCGAGAATTTGATGATCGGGATATTGATAAAGCCGACAAGCGCAAGAATCCGCGCATATCGCGCCGCCTTGGCCTTGTCATCGAGCGCGTCCCAGACGGCGGCAAGGCCCATATAGATAAACAGAAGGACAAGGACAGAGGTCAGCCGCGCATCCCAGACCCACCAGGCCCCCCATGTGGGCTTGCCCCAGATGGCCCCGGTGACAAGGGCAAGGAAAGTCATGGCCATGCCAGCGGGGATTGCCGCACGGGCAGCCCGGTCGGCGAGATTGTGGCGCCAGATAAACGCAACCGCACTGGCCCCTGCAATAAACGTATAGCTGATTGTCGCCATCCATGCAGCGGGCACATGGATGTACATGATCCGCGCCGAAGCCCCTTGCAGATAATCTTCGGGCGAATAGACCAGCGCGAGGGGCAATCCGACCGCAAGAAGCAGCAAAAACAGCCCGAACAGCCAGGGGCCAAGGGCGCGCGAAAGGCCTTCAAAACGGGCAGGATTGGCATAATAGGAAAACATATCGCCTTCTTGTCCTCACGAGGAGCGATGATTATTCGAGCCCGAGGCGAAGTGCCAACAGGACAAATGGCGGCAGTACCGCTGCATAGAACATAGTAAGCGCCCCAAGCAGCAACAATTCAAATGTGGCCCAGCGGGTTTCAAGGATCATGATTTCGGTCGCGCTGATCCCGAAAATCAGGACCGGTACCAGCAACGGCGCTGACAGACCGGCCGCAAGAAGCCCGCCCGCCTGGAGCCCCGCCGTCAGGGCCGCCGCAACGATATTGGCCAGCACAAGCAGCGGGACCGCGGCAATAACAATCATGCTGGCGCTCAAGGCAAGCCCCGGCGGGATCGAAAACAGCACAAACACCAGGGGCAGCAATAACGCCATGGGCAGGGCGATCAGGAAAAAGGCCGCCGCAATCTTGGCAGCCAGATAGGCGGCAAGGCTTTCCTGTTCTGCCGCTTCAACGCCGAGCGTGCCGTCATCAAGATCTTCACGAAACAGGTTCACCGCCGCGAATTGCAGCGCAAGGCTGACCCCAAGCCAGACGATAGCCGCCGCTGCCGTGGCCAGGGCCTCCGGGGCCGGGCCAAGGGCAAAGCCGGCAAGGCCGACAAACACAAGAAAGAAAAACAGCGCATGAAACCAGCCGCTACCGCCGCGCAAGGCAAGCTGCACGTCACGCCCGGTCAGGGCCGCAAAACGCCGGGCAAACCCGCTGCGATGGTCCGCCACGGTTTGCCTCATTGCAGGGCGATCCGGTTGCACGCCCCGTTGCACGCAAGATCGAGGTCCTGGTGGGTCGCGATTACTGCGGCCCCCCCGGCGGCGAGATGCGCCCGCAATACATCAGTAACAAGGGCCTGCCCTTCACGGTCAAGCGCGGCCATGGGCTCATCAAGAAGCCAAAGCCGACGCCGCGACAACAGGCAGCGCGCCAGCGACAGACGCCTTTTTTGTCCGGCCGACAACCGCCCGGCCCGCCTTTCCGCCTTGTCCGCCAGATTGACCTGCGTCAGCACCGCCGGGATCACGGCCCGGTCAACGCCATAGCTGCGGGCGTGAAAGGCCAGGTTTTCGAAAACCGTAAGCGCCGGTTTGAAGGCCCCGTCATGGCCGGCAAAGACAAGCGGCACGGCGCGATCAACCGTCCCCTCCACAGCGCGCACAAGCCCGGCAAGCGCCAGGAGGATGCTGGATTTGCCCGACCCGTTTCGGCCAAACAGGAGTGCGCTGTCACCGGCCGCGAGCCTCAGGTCGACCCCGCGCACAACCGGCACCCCGCCCCGGTCGCAGCCAAGATTGCGAACGCTCAGGAGTGCGCCCGCGTCAGTCTGGTCCCCGTCAGTCTGATCTGTGTTCATTGTCATCTTTTTTTCTTCTGCCGCCTCGCCGCCCTTCGCAAGGGGGCTTGTTCTGGGGGCCCGAAATTTTGACCGGTCAGAATTTCCGGCTTTCGCGCAAAAGCGCGGGCGCGCAGTCGCGCTTGCCGACGGCCCCAAATTTTTCGAGGGTCGAGAGCAAGGGCCGTCAGTATTCTCAGCCCATGATCTGCATTCTCTAAGGTGTCATCACAATCGCCGCAGCGCAAACCGGCCATCTTGTGTTTTTGGATGCAAGGCGTACATCGGCCCTATGGTACCCAGAAAACGCAACAAACGGCTGATGCTTCTTGGCGGCGGGGCGCTCCTGATTGCAGGCGCAACGGGGCTGACCATCACCGCGCTCAGCCAGAATATCGACTATTTCTATGCCCCCTCGGACCTCGACGGGCCGCTGACCCAGTCGGCTCGGCGGATCCGTCTTGGCGGTCTTGTGGCCGAAGGCAGCGTGCGGGATGGCGCTGGCGTTGAGAAGATTTTCGACGTCACCGATGGCGGCGCCACGGTGACCGTGACCTATGACGGTATCCTGCCAGCCCTGTTTCGCGAAGGTCAGGGCGTGATTGCCCAGGGCCGGTTTGGCGCCAATGGCGTTTTTGACGCCGATCTGATCCTCGCCAAGCATGACGAAAACTACAAACCGAAGGAACTGCAGGACGCCCTCGATCGCGCCGGCCACCCGGGCGAAACACAAGATGCAAGCGCGGCCTATTAGGGTCCATACCCGGTCAGATCCGCGGGCAAACAGCCCCAGACCGCGTTCCTTTTTTGTTGGATCAAAAACGCAGCCCAGATTTTTCAGGGGGCGCGCGTTCGAAACCAGGTCGATGGATGGGAACCATCGACGATCACACTTTTTTGAACTCGCTCTAATCTCCCCGGCATCGTGGCGCGGCGTGCCCGTCCGTCAGCCAGCCCGCAGGGCGCGCACGCGGCCCGGCAGGTCCTGTTCGCGGATATCGTCCTCCGACAGAAGCGTCTTCGCTGTCGCGACCCCGGCGCGCACAACGCTTTCGCGATCGCCGGTGATCAGTGGATGCCATTCCGGCAGACCCTCGCCGCGGGCAAGCCGGCGATAGGCGCAGCTTGGCGGCATCCAGTCGAGCGCGCGGGCCGTGCGCGGGGTCAGAGTCACACAATCGGGTACGCGGGCAGCCCGGTGTTCATAATCGCGGCAGCGCCGTGTCGCCGGGTCATATAACCGGCACGCCACATCGGTTTCGTGGATCTCGGCGGTGTCCTCGTCGATCAGGATCACAAGACAACAGCGACCACAGCCATCGCACAGCGATTCCCACTCGGTCTCGTCCATTTCGTCGAGGGTTTTGGTTTCCCAGAAGGGTTTGCCTGTGTTCATGGCCCTTGTTTTGCTCTGTTACCCGGAAAAACCGAGGCTGCGTATTGCCGCAATCCAGTCAATCTTTCATGAAAGCAACATGGCAGACCGGGGGCGTTTGGGGTACACCCTTGCCCCTGAACGCAGAAAGACACGCCGGGT
>CAYSMJ010000195.1:0-4782 GCA_964432075.1 uncultured Caulobacterales bacterium | reverse complement strand
GTGCGCAGTGCCCGTCCCGGGGAAGGCGCCGGGGATCGGGTGAATGCGCTGGTTGCGTGGGGTCCCGGGCCCCGGGCCAGTCAGGCCCTGTCGCTGGCGGTTCGGGCGCGGGCCCTGATCGATGGCCGCGATGCCCCCTCGCTCGACGATGTGCGTCATCTGGCACAGCCGGTGCTGAAACATCGTCTGGCGCTGAATTTTGCCGCCCGGGGCGAGGGCGTTACCGTGGATAGCCTGATAAAAGAGCTTTGCGAGAAGATCCTTTGAGCCCCGACATGACGGCGTCCGACAGCGCGCGCGCCCTGCGCGCGGAAGCCGAAGCCACAGCGGCCTATTTTTCGCGGGTGCAGATTGCCGCCGAAAAGATTGCCTTTTCGCTTGCCTATGGCCGCCATGGTCGCCGCCGGGCCGGGCTCGGGGAGACCTTCTGGCAACATCGCCCCTACAGCTTTGGCGATCCGGTCAGCGCCATTGACTGGCGCCAGTCTGCACGCTCCGGCAGCCATCTTTATGTCCGCCAGAACGAATGGGAGGCCGCCAACGCCGTCTGGATCTGGCGCGATCCGACCGCCTCGATGGCCTATGGCTCGTCACCAGACGTCCCCACCAAGCGGTTTCGTGCCGATATATTGACCGTTGCTCTTGCCATCGTGCTGGCTGATGCCGGAGAGCGGGTCGGGGTGATCGGCGGCGCTTCGGCCTCGCCAACAGGCACGAGCCGCCTGTTTCAGGGCCGGGGGACGGCCCGCCGGGTCCTTGAGCATCTCGATCACGGTGAAACCGAGGCTACGCACGAGGTCCCGGTAAACATCAGCGCCCGGCCGGGCCAGCGGATCGTGATGATCAGCGACTTTTTCATGGATCCTGAAATCCTCGGGCGCGCCATGCAGATATTCGCAGCGCGCGGGGTCCATGGGGTCTTGCTACGGGTCCTCGACAGCGCTGAGGAAAGTTTTCCGTTTCGGGGGCGAACCGAATTCCTCGATATGGAAGGGCCGGGCCGTCTCCTGTTTGGCCGCGCCGGGTCCTTGCGGGATGAATACCGGGCGGCCTATTCGGCGCATGTGGCGCGGATCGAGCGTTTGGCGCTGACGGCTGGCTGGCCGCTGGTTCCCCACCGCACGGACACGCCCGCACGCGCCGGCCTGTCGCCAGTGATCGCGTTTTTTGAAAACGGCCCGCAGGCGAGCGCCGTCGGGGGAGGTCATTGATGCCGGGTCTCGGCGCGCTCAGTTTTACCACCCCCCTGATCCTGTCGGCGTTGGCCTTGCTGCCCGTTCTGTGGTGGCTATTGCGCACGACCCCGCCGGCGCCGCAGCAGGTTTGGTTTCCGGGCTTTATGCTTCTCGAGCGTCTGGCGGACCGCAAACAAACGCCGGAACGCACGCCCTGGTGGTTGCTGCTCCTGCGTCTTTTGCTGGCTGCCTTGATTATTCTGGGTCTGGCCAGGCCTGTGCTCAACGCACCGCCCACCGAAACCGGTGACGAACCGCTGGTTGTCGTCGTCGACAACAGCTTTGCCGCCGCGCCGGGATGGCGTCAGCGCGAAGAGCTTACCACGACGCTTGCGGCCGAAGCCCGCCAATCGGACCGAGCGCTCTATCTGCTGCCAACCGCCCCGGATCGAAAGGCCCCGCGTGACCGGATCGAAGGGCCGTTGACACCGGCCGCCTTTGAACAGCGGATCAAACGCTTGCCGCTTTCGGCGTTACGCGCAGATCGATCCATGGCCGATGATCTCGCGGAAGCACTTGGCAGGCTGCCGGGTGATTTGAGGCCTCGAATTGTCTACCTCACCGATCATCTGGCAAGTGCTGATCAGGCGGTTGACCGGGCCTTTCTGACAGCGCTTTCAGAGGCCGGATCGCTGAGCGTTTATGTTGAGGCCGGCGAGGGGGTTCTCGCCGTCGATCACGTGACAGCCGGTGACAGCGATGGGCTGACAGTCAGAATAAGACGGTCGCACACGGATGGCCCCTGGGCGGGCACCCTGGTGGCGCGAACCCGCACCGGCCGGGAGCTCGATCGCCAGCCGGTGGCCTTGCCGGATGGTGACGTCGAAACCCGGATCACGATCGATCTTCCGCTGGCCCTGCGAAATGATCTTGCCCGGCTCGACCTTGAGGGACGCCGGCAGGCCAGCGCGGTCTGGTTGACCGATGCCCGGGATCGCCGGGCGCTGATCGGGCTTGTGCCCTCGAGCCGGGAAGAAAGTGCGGCGCTTCTCACCGGCAATCATTATGTCCGCCAGGCCATGGCGCCTTATGCCGAGTTTCAAAGCGGGTCTATCGGCGAGCTTGTGGCTGCAAATGTTTCCGTGATCGTGCTTGATGATGTTGGCCGGCTCAGGGACGATGAACAGCGCGCGCTCACCGGCTGGGTTGAGGCCGGCGGGGTTCTCATCCGGTTTGCTGGGCCGCGTCTTGCCGATGCGGCGCTTGATACCAATCCGCCTTTGCTTCCGGTGGCGCTGCGGCGCGGCGAACGCGCCCTCGGGGGTACCCTGACATGGGATACGCCGCAGCCTTTGGGGTCATTTGAACCGGAAGGCCCGTTTGCAGGTCTGGCCATTCCCGATGATGTTGTTGTGCGTCAGCAGGTGCTGGCCGAGCCGGGCGGCGAGACAAGCGCCCGCACCTGGGCCAGCCTCGCCGACGGGACGCCGATCGTCACCGGCCTTCGGCAGGGGCGCGGGCTGATCGCCCTTGTTCATACAACGGCGACGCCAAGCTGGGCGGATTTATCCCTGTCCGAAGTTTTTATTGATATGATGCGAAAGCTCACCTTTCTGGCGGTCGTCAGCCCCGATATGCTGAAAGAAACCGTCAGCGACCGGAAAACAGCGCGTTATGCACCAGTGCGTATGCTGACCGGGCGCGGAGAGCTTGTTGAACCGGCCCCCTCGCTTGCGGCGATAACGCTGGGGGAAGCAGCCCAGGGCCCGTCACTTGCCGTGCCGCCTGGCTTGTATGGCAGTGTGCAGACGCCTGTTGCCATAAACGCCGTCCCGCCCGAGGCGCCTCTCGATTCTATGGATCTGCGCGGCGTCCCGGTCCAGGGCTATGCGCTTTCACCGCCAACGCCGCTGTCGCCGCCTTTGTTTCTGTTTGCCGTGTTGCTGTTGCTGGCGGACGCCATGGCGACGCTATTTCTGCAACGGGGTCTGGTCCTGCCCGGGGCGGCCAAAAGCACAGAGGGCGATAAAGCGGCGGCACCGCCAGCCATGGCGGCTGGCCTCGCTCTGGCTTGCCTGCTGGGGGTTTTGCTTGTGGTCGATGCGGCACACGCGCAGCCGCCCCTTGACCCGCCTATCGATGAACGCACGGCAGCCGCCGCGCTAGAGACCCGGTTTGCCTGGGTCCGATCCGATGACGCACAGACAAACCGCCTCGCCGAAATGGGTCTGGCCTCGCTTAGCCGAGAGTTGTCGAGACGGACAACGGTTTCCCCGGCACTACCGGTTGCGATTGACCCGGCCGAAGATGATCTTTCGGTTTATCCGGTGATTTACTGGCCGGTCGAGCCCGGTGATGAAACCCTGCCGGATGAAGCCTTCGCCAATATCGAGAACTTCATGCGGTTGGGCGGGCTTGTGATTTTCGATACCCGTGATGAAGAGCGCGCCTTGCCCGGACAGGAAACGCCGGAGGCGGTAGCCTTGCGGAAAATCCTGACCCGCATGAATATCCCGCCCCTTGTTCAGCTTCCCGAGGACCATGTGCTTACGAGGAGCTATTACCTGATCCCGGATCTGCGCGGGCGGACCGAAATTGAGCCGGTCTGGGTGGCGCGCAGCCAGGCAATCAATGACGGGGTGACCCCGCTGATCATCGGTGGCCGGGACTGGATCGGCGCCTGGGCGCGTGATGGTGTTGGCACCCCTGTTCGCCCGATGCTGCCGTCAGCCCGAACTGCGGGCGAGCGCGCCCGTGAATTTGCGCTTCGTGCCGGGATCAATATGGCGATGGTCGCCTTTACCGGAAACTACAAGACCGATCAGGTTCACACCGGAATCCTGTTGCGCCGGCTGGGCCGTCCGGACAGCGCCGCCAACCCCCGTCAGGACAGGAGGCCATGATCTCCAACCTTACTTTTGATCCGTATATAGATATTATCTGGATCGCACTATTGGCGGGTCTCGCGCTTGTCGTGAGCCTTTTTTACGTTTGGCGGCTCGGGGCGACAGGCCTGTTGCGGGCGGCGGCGGTGGCGGCCCTGTTGGGGCTTGTTGCAAACCCCCAGTGGCAGGAGGCGGATCGGACAGCGCTCCCAACCAATGTTCTCGTGATTACCGATGTAAGCGCGAGCCAGGGCCTTGGCGACCGTCCGGAAACCACGGAGATGATCCGTGAGCGAATGGTGCGCTCGCTTGATCAGACTGATACGCTTGAGATCATTGAAAAACGTCTTGAGGGTGATCAGGAAACCAGAACACTTGAGACCGTTCAGGCCTTTATCGCAGACACCCCGCGCGCACAGCTTGGCGGCGTCTTTGTGATAACCGATGGCCAGGCCAGCGATATTCTTCTGGAAGATGTCGACAGACAGGCCGTCGCCGAGGCAATTCGGCAGCTTCTGCCCGAAGACGTGCCCTTTCATGTTTTGTTGACCGGGCACCCGGATGAGTATGACCGGAAGATTACCCTTACCGAGGCTCCGCGCTATGGGATTGTAAGGGAGAGTGTCCGTGTCGCTTTCCGGATCGATGATCTGGGTGCTGACGACAGGCTTGTCGGCGATCAGCAGAACGTCGAAGTGGTCTTGCGTCTTGATGGCAAGGAA
>CAYSMJ010000194.1:0-4813 GCA_964432075.1 uncultured Caulobacterales bacterium | reverse complement strand
GCCAAGCCTTGCCCGCGCGGCGGTGGCGGTGGGGTGTGCCGGCATTTTTGCAGAAACCCACCCCGACCCCGATAAGGCCCCGTCGGACGGCCCCAACATGATCCCGCTGTCGCGTTTCGAAGCCTTTGCGCGCGAGCTAATGGAGATCGACCAGCTTGCCAAAAAACGCGCCGACCTGCACGGCTTTGCACGTTAAGGCAGGATCTGAGCGAGCCGGTGGGTGTCGCGGCCTGTCTTCACTGCCGGTCTTGAAGCGCCGGGATTGACCCCGAAAAGGCTATCCATAACCGCCTTGATCCCGGACGGAGCGTAGCGAAGATTAGCAATCCATGGGGCGGTTTTGCGGCGGCATGACGGGGAAATGGCAATAATTGCAAGGAAATCGCCCTTCATCTTTATACTAGACTGCGTTTTTTTTGTTGAACCAAAAACGCAGTCTAGAGTCTTGAGGTGTCGCGCGTTCGAAACCAAGTCGATGGATGGGGACCATCGACGATCACACCTTTTGTGAACGCGCTTAAATAATTTCTGGAGATCCGGATGTTTGAGGCGATGATCGCTGTCCACGAGAACCACCTTTTTTCCGGAATTTGTGGCGGCCCGCGACAGGCTTAAGATGCCTGTCGTGGACAAAACCGGTTGTTTTTCAAAATGCCGCGCATTTTTAACGGCTAAGGTTGATCAGCCGCCGATACGCGTTGCAAGTGTTCCGATCTCGCTGACCGTATAGCTGTCGATGATTGCTTTGGCTTCATCAATGGCAACAGGCACCTCTTTTTCGCCGCTGCGGACTTCCTCGGCGAGACCCAGAATCTGGAAATACAATTCCTCCGGTTCACCCTGAATGGTCAGACCGAACGCGTCATTTGATTGTTCGATCCCGGTCCATTTGGCGCGTATACCGCCCCAGAAGGCTTCGGTCTCAGCCCAGTAATCAAGTGCCACCGACACATCAAATTCATCCGTACGGATATAGGTGTTGACACCGACCTCGCGCACCAGAAGTTCCGGCCTTTCACCCGTCAGAATCAGCTTGGAATTGTCCTGCTCATGCACCCAGCCATTGGGCATGAGCGCGTGGCGGTTGACCGCATCGATGGTGTGATAATCGTCCCGGGTCGTTGCATCGCGGCGGGGCAGGGGGCGCCATTCGGCGGGCGGGGTCCATTCGGATATTCCGGCATCGTGCTCCCAGCGGCCCACCGCGCCGTAACGTGGTGCGTCATCCACCTGATAGACCGTCTGTGACCAGGCGCCCCCGCGCTCAATATCTGACACCTCACGCCATTTCCAGGCATTGCCGCCGACAAAAACCAGCACCCGGTCCGGCTCATACTTCCAGTCCTGACGCCAGTGTTTGATTGCCATGCCTTCGTCCCCGCCGACCACAAGAATATGTTGCAGGCTGATAAAATCACCGCGATCCTCAATGACCCGGACAACCTCATAGCCGCCGCTGACCTTCGATTTCAGCTCATATTCCTCGACAAAAGGAACCGTTTCGCGAAAATCAAAAGAGACCCGGTGGTCGCCCTCCATGGCGAGAATTGCTGCCCTGTCCTGCTGGAAATCTGCCGCTTGCATGGAGCGGTCAGCGGGGGGCGCTGCGGGTGCGATGACTGTCGCCGGTGAGGCTGCGCCACCGCCACCGCCACCGCCATCACCAGCGCCTGTGGTCGCTGTTCTGGTTGTCTCTGCGGTGGTGCAGGCAGACAAAAGTGCGGCCACGGCCAATCCGAGACCCAATGCCCTCGCGATGGCGGCGCGGTTTGCTGCAGAAGTCATGGATTTCCTTTCACACTCGCTGAAACTTAATAACGCGAGCAATTCTGAGTTGCAATAACGATTTTTTCGGATTATTATCGCTAACGAGAATGAGTTGCAAGTAATTTTGGCAGGTTTTGTATGAAGGTTCAAGCTTTGAATAATGCGGGTTGGATGGCGGTTTGTGTTGGCCTTGGTTTTATGGGCTCGCCTTTGGCGGCAGCGGCAGCCGAGACTGCAGCCCCAAATGGGGCTGCAAGTGTGCCGGAAAATGCTGCCGCGGCGGTAGCGCCATTGGCAATCGAGCCGGCCGATCTCGACACGATCACGGTTTATGCGACGCGCAATCCGATCACGGCGTTTGATTATGCCGGACAGGTGAGCGTCCTTGATCGCGAGGCGATTCTTGATTTCAACCCGTCAACCATCAGCGATGTCTTTGCTGCCATACCCGGCGCCCAGTTCGACTCCGGTCCGCGTCGCACCGGCGATGCACCGGGCATTCGCGGCCTCTCAGGCCAGGGCGTCCTGATCTTTCTCGATGGCGCGCGTCAGAGCTTTGTCTCCGGTCATGACGGGCGGTTTTTTGTCGATCCTGACCTTGTCCAGGCAGTGGAAGTGGTCCGTGGGCCGACATCGGCGCTTTATGGTTCCGGCGCCCTTGGCGGGGTCATCGCCACCAGAACGATCACCGCTGCGGATATCCTTCAGGAGGGCGAGCGCGCCGCTCTGCGGCTGACCACCGGTTACCAGTCGGTCAATGATGAATTCCGGGCTGGGGGAACGGGTGTCTGGCAATCCGATGACGGGCTTGTTGATGTGGTTGGCCATCTGACTTACCGGGACTCAGGCAATATTGATCTGGGTAATGATACAACGCTTCCGGCAGACGATGAAATCCTGTCATCACTCCTGAAACTGACGGTCCGCCCGTCTGACGAGGTGGAGATTTATGCAAGCTGGATCCGCTATGGTGCGGATGCGACCGACCCGCAGAATCCGCAAGGGGCAAATCTGGCCGCGCCTGGCAATCCGCTGGTTTTCCGTGACGTCGAGGCAAACACCTTTCAGGGCGGCGTCAACTGGGATCCCGATAGTCCGTTGGTCAATTTCAATCTGGTCGGCTATCTCTCCGAAAGCGGTGTTGAGGAAGATGAGGTCGAAAATCCGAGGACGACAGACCGCGAAGTCGAGACCTTTGGTTTTCTTATCGATAACCGCTCGCGCTTTGCGTTGAGTTCTAAAGCTTCGCTGACCTTGACCTATGGCGGGGAATATTATCAGGATCGCCAGACCGGTCTTGATACGGCGACAGCGGATGGTTCGCGCGGCGGTGTACCTGATGCCGAGACCGATTTCTTCGGCGCGTTCATTCAGGCAGAATTGACGCTCGAAGACGCGATTTTACCCGGAACACTGAGCATTATTCCGGGTGTGCGGTGGGATCGGTTTGACTCGTCAGCTGACGGCGAAGTCTTCGAAATCGAGGAAAGCGAGATATCGCCGAAGGTCGGAGTAACCTATAAGCCGGTGCCACAATTTCTTCTGTTTGGAAACTATGCGCAAGGCTTCCGTGCCCCGTCTTTCAACGAGGCCTTTGCCGATGGGGTGCATTTTTCGATCCCCGATTTTTCCGCGCCACCGGGTCCGTTCGGCCCTGCTTTTGTGCAAAATCTGTTTATCGGCAACCCCGATCTGACGGCGGAAGACTCGACCACCTGGGAGGTTGGCGCCGGAATTGATTTTGAAGATATCATCTTCGGAAACGACAGGTTAATCGCCAAGGGATCATATTATAAGTCCAACGTGGACAATCTGATCGGCCTTGACGTCGAAACTCCGCTCGGCTGTTTTGACCCGATGCTGTCCATGTTTGCGCCCTGTGGTACAGGCCCTGAATTTGGCAATACCAGCCAGAACATCAATATAGCGAATGCCGAGATTGACGGGATCGAGCTGGAGTTCTCCTATGACGCTGATCTTTTTTATCTGCGTGGGAACTACGCCACCATTGACGGGATTGATGCCGATAGCGGTGAATTTCTGGAAGGTGTGCTGCAGCCAGATTTGTTCTTTGTCGATGCGGGTGTGCGGGTTGATCCGCTCGATCTGCGGCTCGGTTCGCGGGTTCGGGTCGGCGGCGAATTCACGGCCGTCAATAATCCTGTCGAGGTCCGTGAGAGCTATGTGGTGGGGGATGTTTATGCCGTATGGGAGCCGCGGGCGCTTGAAGGGGTCCGGCTTGATCTTGGTGTCGATAATATTACTGATACAGACTATGAGGTGGTTTTTGCCGGGGTAAGCCAGTCAGGCAGGAATTTCAAAGCGACCCTCAGCTGGCAGACAGGATTTTGATCAAGGAGAACAATATGGAAATCACTTATGGCGACACCCGGTCTTTGCAGGACTGGCTGAAAGGGCAGGAATCGGTGATCCGTTTGTGGATCAATGAACTGATCGCCGACCCCGGATGCGCGCCGGAGATGGTCGCCACGCTGGAGGCACATGAAAACTGGCTCAAGGCAAGGCTTGAGGAACTGTCATGACCGCGATGCAGGCCCGGCTTGTGATCTGGCCATCGCTGCTTGTGTTTGTCGGCGCAATCGCGCTGTTTGCCTGGCAGTACTGGACTGCCTTTGAGATTTCCGAGGCGAGTGATCGGTCAAGCCTGATCGCAGCGATCTGGCACCATGTCGGGGTCAGTACCGTGATGATCCCGGTGTCGCTTGCCTATATTGTCTGGCGCTGGCGCGCGCTCGGGCCCGGATCATGGCCGATACGGATGTCCGGCGCCGTGGCGACGGGCGCCCTGATTTTCCTCGTCGTTACTGGTCCGTTTGTGGTGTGGACCTATGGATCCGATCTCAAGATTTTTGACTGGGTTTCCATCCCGAATCCGACCGGCAAAATGCCGACGCTTCACGACTGGCTGGAACCGGCCCATGCGAGGATTGCCGATTTGGCTTTGTTTATTGTCCCGCTTGATGCCGGGCTGCGTCTGTTTTCAGCTTTTCGCCGGATTTAGAGCGCGTTCACAAAAGGTGTGATC
>CAYSMJ010000193.1:0-4820 GCA_964432075.1 uncultured Caulobacterales bacterium | reverse complement strand
TGCCGACGCCCGCAAGACTCGCGAGGCCGCTGAAGCGGCTGATCGGGCCAAACGCGAGGCTGAAGAAAAAGCGCGTTTGGAAGAAGAGCACAAACGTCTTGCTGAAGAAGAGGCGCGCCGGGCGCAAGAGGCTGAGGCTCGCCAGAAGGCCGAGGAAGAGGCGCGCGCAGCTCTTGAAGTCGAGGAAGCCGAGCGTGAACGCCGTCGGCAGCAAAAGGAAGGCAAGAGCGCCGCTCCCGCCGCAGAATTGGTAACCGCGCTGCACAACCCGGAAGATCCGGACAATCCGCTGGCCCAGCTGGGTGGCCGTCTCAAGACCAAACGCAAGGACGTCGACAGCGACCGGCGCGACAGCACCAAGCCAAAAGAACCGGCGCGCCGCCGCTCTGGCCGCCTGACCCTTGCCAATGCGCTTGATGACGATGAGCGCCAGCGCTCGCTGGCGTCGGTCAAGCGCGCCCGGGAGCGGGAAAAGCAAAAACGCCAGCAGAATGTCGGCAGCGGCAAAGTCGCCCGCGAGGTTGTCATCCCCGAGACGATTACCGTTCAGGAACTTGCGCAGCGGATGGCCATGCGGGCCGTAGAGCTTGTCCGCGAGTTGATGAAACAGGGCCAGATGGTCACCGGTAATGACGTGCTGGACGCCGATACCGCGCAACTGATCGCAGAAGACCTCGGCCACACGGTGAAACGGGTCGCAGATTCCGATGTGGAAGAAGGTCTTGGCGGTGACGAAGACCGGCCGGAAGACCTGAAACCGCGCCCGCCGGTCGTGACGATCATGGGCCATGTCGACCATGGCAAGACCTCGCTGCTTGATGCCCTGCGCCAGACCGATGTGGTCTCCGGCGAGGCTGGCGGGATCACGCAACATATTGGCGCCTATCAGGTGACATTGCCCGGTGAGCGGAAAGTCACCTTTCTTGACACGCCCGGCCACGCGGCCTTTACACAAATGCGCGCACGCGGTGCCAAGGTCACCGATATCGTGATCATTGTCGTTGCGGCTGACGATTCGGTCATGCCGCAGACGGAAGAAGCCATCAGCCACGCCAAGGCGGCCGAAGTGCCGATCATCGTTGCGGTCAACAAGATCGACAAACCGAATGCTGACCCGAACAAGGTGCGTACTGATCTTCTGCAATATGAAATTCAGACCGAAAGCCTTGGCGGAGAAATTCAGGATGTCGAGGTTTCGGCGCTCAAGAGGACAAATCTTGATGAACTGCTTGAGCAGATCCTTCTCCAGGCTGAGTTTCTGGAACTGAAAGCCAACCCGGACTGCAAGGCCGAAGGCTCGGTTGTTGAGGCCCGGCTTGACAAAGGCCGCGGCACGGTTTCCACCGTGCTTGTCCAGCGTGGCACGCTCAGACGCGGCGATGTTATTGTTGCGGGCAGCGAATGGGGCAAGGTCCGCGCGATAACCGACGACAAGGGCAACACCCTGAACGAGGCCGGCCCGGCCCTGCCAGTGGAAATCCTCGGGCTCAATGGCGTGCCTGATCCGGGCGAGCCTTTTGTTGTCGTTGAAACCGAGTCGCGCGCCCGTGAAATCTCGGAATTCCGTCAGCGGAAGATCCGAGACAAACAGGTTGCGAAATCCTCCGGGACCTCGCTTGAATCAATGATGGCGCAGCTGCAGGATGCGGAAATTCGCGAGCTGCCGCTGGTGATCAAGGGCGATGTGCAGGGTTCGGTTGAGGCGATTATCGGCTCGCTAGAAAAGCTGTCGACGGATGAAGTTCGCGTGAAAGTTTTGCATACCGGCGTTGGCGGTATTTCGGAGTCCGACGTTATCCTCGCAGGAGCCAGCCAGGCACCCGTGATTGGCTTTAATGTTCGGGCCAATAAGGATGCCCGCGATACGGCCGAGCATGACGCTGTGGAGATCCGTTATTATTCGGTGATCTACGACCTGATCGACGATATAAAGGGTGTCCTGTCGGGCATGCTCGATCCGGAGATGCGCGAGACCTTTATTGGCAATGCCGAGATCCTCGAAATCTTCAACATCTCGAAACACGGCAAGGTCGCTGGCTGCCGCGTGACCGAAGGCCATGTGAAGCGCGGCGCCAAGGTCCGCCTGATCCGCGACAGCGTCGTTATCCACGAGGGCGAGCTGAGCCAGCTCAAACGTTTCAAGGACGACGTCCAGGAAGTCGCCGGCGGCCAGGAATGTGGCATGAGCTTTGCGAACTATGAAGACATGCGCGCCGGCGACGTCATCGAATGCTTTGACGTCCAGGAAATCCAACGCACGCTGTAGGGTGTGCGTTGGGGGCAACGAACACTCACAGTTTTCATAAACAAAGATTGGAAATTCTTGCTTCTGTGCAGAGACGTCACAACGGAACGCAAATGCGCACCCGTTGACTTTGAACAATAGCGGTATTTTTTTGCACGATTGAAGACAAAAAACGGCGGGACAATGCCCGCCGCTAAAAATTGAGAACTCACCGCCCATTCTTCTGGAGATCAGAATTTCCAATAGGGTCGAAAGATGAAAAGGTTAGAACCCCGCTGCTTCCAGTGTCAGGCCATGGGTCTGAGAAGGACGCAACAACAAGAAGACAATTCTCCAGCTGATTGCAGATCAATTCGGATTTTGTATTTACTCTGATCGACGCTTCCAAGCTGATAGTATTGCCAAGGCTTGGCGGAATTTCCGATGAAATAGTTGTTGTATCCCAGATGTAAAAAGCACCATTACCACCAGTACTGACTTTACGGAAGTTATTGAGCTTAACCCCGTCCGCGACATTGGGCGAGAGGTTGAGAGACCCACCACTTATTGCACCAACAAGCGATAGGCGGATCGAAGAGATCTCTTCCCAGTCTGCTCGTGGGGCTCCAAAACTGCCAGCGATTACGGTATAGTCTATCTTCGCGTCAAGATTGCCGGTTGAATTGGCAATGAAATCATCAGCGATGGCGCAGGTCGAAAGGTCGCCTTCCCGGCAACTTCCTTCCTTGACCGGATAAATACCGAGGCGCCCACCATCGATGACAGCCGAAACGGTCGGGCGTTCTCCTGCGCTCGAAATGTCAACTCCATTGTACGGCACGATTGCTGCCGCGAGACTATCAACATCCTCGCCAAGCGATAAACTACGTGCGCTGAACGAAAAACTCTGACTGTTGCCATCGCCTTCGCAGGCCAACGCCTGCGTCGCGCCAAGGGCATCGTAAGCATAGCTCTGCGTACCTTGCTTGAGATATTGTTGATCGGATGCAAACCCGCCGGACGGGTCCTCGTCAGTCTGGCCTAGCAGGGTTCCGCCGCTGATGGCTGGTCCTGCCGGTCGTCCCGTTCCCTCACAACCGGCTTGTTCAAAAACGGTTGGCTCTTTTGGTGGTGTCACGGGATCGATAACGGCTGGTGTTTTGTAACAGCATGCCGCGGTCAATAACAGTGGCGGTAGACCAGTTACCAGCCTTTTGACATTTTTTTTCAAACTCATGATCTTGCGAACTCCTATGTATGGTTTGTTTTATTGAGTAGAAATTTGAGAAAGGGTTTGTGCTTGGCTGCAACGCTCTTGCAGCGCGGTTTTGTAAGGGTGGTCCGGGCCCATAATTTCCGTCAACCGCTGAGAGCCACGCGCGCACGAGGCGTTTGCTGTTTTGGTCTGTCCCATTTGGGCAAGAGCAATACCGCGATACATAGCGAGATCGGCAAAGCAGAAATCATCCGGATCGTCCACGACACGGCGATACTCGCCATCCGCCTGTTCAACATAGTCCATCGCTTCGACGGGCAGGCCTTTCAAAAGCAAGACGTTTGCAACCAATAAAAGTGTATCCGCTGTATCTCTGCTGCCATCGGGGTAAAGCTGCTCGCGCGTTTTGAGTGCTGCGAGGTATGCAAACTCAGCATCATCATAGGCTTGTAGACTTACAAGAATTCGGCCCTGAACGATCTGAGCAGATGCAAACTTAGGATGCGGCGGTGTCAGGGTGTCCTGATGAATTTTCAGCGCCAGCGCTACATTACGCTGTGCTTCCACTAGCTCTCCCAGAGCATCCTGAACCAAGGCCAGGTTTGTGTACGTCTGTGCCAGATCACTGTGGCCGTTTGGAAAAAGAATGCGCCATTTTTTTATGGCTTCTTCAAAATAGAATTTAGCGGTCGCAAGGTCGCCATCAGTCTGGGCGAGATAGCCTCGGTTATTCGCCAGGATCGCCTGTTCCCGCAGGGTTTGCTCCCGGGCGAGGGCAAAAAATTCTGCTGCCTTTTTGAAGGCTTGATCGGCCTCACCTGATTTTTTTTGTAACATGGTGATAGAGCCCCGCAGCAGATATATCTTCCCGCTCAATACCGGGCCCCACGGACGGTTTTCCGTTTGGCGGACGATCAACTC
Organism: uncultured Caulobacterales bacterium; assembly: GCA_964432075.1. GTDB lineage: Bacteria > Pseudomonadota > Alphaproteobacteria > Caulobacterales > Parvularculaceae > CALLPQ01. The sequence goes on along the minus strand of CAYSMJ010000193.1, from coordinate 459 downwards.
TTCAGTGTCTTGTAAGGCGCCCTCATAATCCCCCATCCGAAACAGAATATTTGCGCGCTGCAGCCGGTTCTCCACCGCCGCGACGCTGTTCGGGTCGAGCTTTGCGTAGGCTTTGTCGATGGCTTCTGCCGCCTCGTCATAGAGGGCGAGGTTCAGGTGGGCTTCGCCCATCACTTCCCAGAGGCGGACCTGGACGTCGGGTTCGCCTTCGAGTTCGCGTTCAACCCGGTCGAGGCCGCGCTCAAGGATCGTCCGGGCCGTGATGGTGGACGGGTTTTCGGTGACGGGGTTTGCGATCTCGAAGGTATCGACGAGAAAACCGGCGACACGGTCGGCGGTTTTGAGCGAGCGTTCGGCGGCAAGCCGCTGGGTTGTCGCCTCGCGTCGCTGGACTTCCGCATAAAGACCAAGACCGGACGTGACCATCAGTGCAAGGATCGACGCAGCGGCCACGGCACG
>CAYSMJ010000192.1:0-4904 GCA_964432075.1 uncultured Caulobacterales bacterium | reverse complement strand
GGCCCGCCGCCGCTGCGCTATGTGAGGGCTACGCAGCGCCGGGCCTGCTCACCACCAAGGGGGTCAATATTGGATGCCGATAGGGGGTCAGCTTTGAATGCCGATTGACATTCTACCCTTGCGCCCGAAGAAAACATCATCACTGAACTTGCCATCACCGAACCTTTATACGAGGCGCCGGACCAATCCCCGGTCAATTCCGGTTGACCGCAACGTTCCGTCACCCGGTCGACTGACAAAGGGCGCCCGTGATTTCGTCGGCAAATCACGCCATGCTGTCTTTCAGGAGGATCTGGCCATGCCCTATTCCGAAATCCGTGCGGATGCGATCATTAAGACACTGAAGACCCTGTCATTAAGGGTCGGCGAGCGGTTTCCCGCCTCAAGCCTGAAAAAGGTCTGCGATGATATCGTGATCGTCGCGGAAAAAGCCGATGAACGCTGGCAGATCTATCACAAGCCCCTCCTTCATTTGCGGGTGTTGTGGGGCGTTGGTTTCGCTTTGCTCATGGTCGTTGTCACGATCTTGGGGTTCTGGCTGACAAAAGAGTTCAAGGGGCTTGGCAAAGGCCATTTGCCCTTCGAGGAACGTCCTGGCCTCGCATTGTTTGAAGGGCTCGAACCGGCCATGAATGTTTTCATTCTGCTCGCTGCCGGCATGTTTTTCATGATGCGCCAGGAAGAAAAGATCAAACGCGAGCGTGTTCTCAAACATATTCACGAACTGCGGTCCCTCACCCATATTATCGACATGCATCAACTGACCAAGGACCCTTCTGCGATTCTGATGGGATATTCCCGGACGACCCATTCCCCGGTCCGCGAGATGACGCGTTTCGAACTGACACGCTATCTTGATTATTGCGCAGAATTGCTCTCGCTGATCGGTAAAATCGCCGCACTTTATATGCGCGATGTGGAGGATATAGAATTGATCCAGGCGGCCAACGAGATAGAAAATCTCAGTACCAGTATTTCGCGTAAGGTCTGGCAAAAAATCATGCTCATTGGCCAGATGGACTGCTACGAGGGCGCGGATCCGTCACGGCTAATCGGCAACCCTGCCAGCAAAAGCGGGGCCACACTTGACTGATGACGATCGCTCTGCCCTCGGCGTTTATGTGCACTGGCCCTATTGCGCACGCATATGCCCCTATTGCGATTTCAATGTTTACAAATCTCGATCAATCGATCCGGATGCCTGGATCAGTGCCTTCAGGGCCGATCTTCAGTATGCCCGCACCCTGACCGGGCAAGGCGGGCTGACAAGTCTTTATTTTGGCGGCGGCACCCCGTCGCTCGCGCCGCCAGCGGTTCTTGACGCCGTAATCGCTGAATGCGATCGGCTCTGGGGATTTCATCAGACACCGGAAATCACCCTTGAGGCAAATCCAGTTGATCTTAAAACACAGTGTACGGCTGATTGGAAATCCATCGGTGTAAACCGGATATCTCTTGGTGTACAGAGCTTCAACGACGAGGCACTTCGATTTCTTGGCCGCGATCATGATAAAGACATGGCCGCCCGCGCGATCGGGATGGCTCAAGCCACCTTTGGCAATGTCACCTTCGACCTGATCTTTGGCTTGCCGGGTCAGTCGCTCGCCTTGTGGGAAGCACAGTTGACACAGGCCCTTACCTTTGAAACCGGGCATTTATCCCTTTACCAGCTCACCATAGAGCCGGGTACGGCCTTTGCCCGGGCCGCTGATCGGGGGACCCTCATCCAACCTGATGATGGCATGCTTGCTGATTTTTATGATCATGCTGTCACCCGGCTCCGGGCCCACGATTATGACCATTATGAAATTTCAAATTTTGCCCGGCCCGGCTTGAAAGCCAAACATAATCTTCTATACTGGACGTATCAGGATTATGTTGGAATCGGGCCCGGTGCCCATGGCCGCATCACCAGCCATGGTAAAAAGCTGGCGACGTTGTGCAAAAGGCGCCCTGCGGACTATCTGTCTGCCTGCAAGGAAAAGGGCTATGGACTTGCAGAGGCAAAATCCCTGTCGACTGACGACCAAATCGCCGAGCGCCTGTTGATGGGGCTCAGGCTGGAAGACGGTATCGTTCTGGCTACAGAGGATCCTTTTTTTGGTCATCCCGAAAGACGGCGGGGGCTTGAGCGCATGCTCAGTGACGGGCTGTTGATTTATGAAAACAGCCGCCTTCGCGCTAGCGAGGCCGGACGCCGTGTTCTCAACAGTGTGCTGACGGAGCTTCTTGCAACCGGCTGAGCCTTATTCGAACCTGTCGAAATTTGCCGGGCGTTTCTGCATAAAGGCTGCAGCGGCTTCCTGAAATTCCGCACTGCGCAAAGCAGCTTCGAAGAGCCGGCCTTCCTCGATCATCAGATCCTCAATATCCTGACGATTTTTCTTCAATAGTGCCTTTGTCTCGCGCACCGCGCGCGGCGCTTTGGCGGCAAGTCGCTCAAGACGGGACCAGGCCTCTTCAACAAGCGCATCATCATCAAAGGTCCGGGTGACGAGACCCGTCGCCTCAGCTTCATCAGCCGACATCCGGTCTCCCAGATACAGGATTTCAGCAGCCCGACGCTCGCCGATCAGCATCGGCAAAAGCATGGATGACCCGGCTTCCGGGACAACACCAAGATCAACAAAGGGGGCGGAAAACACCGCAGATCTTGCCGCGTATGCAAAATCGCAGTGGAGCAGCATCGTCGTCCCGACGCCGACGCACACGCCGTTGACAATTGCCGCCAGCGGTTTTTCCGCATGGCAGATAGCTCTCAGGAATTTATAGACCGGAGGCCATTCCTCCGCATCAAGATTGGGCGGACTTGCCATGAAGTCCTGAAGATCATTCCCCGCGGTAAAGGCATCACCTGTCCCCGTAATCGCCACCACACGAACGGCGGGGTCATGTTGTGCACTGTCAATGGCTTCGGCCATGGAAGAATACATGGCATGGGTGAGTGCATTCTTCCGATCCGGTCGGGTCATTGAGATCAGGCGAATACGGGCGCGATTTTCAATCTGGATGGCGTCAGTCACGAAATCCGCTTTCCTGTGTGGCTTCAACGTCGTGGGTGCAGGCAGAATGGTCACTTCGCATGCTGGCGGTCAATGCTGCACGGCAGCAGCAGGGCTTGTGGAAAACCTATGGATCAGGCTTGACGCCCCAGCGGAACATCCGTAGAACGTATTCGGTTTGTTCACTTTTCATTGCATTGCAGGCAAAGCGTATAGCGGTTTTGCCGGGAGGGCCTTCTGATGCTTACAAAAAAACAGCATGATCTTCTCATCTTCATCAATCAGCGAATTACGGAAAGCGGAATATCGCCCTCTTTCGATGAGATGAAGGAAGCGCTGACCCTGCGCTCGAAATCCGGGATCCATCGTCTGATCACGGCTCTGGAAGAGCGCGGGTTTATCCGCCGCCTGCCACACCGGGCGCGGGCCCTTGAAGTGTTACGTCTGCCCGATGAGGCCAGCACATTACAGCGGGTGCAGCCGCCGCGAAAGCCGTTTTCGCCCTCGGTTGTGGAAGGCGCCTTTGGCAAGGCGAGGGCCGGGAAACCCCCGGTGGTAACCGAACCCCAGGACGGTGTCGCGGAACTCCCGATTCTGGGCCGCATCGCCGCCGGCACCCCGATCGAGGCGATCCAGATGGAGCGGGACCGCATTTCAGCACCGGTCAGCATGTTGCGTGGTGGCGATCACTTCGTCCTCGAGGTTCAGGGTGATTCCATGATTGAGGCGGGTATCCATGACGGCGACATGGCAGTGATCCAGCGCTGCACCGATGCATCGACCGGCGATATCGTTGTCGCGCTTGTGGACCGCGAGGAGGCAACCCTCAAACGCCTCCATAAAAAGGGCGCTACAGTAGCCCTCGAAGCGGCCAATCCGGCTTTTGAAACCCGGATCTATGGTCCGGACCGGGTTGATGTTCAGGGCCGACTTGTCGGCATCATGCGGATTTATTGAGCCCGTTACACCATCGTCCCGCCAAGGCGGTTCATCGGTTTGGCGTGTACCGATGTGCAATCAAAGAAACACTGAATTGGCCGTGTGACGCGCCCTCCTTCAAGCCGTCCCAACACCCGCTGCTGAGCCTCGCTTTGGCCGGGCATCGGGCCTTGCGCATCTGCAAGTCAATCGAAGGCAATAAAGATGCGCCAGCGAGGCAAAGATGCGCTAACGAAGCGCCGGAGCCGCCTCAGGTTTTGCGCCGACGATACTTTCCGGCTCCGCAAAGCTGAGCCCCTCTCCGGCCGCAATCAGAATATCGACGGTCACCAGATCAAACCCTCGGAATCCGGCACTGGCAAGCCAGGGGCCGAGTGTTGCAAGCGTTGTTTCGCGCGGATGGGCAATGGCAATGGCATAGCCTGTTCTGCGGGCAATTTCCTCGGTCTTTTGCAACTGCGCCTTAATGATGGTCACGTCGGGATCATTATCGAGAAAGATATCCCGTCGGATCAGCCGCGCGCCGGTCCATAGGGCTGCCTCTTCTGCGGCGCTGTCAGCCGTCGTGACACTGTCAACATAATAAAGCCCGCGATCATCCACCGCCTCAAGCACACGCGCCATGCGAATCGCGTCGGCTGTCAGCTTTGAACCCATATGATTGTTGACACCAGTAAAGCCCTCAAATCGATCAAGGTGCCAGCCCAGATTGCGACGGAACACCTTGACTGGCCCGTCGCGGGTCAGGGCCCGCGGACCGGGATCGTTCTCGCCAAGCGGTTCCATCGGCAGGTGCAGCATCACGCCGTGCCCCGCCGCGCGGGCGCGATCAGCTGCAGTCTGGAGATGACGGCCATAAGACAGGAACGAAAAAGTGAGCGGCCCGGCAAAGTCATGAAGACGGTCAAGAGCTGCCGGATCAAGCCCAAGATCATCAATGATGATCGCGATCCGCGGCCGACT
>CAYSMJ010000191.1:0-4913 GCA_964432075.1 uncultured Caulobacterales bacterium | reverse complement strand
TTGGGGATTTAGCGGCCATTCCCCTGCCCCGGTTTTGAGATGTTCATGCCGACACCCGGCACCTGTAGCTCTGGTGGTGCCCCCACACGGACTCGAACCGCGGACCTACTGATTACAAATCAGTTGCTCTACCAGCTGAGCTATAGGGGCAAGCCGGAACCGGTTACTAGCGAATGTCGGAATTTTTGCAACCGGAAACCGACGCGGCATTGAAGGCACGGCCATGCGAAGCTCAGCCCCAAATCTCAGCTGCGGTGGCGTTGGCCTCGCTGGCCTCGGCGTAGCCCGACCCCGACACCATCTTTAGCCCACCCTGCCCGAACACGCCCTCCCCCAACCCATGACCTCACACATCCCAGCCCGGGTTTTCTCGCGACAGTTTGCGCAGGAGACCCGGCCAGGCAAGGCGATCGCCCAACCCCGGGATAAAGGCCGGCGCGCCCTGCCCCTGGACTTTTTCGCCCATCGCTTCAGTCTCTTCGCGCAATGTCGTGCCACCCGCCTGCGCCAGGATCTGTGCCCGGCAGGCCTGTTCAAGGAAATACATCCTGAGAAAGGCAATTGGCGGATTTGGCCCAAGCGTCAGGGTGCCATGATTTCGCAACATCAGAAAATTCCGGTCCCCAAGATCAGAGACAATACGCGCCCGCTCATCATGATCGGTCGCAATGCCTTCATAATCATGATAAGCGACATCATTGCCAACGATCATGGCAAATTGCGAATAGCGCCGAAGCCCCGCTTCCTGCGCCGAGACGGCAACGCCATAAGGCGTATGCAGATGAAGAACACAGTGGGCATCGTCGCGGGCCATATGCACCGCACTGTGAATGGTGAAGCCGGCCGGGTTGGACAAATAAGGCGTATCCCCAATCACCGCCCCAGTCTCATCCACCGTCAGGAGGGATGATGCTGTCATCTCGTCAAAAAGAACCCCATAGGGATTGATCAGGAAGCGCAGGCCTTCGCCATGATCGGGCAAACGCGCAGAGATATGGGTGAAGATCAGATCGTCCCAGCCGTAAAGCGCAACCAGCCTGTAAAGCGCAGCAAGAGCGCAGCGAAGCTGCCATTCAACGTCGCAAACCTTACTCTTCAGGCAAGGGCATTGCGCCGGATCGGGGACCGAAATGCCTGATGCCCCGGGGTCACCAGCGCTTACTGCCTTTTCCGCCATAAGATCAATCTCCACTCAATGAGCGCCGGGTATAGACGCTGTCTTGCGCCCCGCAAACCATATCGGACAGCCTGCAAGCTTGACTTTTGCTACCTGACAAGCCGCAATCCGGAAAACTGCCAACGCGACTCGGGCGGGAAGAAATTGCGATAGGTAGCACGGACATGACCCATGGGTGTTGCCGCCGAGCCGCCGCGCAAAACCATCTGATTGGACATGAACTTGCCATTATATTCGCCAATCGCACCCGGGGCCGGACGATAACCAGGATAAGGTGTGTACGGACTTTGTGTCCACTCCCATACCGTGCCGAACATGGCCCTGGGATAGGAGGCCCCACCGGAAGGCAGGCTTGCCGCAGAGCGCGGGCGCCCGTTTACAAGGAAATGTCCGTCCACAGGCAAATGCGCTGCCGCCTGCTCCCACTCGCGTTCCGTTGGCAACCAGACCCCCGCCCATGAGGCATAGGCCGCAGCCTCATAAAACGAAATGTGGCGCACCGGCCCATCCAGAGAGAGCGGGCGCTCACCGAAAAGCGTAAACTGATACCAGGTCTGATCATCGCCACGACGCCAGTATAAAGGCGCCTCCCACCCTTCGGCCTGGATTTGCGCCCAGCCATCGGATAACCAGTGTTGGGGGTCTTTATACCCACCATCGTCAATGAAGTGCAGATAGTCACGATTGGTCACCGGACGGTTCATGATCTCGAATGGATTGAGAAAATATTTGTGCCGCGGAAACTCGTTATCGAAGGCGAAACCGTCGCCACTGGCGCCAACCTCAATCAGACCGCCTTCATACCCGACCCATTGTAGCGGCTCGCGAAAAGACTGGTCGGAAACTTCTTGGGCTTCGGGGACTGGCGCATCCTCATAGGCCCGGGGAAGAAGGCTATTCTGAAAGAACGCATGCAGAATATCTGTTTGCATCAGTTCCTGATGCTGCTCTTCATGCACGCAGCCGATCTCGATCAGCGGCAATATCGTCTGAAGCTTGCGGCCTTCGGCTCTTTCAATCAGCCTGTTGATCGCCAGATCCACATGGTCACGATAAGCCCGCACCTCCTGTGCCGTTGGACGGGATAATAGCCCGCGTCGAGCCCGACGATGCATACTGCCCACCAGATGATAGTAGGAATTGAAGAGATAGGAAAATTGCGGATGAAACTCCCGATAGTCGCGGTCATGTTTCAATAATATAAAGGTCTCAAAAAACCAGCTTGTATGGGCAAGGTGCCATTTGATCGGGCTTGCCTCTTCCATTGACTGCAAAAGCCAGTCTTCCGGGCTGAGTGGTGCCGCCAGCGCCATCGAATTCCGCCGAACCATATTGAAGGCGGCTGCTATATTGGCCCGGTCATTTTTTGGTGTTGCGCTGATATGCACAACATCGGCCCCATCACCGCCCTGCAATAACTCGGGCGACATGGTGTTCGTTTGCGTTTCACCCATAAATCCTGCCATTCCTGCTCTTGCTTTGGCAGCATATCATTCTGAAAACGAAGTTCAAGTTTATACTATACCGTATACGAATTTCCAAGATCGGATTACGCCAGCGTGCATTGACTTTTATCCAGCTTGGACCACTGTTGATTCATTGTGGGAAAACAGGGAACTGGTGTGAAACTTTGCATCCTGTCCGGAAAACAAACTGAAGCTCAGGAAGCCGTCCATGCGCTTCGCGATCGCTATGGCCATGTCGATCGTGATGATGCCGATATCATTGTTGCCGTTGGCGGCGATGGTTTCATGCTTGAAGTCCTGCGCATGCAAATGGGCCATGCGCAACCAGTCTATGGCCTCAATCTCGGCACCGTAGGGTTTTTGATGAATGCCTACACCAGCGATGACCTGCTGGTTCGCATTGATAACGCAGAACCCGCTGTGATTTATCCGCTAATGATGATCGCAGAAACCGTGGACGGAAAGCGGGTCCGGGAACAAGCCATCAACGAAGTCTCCCTGTACCGGCAAACCCGCCAGAGCGCAAAACTCCGGCTTTCGGTGAATGGCAAGGTGCGGATGCCGTCGCTGATCTGCGATGGGGCCCTGCTCGCCACGCCGGCAGGGTCAACCGCATACAATCTTTCGGCCCATGGGCCGATCTTGCCGCTTGACGCACAATTGCTTGCGCTGACGCCGATCAGCGCGTTCCGGCCGCGGCGCTGGAAAGGGGCCCTTTTGCCGCAATCAGCGGCCGTCGGCTTTTCAGTGCTTGAGCCGGAACACCGACCGGTGGCTGCGGTTGCGGACAATCGGGAGGTTCGCGACGTTCTTCATGTCGAGGCCAAAGCCGATCTCGACACGGCCATGACCCTCCTGTTTGACGAGGGACAGTCCCTTGATGAACGTATTTTGCGCGAACAGTTCGATTACTGAGCGGGCCGGGTCGCAGCCTTATTCAACTCCCACGAGAAAAAGCGTGTCCTGCCCCTTGTAAGAGTCTTGCAAATCACCGCATTTTCCCGGCGTTGATTCGGAGAATATGTCGGCAAATGGCGTTCTGACGGAATATTGCCCGAGGCGGGAAATATTTAACGAGCGTTAACCCGGCCAACCCTAAGGATATCTTTCGGGGAAGGTGTTGGGTTCATCAGCCACAGGAAGAAGTGAAGAATGGGTGCTCAAGCGGTCAGGCTTTCAAATGTCGATATCGACCGGGCGCTCGCCGAACGCGATTTTGAAGTCCAGTTCCAGCCCATTTTTGACCTCGGAAATGGCGCCCTGGCGCGAATGGAATCGTTTGTGCGCTGGCGCCACCACAAGCTGGGTTTGCTGCCGCCTGGCGCATTCATCTCGTTTTTCGAAAATCAGGGTCGGATGGGCGACCTTACACGCTATGTGTTCGAGGAAGCATTAGCGCATTATTGCACATGGCGCGGGCGCTGCGGGCCGGGGTTTTCCGTCAATGTGGCCCATGCCGATATTCTTGACGAAACCCTTGCCGATGATATTGCCGCTCTGCTGGAGGCACACCGGTTTCCAGCTGATTTTGTGACGGTCGAATGCCCGGTACCGCTGACACCCGATGACTATACGGCATACAGCGAGGCGATCGCGCGCTCACGCGCCATAGGCTTGCGGCTTGCCATCGAGGTTCGGGGGCGGGCCAGTGATTATCTCGAAACGGTTGACCCATTCCCGTTCGATGAAATCAAAACAGGCGGCGCGGCGATCCTGCGCTTTGCCAAAACGGTTCGTGGACCGGGCCTGACGGCGATATCGGAATTACTCGATATTGCCCGGCGTTCGGGCGCTTGCATCACGGCAGTCGGGGTGGAAGACCAGGCCTCCCTCGCCGCCCTCAACGGGCTCGGTTTCAGCGCAGCCCAGGGCAATTATCTTGGCAAGGTGGGCGGCCTGAGCGATTTTCGCCCGGCCCAGGTCAATAAGGTGCGCGAGAATCTCGAGATGGAACCGCTGTCCCCGACGGCGCTGCAGGACCTGTTTCGAACCGACCAGGCATCCATCGGTTCACCAGCGGACGAAAAGCCACAGCGAGAGCGCAAAAACGCTGAAAACGGTACCGACAAGCCCGCAAAAGCCAGTCCGGCCAACGGGGGAGCACCCGTCAAAGGTCGCGGTGAGGATCTTCTCGGCGCTGCCGCGGGCGGGGATGTCGAGGTAGCCGCGGTGGGTGACGTCGCTGCCGATGGCGAGCTCGAGCACCCGGCCGGTGACCGGCGCGCCGCCGTAGTTTCTCACGAGAACGCGGAAGCGCCGCTCCGCCGCCT
>CAYSMJ010000190.1:0-4921 GCA_964432075.1 uncultured Caulobacterales bacterium | reverse complement strand
GGTTGCCGCCACCGTGCCGACCACGCCATGGCGGTCGATCAGAGAAACGGCGTCTTCCGCATTCCAGGCTTCCATCAGAACCGTGATCGTTTCACTGATGAAGGGGAGTTCAAGCCCGTTCGAATAGCCGCTGACATGGGTGACCGGCGATGGCATGATGATCGGATCGCCCGGTTGGATACCCCAGTGCTCCGCGCCGCACTGCACGGCGCGGGTAAGCGTATTGTGGCTGTGAAGGACCCCTTTCGGGCGACCCGTCGTGCCGGAAGTATAAAGCAGCATTTTAACACTGCGCGGATCAACTTTCGGACGATGAAAGCCGCGCCCCCGACCACCGGCAACGAGCCCGTCATAGGTCAGCATTCCCTCTGTTTCACCGCGAACCAGCACGATGTGCTGCAGGGCTGGCAGATCGGTGCGCAGGCGCGCCGCCATCGCAGCAAAATCAAAACGTCGATAATGCTGCGGGACAAACAACACCTTCGCCCCGCAGTCGCGCAGCATCATCCCCACTTCCGCATCGCGGTAAATCGGCACGACAGGATTGATCACAAGGCCGCCCATGGCCGCCGCAAGATTGATCACGCATGCCTCGGCCCAGTTCGGGGTCTGAAAACTGATGACGTCCCCCGGCCTGAGGCCAAGCTCTCCCAGCGAAACGACGAGCGCCTCAGCTTCTTCGACGATTTCGCCCCGATGCGACGGCCCGGCCACATTGGCCAAAACCGGCGCATCCGGGTTTGCCTCGGTCAGGCGATACGCCATGTCGGCGAGGGTTTCGTTGCGCCAGACCCCCCCTTCGGCATAGGCCCGGTGATGGGGCGCCGGCGTCTCCAGCCATGCCCAGGGAGGGTTTTTGGAATCATTCATCATGATGGGATGCCCCTGCAATCCTGTCCCAGACAACCCGCCAAAAGGCGAGGCCTTTCAGCGGGCGAAGGCAACCGCCCTGTTCTTCTGGCGAGCTTGCAACCTGCGGCGGCCTCTGGTCATTTAGTCTTAAAAACACATGCGGAGGTCCCATGCAGTCCACTCAGATCGGCAATGTTGCGGAGATTCTTCTCGACTATGTCGAAAACGACCAGACCTTCATGACCACAAAGGTCATGAAGGTCCCCTCCTCGGCCTATACCGATAAAACACAATGGCAGCGTGAGATCGACCTGATCTTCAAAAAGGTCCCGCTCATGCTGGCCCTGACCTGCGAGATGCCGAACCCGGGCGACTACAAGGCGATGGAAGCCGTGGGACTGCCGGTCCTGATCACCCGAGGCAAGGACGGGATGGCGAAGGCCTTTCTCAATGTCTGCGCTCACCGCGGCGCAACGGTTGCCAAGGAAGGCTATGGCAATCGTTCCCGTTTTTCCTGCCCCTACCATGGCTGGACCTATGGCAATGACGGTTGCCTGATCGGTGTTGCTGACCCGCAGAAATTTGGTGACGTCGACAAGACAGAACGGGGTTTGCGGGAATTGCGATGCGAAGAACGCAATGGCATGATTTTCGTCTGCCTTGAGCCCGACGCCATACTGGATATTGATGCGTATTATGACGGTTTTCTCGACGATTTTGACGAACTCGGCCTGAAGGACTGGAGCTTTCTCGGCACACGAGTGATCGAAGGCGCCAACTGGAAAATTGCTTTTGATGGATATCTGGAAGGTTATCACTTCTCGTCACTACATCCCGAAACCATCAATCCACGGACGTTTTCAAACATTACGCACTATGAGGGCTTCGGCCCGAATATGCGGATCGGCTTCCCCCAACGTAGCATAAAGGCAATGCGCGACGAGCCACGCGAAAGCTGGGGCAGGCTGGAAAATAAATATTTTGATTTTGTACGAATATTTTTTCCGAATGTCTCTGCATTCGTTGCGCCGGAAATCACTCAATTTGCCCAGCTGTTTCCAGGACCCACCCCTGACAAAAACCGCACCGTCCTGATGTTTGCGCGCAAGGAACCAGCAAAAGATGACGCAGACCGGGAACAGATTGAGGGCATGATGGACTGGTTGCGGAACGTGGTTCGCGACGAAGATTACTGGATTGGCGATGAAATTCAAAAAGGTGTTCGATCCGGCGCCCATCGCGATATAATCCTTGGACTGAACGAACGGGGAAACCAGTTTTTCCACGAATGGGTTAACTGGTATCTTGCCGAAGACCCGTCACGGCCAAAACCAGAAATGGAAACGTGACCAGACCGTTCACCAGCGTTTGGAAGAAAGGCTGGCTGCCGCCTCCCATGCGCTTTGGGTCAGTCTGGGAACATCGTCCTGTCTTGTTTTCGAGAAATGGAAGAGATCATGGCCTTGTCGGATGAAGACCTGAAAAAGGAGATCATAGACCTCGCCGCACGCCGGGACATCATCGCTGCGTCGACCCGCTATATGAGCGGGCTTGACCGGCTGGATGGGAAACTTGTGCTCAGCGCGTTTCATCCAAATGCCTATTATGACGTCGGAATCATGCAATGTTCTGCCGAGGCTTTCGTTGATTTTGTCCTCGAATTTCTCGGAAGTTTTATCTCGACACAACATCTTCTGTGTCAGAATGACATCGTAATCAATGGCGATACTGCATCAGGTGAACTTTATTTTTATGCCTGGCACCGTATCGTGGAGGATGATACGCAAAAGGATCTGTCCGTGGCAGGACGGTATATCGATGAATATGAGCGCCGCGATGGCGATTGGCGCATTACAAAGCGGTGTCTTGTGACAGACTGGTCGCGCACCGATCCCGCTTCTGATGAATATTTTGAAAAAGCGCCGGGCCTATTGCGCGGCGCCCGTCATGGCAAGGATTTCAGCCAGACACGCGACTGGCCGGACAGCAGCGGCTGAGGACCACCCTTTTTCGGCCCGCTTGTCTAGGCCACGGCAAGCCCGACCTCATTCAGGCTCCTGAGGCGACGGGTCTTTTCGTTTTTTCCGCTCTTTGCGCTTTTTCTTCTTGTCCTGTTTTTTGTCATCCTCATCGACAGCGTCGATCCCGGCATTGACGACCGCGCCGGTCGTCTTGACACCGGTCTTCACGGCCGTCCCGGCCACGCCCACAGCCGTGCCGGCAATATCGGCCGCAACGCAACCCGCAAGTGCACTCAGCAGCGCCACGGACAAACTCAATCTTGAAGCCGGTAATAATAATCGCTGCGCCATTGCCGGGGCCTTTTTTGCCTGCCAGCCTGAATGGACTGGCAGCCATTGCACAATACAGGCTTTTCGCAAGCGGGGGCAAATCCATACTGTTTGAAAGCCCAAGCTTATACCAGGCTGCATGGATCAGAACCGATCCGTGCAGCGCAGGCTAGCGGTTGATGGATGGGAACCATCAACGCGCAACAGCGCTTTCGCGGTGGATGCGCAGATGAGCCATCATCTGCGCAAACCGGTATTAAAGGTTGACGCGGTCGGAGAGCCCGGTTGGGATAAGCACCATCCCCGGCAATCGCACGCGGCTTGTGTCAGAATGCGGTAAACCCGCCATCCATGACAAATTCCGAGCCCGTGACGAAACTCGCAGCATCCGAACACAGATAGACAACCCCGCCCGCGATTTCGTCGGGCCGGCCAAACCGGCCAAGGGCATGCGTCATCTCAATCCCCTGTCTGGCAGCGTCAATCGAAGGCACAGCGCCAAGGTCCACATAACGCTGCATGATCGACCCCAGCATGGGTGTATCAACCCCACCCGGATGAATGCTGTTTGCGCGGATATTATATTTCAGGACACCAAATTCATGCGCCATTGACTTCGACAACAACTTGACCGCGCCTTTGCTTGTGCAATAAGCCGCGTTGAAGGCGGCACCTTTCAGGCCGCCAACGGAAGAAAAATTGACAATTGAAGCGCCGCTTGCCCGGGCCTTTCCGCCCTCACGCAATAAGGGCAAAAAGGTCTGTGTGCCGATAATAATGCTTTCAACATTGACCGCATTGACCCGGCGCCATTCGCTAAGCGGGGTTTCTTCTATGCTACCAACAATTGAGATACCGGCATTGTTGACGAGTGCGTCCAGCCGACCATACTGATCTTGTACATATTGCGCGACTGACTGCCAGGCCTCTTCGCTGGTGACGTCGTGGCTCTGATAGTGGTCGCACGCAATGTCATCACCGGATGAAACGAGATCGGTTGCAATAACGCTCGCACCTGCCTCGCGCATGGCCCTGCATGTTTCAAGGCCAATACCACCGGCAGCGCCAGTCACTAGGGCAATCACATTGTTCAGGCTTTCCGACATCGCTTTTCCTCCTACTGCGCCGTCCAGCCGCCATCGATGGTCAATTCAGAACCCGTCATAAAGGAACTGTCATCGCATGCCAGAAAGGCAATCGCCGCAGCAATTTCCTCTGGCCGGGCGATGCGGCCAAGCGGCGTCGCGGCATCAAGCTGTTCGATAAGGTCCTGCGCCGAAGCGGCGAGCCCCTGGTCAGCCCAGCGCTGCATCCCGATTCGCAGGAGCGGCGTGTCAACAAAGCCCGGATGCACTGAATTGACGCGGATATTCGATCGCTTCTGGGCAAACTCAATTGCCGTTGCCTTTGAAAATAACCGCACCGCCCCTTTGCTTGTGTTGTAGGCTGACGTTTCGGCGTAGCCGACCAGTCCCATGATCGAGCTTACATTGACGACCGAAGATCCCGCCGGTGTTTTTGCTCCTGTTTCGCTCAGAAGCGGGGTGAAGGCTCTGACGCCTAAAAAAACGCCATCGACATTGATGCTCATGATCCGTCGCCAGGCCTCCATATCAAGGCTTTCCACAGCACCAACGCAGTCAACGCCAGCGTTATTCACGAGGATATCCAGACGCCCAAATTCGCTCCGTATCGTGTTTTCTGCCGCCTCCCAGTCCTCTTCCTGCGCGACATCAAGTTTGTGATAGGTGGCACTTTCGCCCCATCTCGAAAGTCCT
>CAYSMJ010000189.1:0-4946 GCA_964432075.1 uncultured Caulobacterales bacterium | reverse complement strand
CACCCCATTCCGGCCAGTGCAACCATGGCCGTCCGACCTATGTCGCACTAAAGTTGACGGATATCGAACGTCTGTTCGGTCGCCGATAAGCCAGAAATATTGATCGCAGCTCCGGACTATAATCCGGCGACAAGCTGCGCCAGCAGGCTCGCCGATGCGTACCCGTCTGCGGGAAGGCCAGCGCTCAATTGCCAGCGGCGCAGGGCGCGTTTTGTCCCGGCCCCGATAATGCCATCGACCGGACCAGGATCAAAGCCACGGTCTTTCAGCGCCTGTTGCAACTGCTTGCGTTCATCAAGCGATAGCGGGCGGTCATCGCGGGGCCAGGATTGAAGGACGTCACCGCCTGTGCCGGAGATTTTCTGTGAGAGAAGCGTCACGGCAAGGGCATAAGCTGTTGAACGGTTATATTTCAGGATAGCCTGGAAATTTTCGAAAACCATGAAGGCTGGCCCCCTTGCGCCGGCGGGAACGATAATCCGTCCCCGCAGGTTAGGATCATATTTGCCAACAAGCGCGCCAGCATCAGCGGCCACGATCCCGCTTGCGGCCCATTCCACAAGCGCGCGGCGAATGGTTCCGGTATCGGCATAATCGAAGCCTTCGGGGAGAATCACTTCAATGGCCGCTGGCTGGTTTGCCCGGTATCGCGAAGCGGCAAGATAGTTTGCGGTCGAGGCAAAAACATCGCCAAGATTGTTCCAGATATCGCGTTTTCCGTCGCCGTCATAATCGATTGCATAGGCGAGATAGGTTGTCGGGATGAACTGTGTGTGCCCCATGGCCCCAGCCCAAGAGCCCCGAAGCGTGCTGCGCTCGGCATGGCCATTCTGAAGAATTTGCAGGGCGCCCATCAGCTGCTGGCGGCCAAATCCGGTTCGGCGACCCTTCCACGCGAGGCTTGCCAGTACACTGATGACGTCATGACTGCCCATAACCTCACCGTATGCGGATTCAAGCCCCCAGATTGCGGTGATCACGGAAGGATCGACGCCATAGTCAGCCCCGATCTGGTCAAGCAAGGGTCGATTGGCGGCATAGCGGCTTTGGCCATTGGCAACCCGTGTCGGCGAAACCGCTGAATCGAGATAGTCCCAGATTCCTTTTGCAAATTCGGGCTGATTGTCCTGCAACTCGAAAATCTGCGCTTTCGGGCTTACATCATAAAAAGCCGTCTGCAGAATATCTTCTCTGATGCCGGCCGCGCGTGCTTCGGCCTTGAAGCCTTCAAGCCAGCGCCCGAAGCTCTGGTCCGGGGCGAGGGACGGCGCTTCCTGCGCAATGGCGGTTGCAGGGCCTGCAAGGCCGCCCGGAAACAAACCGGCCGTGAAAAGCGCCGTCGTGAAAAGCGCCCTTGTCAAAATCCTCACTGTCATTTTTTAATCCCGTCTGTCATCCGGTATAGTCAGGTTCTGTCTGACCCAGTGGACCCGCGCTCCGTTACCCGGATGTTTCCTACAGATATTTGCGAGCCAATTTAAGGCTTTTTGCATGCGGTTGGTCGCAGGCTTTACATTCCGTTGCCAAAGCGCACGGGTGCCGGCTTTTCCTCCGAACAACAGCTAAGCGCGAAGCTCGCGACGATATCATAGGTTGCGCTGTCCTTGCCGCGGCGTGATTCGAAAAGGTGAAAGGCACCCACCGGAAACGGGCCGATTCGAAAAAGGCCATGACCGGCCGCATACCGGTTTACCGGGTCCACTGGTACCGAACGCACCGACCCGAGCGTGACATGGGGTGTGAATTT
This sequence comes from uncultured Caulobacterales bacterium, assembly GCA_964432075.1. Classification (GTDB taxonomy): domain Bacteria; phylum Pseudomonadota; class Alphaproteobacteria; order Caulobacterales; family Parvularculaceae; genus CALLPQ01. The sequence goes on along the minus strand of CAYSMJ010000189.1, from coordinate 3,199 downwards.
CCGCCCGTCGATTTCGAAACCTTCCTGTCGCAAATGGTGGGCAATTTTTTTCTGCAAAATCACCAGCGGTTCTGACGCGACAACGCCCGCATAGACGTGGGTTGGTTCAAGCCCGCCAAAAATACTGACGCCAGACAAGGTCAGATCAAAGGCCGGTCCTTCGATCTCGCTCAGCGCTTCGATTGACGCGTTGACCCCGTGACGATCCTGTTCGCCAAGGAAAGTCAGGGTCAGATGAAGCCCGTCGGCGTCTCGCCAATGGGCATCATCAAGCCCGTCCTGAAGCTGGCCGAGGGCGTCTTTGACAAGATCGGGCAGGGCGAGGGCAACGAACAAACGCATCATCGCACGACACTTTCATCACGTCAGCAGAGGCCAATCAATTATGGCCCGCCCACATCGGCCCGCCGAAATCTGACCCCTTTCCACGGTCATTCGTGACCGCGGTCGGGCGCCGATTACCAGGACCGACTTACTGGCGATCGATCGCGGCAGCAGCGGCAAGCGCCTGACGATATCCCGTTGTATCTGTCAAGAGTTCGAGCGCGCGCTCAAGCTGGCAGTCGCGCAATTCGGCATTCTCGCCTTCGGGCTGTTCGCAGAAATAGGGCTCCACCGCCGGGCCATCGTCGCTTTCCGACAAGTCTTCGGCGGTTTCTTCACTTTCCTCTGCCGGAACGACAGCTTCAATTTCAACAGGCGCCTTTCGCAACTCTTCGGGCGCGTCGAGCGCATTGGGCAGATCGGCTTCCTTGCGTGTTTCGCCAAGTTTCTCCTGGCCGGGGAAAATAACCGGGAAGGCGATATCCGGATCGACGCCTTCGGCCTGGATCGAACGGCCCGAGGGCGTGTAATAGCGGGCGGTTGTCAGGCGCAGCGCACCCTGCAACCCGTTTTGTAATGGAATTACCGTCTGGACACTGCCTTTACCAAAACTCTTTGTGCCCAGCAGCAGTGCACGGTTACGGTCCTGCAAGGCGCCGGCAACAATTTCCGATGCCGAGGCAGACCCACCATTGAGCAGAACCACAATCGGCTTGCCGCTCAGCTCATCACCCGGTGTTCCTAGCTCTCGCAGCGTGTCTTTCGGCCGACGACCGCGGGTGGAGACAATCTCCCCGCCATCAAGAAACAGGTCACTGATCTCCACGGCCTGATCGAGCAGACCGCCCGGATTGGACCGCAGGTCAAGCACCAGACCTTTCATCCCGCCGGGGATTTCGTCGGCAAGCTCCCGGACGGCTTCGCGGACTTCCTGGCCAGCCTGCGCCGAGAAGGTTGCGACGCGAACATAGCCAAAATCACCTTCGGCACGCGCGGTCACAGGATTGAGCTTGATAATATCGCGCGTGATCGGCACTTCAAAGGAAGACTCGCCGCGATCGCGGACAACAGACAGGGTCACGCTTGTACCGGGTTTGCCCTTCATCAAGGCGATCGCCTCATCGATTGTCTTGCCCTGGACCTCTTCACCGTCGATTTTCACGATGAGATCATTGGTCTGCAGCCCGGCTTCTGCTGCCGGCGATTCATCAATCGGCGCAACGATCAGCACATAGCCCTTGTCGGGCCCTTCGTTAGGCATCTGAACCTGAATGCCAAGACCTGCAAAGCTGCCGGAGGTTTGTTCCTGCATCGTCTTGAAGTCATCAGCCGTCAGATAGCTGGAGTGGGGATCAAGGGTGGACAGCATGCCATCGACGGCGCCCTTGATCAGTTTTTTGTCTTCGGGCGGGCTTACATAATTTTCATGCACTTCTTCGTAGATGCGCCCGAAGAGGTTGATATTGGCAAAATACTCCGCCGAAAATTTCGGACGGGCGAACCCGGAACTGAGCATGGCGCCGGTCAATAATGCCGCCCCCATCAACAGCGCGGTCTGGCCACCGGTAAAAATCGGCCGGGCCCGGCGGCGGTTCGGATCGCCTTGCCGTGGCGCTTTTTTGCGGGAGGGGGCGGTGTTGCCGGTATGAGTCATGCAGAAAATTCCTGTCTTTTTGGCCGATGCGCAGCCCTCACGGTATCACCAGCCCGCAGAGGCAAACAACGGGTATTCGTGGTGCTGGCGTTCCCGCCGAAGCGTCGCGGTGCTGTTTCCATCCTTGTCTAACGATGTGCATTCGTCAAACCGTGAAAAGGGTGCTGCGTTACACAAGACCGTTAAACCGGCCAGCGTCAGCTTTGCGCTATTGTCTTACGGCAGTTTATACAGCTGAGGTCAGGGCTGCGGTTCATAATGGACATGGCGGCATTCTGCGCTCGGTTCAGGGCGCACTCTCGCCGAATGTGCGGGCAATCTGTTTTTTCGCATCAAACCATGCCCCCGGATCAACCGGTTCCCCGTCCTTGCGGATCTGCAGGTCAAGCGTGCGCGCGTTCTCGGTCATCTGGGCAATAGGCTGGCCGGCATTGACCGACTGACCGGCGTCGATGAGGAAATTTCCAAGGCCCATCATGAGGATATGATAGCCCTCGCCAACATCAAGCACGATCATGTTGCCGGTGGGGCCCCAGCGCTGGGCAAAAACCACCCGCGCTTCATAGGGGGAGGTGACAATCGCCTGGTCACGGACCGCAATGCGGATGCCGTCAAACCGCGCGCCTTCCGCGTCCGCCTCGCCAAACTGGCTGACAAGGTCGCCAACCACGGGCGGGCGCAGGGCCCCTTTGGCTTTGGCAAAGGACCGGGCCGGCTTGTAGGGCGCTGCGCGGGTTTCCTGGGTGATGGCGGGCCGGCCTCGCGCGGCGGCGACTGTCGGCGTGTGGCCTGGCTTTGGTTTCGGGATGATTGCGATCCCGCCCCCATCCGGCAGTTGGGCAAGTGGCGGTTTGCGCGGCGGCTTGATTCGCGGGGTGATCGAGTAGGAAAACCGTTGCAGCCGGTCGACGACATCCTTGAGAGAGGTGGCCCGCGCGGCAAGCTGCGCATTTTCCTTTTGCGCTGCCGTGGCGAGCCGTTCAGCGACGTCGCGTTTGCGTTCGGCCTCGCTTAGGGTCTCGGTCAGCACTTCGCGGCGGGCGGCAAGCGCATTTGACGTGTCCACATAGTTCTGGCGTTCGTGCGCAAGCGCATCGCGGGCCGTAGACAGGCGCTCAACGGTTTCGCGCAGCCGCGAGGCTTTTTCGGCAAGGGCGGGGGCCGCTTCCGAAAGCAGCAACGCAGCCCGCGCGGCCGCGTTGGCATCATCGGGCGAGACCA
>CAYSMJ010000188.1:0-4964 GCA_964432075.1 uncultured Caulobacterales bacterium | reverse complement strand
TAATCGTATTGATAAAGGTCGCGCCCGCATCGATCTCGGCAAAAGCGCGGTCGATTTCTGCTTTGTCTGTTGTAAACAATGCAGAGCCAAGGCCAAACCGGGTTTTATTGGCGAGCCGGATCGCGGTGTCGAAGTTTTCAGCCTCGTAGAGCGTTGCGACCGGGCCGAACAATTCCTGTGTATCGGCGGGCGAGCCTTCAGGAACAGCTTCGAGGACGCCTGGACGAAAATACCATCCCTCGCCCTCAATCGGCGTTGCGCCGGTCAACCGGCGCCCGCCGGTCTTTAGTGTGCCCTCAATCTGGCCGGTGAGGTCATCGCGGATTTGTTCCATGGCGAGGGGGCCGATATCAGTATCATCCGCTATCGGATCGCCAATGGAAAGGCTTTCCATGGCGGCAACAAACCGGTCACGAAAATCTGTATAGATATCGTGGTGAACGATAAATCGTTTGGCCGCGATACAGGACTGGCCGTTATTCATGGTCCGTCCGGTAATCCCCATTTCAACAGCGAGATCAAGATCGGCTGATGGCATGACGATGAACGGGTCCGAGCCGCCCAGTTCCAGCACCACTTTCTTGAGGTGATGACCGGCGGTCTCGGCCACGGCGCGGCCCGCCGGTTCCGAGCCGGTCAGCGTCGCGGCCCTGACCCGGTCATCCTTGAGGATGCCCTCCACCTGGTCACCGGTGATCAGCAAGGTCTGGAAGGCATAATCGGGCACGCCGGAACGTTGCCAGATATCCTCAATCGCCAACGCGCACTGGGGAACATTCGAGGCGTGTTTCAAAAGCCCGACATTGCCCGCCATAAGCGTCGGCGCCGCAAACCGGAAAACCTGCCAGAACGGAAAATTCCACGGCATGATAGCGAGGACCGGGCCCAGTGGCAGATAGTGAACACCGCTATAGCGGGCCGCCGTTTCGATCGTCCGGGGCGAGAGAAATTGCGGGCCATGGCTTGCATAAAAGTCGCACACCGAGGCGCATTTCTCGACCTCCGCTTTTGCGGCCTTAACGGTTTTGCCCATCTCCAATGTGATCAACCGGGCGAGCCTGTCCGCATCACGGCGCAAGATCCCGGCGGCGTTTTCAAGCCAGCCGGCGCGCTCGTCGATCGGGCACGACCGGGTGGTAAGCGCAGCGTGCTCGGCGCGGGACAAAGCCGTTTCGATGGCCTCATCGTCAAGTGGCGTGAATGATTTCTCGATCTTGCCGGTTGCCGGATTGCAGGTTTGCACGGCCATGGCACTGGCTCCCTTTACAATTTGTCCCTGACCAACACCGGGGGGCTCAGTCCGTTCGCCCCGCTAGCGGGCCCGCAGCCGACGGATAGCATTGACCGCATCGCGCAGGACGGGGGTTCGATCATACCACAAACGCGGTGTGATATCCGACCGGGAGGCCCGCTGATAGCCAAGCGGCGGCACAGCGGCAAAGGTCGTAAAATCCGGATGGTGTCGCCGAAACCAGCTATAGGCGCCATCCACATGCATCGGCCCGCCTGCAGGGTCCCCGGGTGCGCGATCGCGCATCGCTTCCAGGTAATCGACCAGCAACGAGATCGCCGGCTCGCGTATACAGACGAAATGCGCGGTGATCACCTCGAGGCTGGGGTCAAGCCGGACCAGCCCCTGGGGACCCCCGGTGTTACTTTCCGGCAGTTCATGGCCGCCGTAGAAGAAATGCCAGTCCTCACGGTCAAGCGCAGCCTTGATTTCGGGTGCGCGTGCGCCATAGTCCGCCGCGAAATCGAGATCGTCCTCAAAGATGCCAACGCTGGCGAGGCCGCGTTCCCGCGCAAGCCGAAGGACTGCGTGCTGACTTTCGAAACAGCCACGCGCGCCGATTGACTGGAAGCCGCCTCGCTCGGCCGGGCGAATTGCCGGAAACAGCGCGACCAACGGGTCATCCAAACTCGCGCCAATGGTCCTGAGCGAAGCCCCCATTTCCCGCCGCCGGTCCGACCGATCGGGCAGATTGATGACAAAAAACTGGTCAGCAAAGGGGATGAGCATGGCGTCACAGAAGGATTTGCGTTACCTTCTGTCTATGACCATTGACGCCGACCGGCAAATACAAAATCCGCTGGCTCTTTGGCGGTGCGGCCACTGGCGCGGCGGCGCCAAATATTCTAACCTTGCCAACAGGTCGAAGGGGCGGTTTGATGACCCTTGATACAGCGCAACTGTTTTCGCTGGGCAATCTTCTGGCCTTGGGCGGATGGGCTATATTGATCTTGGCGCCCCGCCGGATTGTGCCCGTTCTGTGGTTGCCGCAATTCCTGATCCCGGGCCTGCTTGGTCTTGCCTATGCCGCGCTGATCCTGACGGGGTTTACGCAAAGTGGCGGGAATTTTAGCTCAATTGAGGGGGTGCGTACGCTTTTTGCGTCGGATGCCGCCCTGGTGGCGGGCTGGCTTCATTATCTGGCTTTCGATTTATTTGTCGGCAGCTGGATTGCGCGGCGCAGCGACGAGGCGGGCATTGCCCGGCTGATTCAGGCGCCCATGCTGCTGGCGACATTCATGTTCGGCCCGATCGGGCTGGCCCTGTTCCTGTTGACCCGCACGGCGCTGGCAACCCGCCCGCAAGACGGGGCCGACAAAACGAGCCTGTTCGGCTTCTTCACCAATGATACGCCGACCCGCGCTCTGATCATGCTTGGGGTTTTCCTCGGGGCGCTCGCGATTGTAACCGCGGTGGCCGTGCCATTCGAAACCCGGACGCTGAGCGGGATCAACCCGTGGTTCAAACCGCTCAAATTTGACCTGTCGATCATGCTGCACACCTTTACGCTTGCGGTTCTGATCCAGCAGATGACCCCGGCCCGGCGCTCGGGTCTTGTCATGCAGGGGCTAACCGGTGCTTTCCTCGCCGCAGCGATACTGGAAAATATCTACATCACCATCCAGGCCATGCGTGGGCGCCACTCCCACTTCAATTTCGAAACTACGCTTGAGGCAGGGCTTTACGCGCTGATGGGGATTGGAGCACTTGTGCTTGTCCTTGTGCCGCTGGTGATCGGGTTGATGATTGCCCGGCAACGCGATGGTGACCGCAGCGCCTATCGTCTTGGTACGGTGCTTGGGCTTGTCTCCGGCGCGGTGCTTACGATTATCTTTGCCGGGTACATGTCATATTCTGGCAGCCATTTTGTCGGAAGCCCGGGGGCGAGCGATGCGGGTGGCCTGCCGCTTCTGGGCTGGTCCACAACCATTCCGGATTTGCGCCCAGCGCATTTTTTCGCGCTCCACGCCATGCAGATTGTTCCGCTTGCGGGCTGGCTTGCCGACCGGGCCGCTCCCGGGATTGCGCGTCCGCTCGTTTGGGGCGTGACCGTGGCAAACGCTGCCCTGGCCGCATGGCTGTTCATGAACGCCCTGTCGGGAAATCCGCTGCCGGGATTTTGACCGAAAACCGGTGGCAAGGCCTTACAAGGAACAGGAGCCAATGCCCTTGATGGTTGGACTTGCGTCCGGCCACGTGCAAGGTAGCTTCGCGTGACCTGATAATCATTGCCGGAGCGCCGCTTTGAGCCGTTTTGCCAGACTGCTGTTTGATCTGCCTTTTCTGGGGCCGAAAGCTGCGATCTATCTTGATGGGGTCGGGGCGTTTCGGGAGTATGCTCGCCGCGCACAATCCGGTCTTGTTGCCATTCCGATGTCTGGCCGGTTCCATTACCTCGCCAATCAACCCGACGTGATTGCTGAATTGCTCAAGCTCGATATGGAAACAATCGGGCGCGGGGGACGGACGGCATTCTTGCGCTCGGTGGTCGGGGCCGGCCTTTTAACCTCGAATGACGAGCCCTGGGCGCGGGACCGGCGGCGGCTTCAGCCCCTGTTTTCCGTCGCGTGTGTGGCCGGCTGGCAGCCGGTGATCGCAGCTCAGGTTAACGCCGCAATCGACCGGCTGGCGCTTGAGGGCGGCGCGGCGGATTTCCATCGGGTGTCAAATCATCTGGTGCAATCGGTGACGGGGGATGTGTTCTTTGGCGATCTTCTTGATACGGCGGAAAAAGATGCCTTGCGCCAGGCGCTCCAGGCGATCAACAAAAATGCCTATGATGAATGGCTGCGACTGCATTTCCTTCGTGGCCCGTTGCTGCGGCTGCAAACCCCCGGGCGCCGACATGCTGCGGCCGAGCGGGCGCGTTATCGCGAACTCGTCAGGACCGCAATTGCCCGGGCGCAGACACGGTCTCAGCAACCCGCGGCGCTGGCGCTTGAGATTTACGATGCCCTTGACGGCGACGAGGACCCGATCGACCGCCTGTGCGATCATATCACTACACTGAACTTCGCGGGCCAGGCGACGACCGCCCGGTTTCTGGTCTGGCTGGCAGAGAAGTGCGGCCGCGCGCCGGCATGGTTTGCTGACATAAGGGCGGAAAGCGCGGCGCTCGGCACCTTGCCCGTGACCCATCGACACGGCTATGCGCAACATTTTCCAAAGACGACCGCCATCATCAATGAGACCCTGCGGCTTAACAGTCCGTCCCATAGCGCCGACCGGGAGGTTCGGCGCGAGGTTGCGCTTTCGACCGGTGAGAGCGTCAGGCCGCGCTGCCCGATCACGATTTCGATCATGAATACCCACCGCGATCCCGATTACTGGCAGGACCCTGACCAATTTGATCCTGAACGGTTTCTGGGGCCACGCGACCAGGGGGCACACCCATGCGCGTTTATGCCCTTCGGCCATGGACGTCATAAGTGCATTGGCGAAATGCTGGCGCTTGCGCAGATTTATACCTTTATCCTGACCCTTGCCCGGCGTGGTAGCATAACGATCGAAAATAAAAAACCACTGCAACCGCGAATGCGCATGTCGCTTGAAGCGAGTGCGCCCTTGCGGGTCCGGTTCACGCCGCACACCGAGTAACGGGGCGTGCGTGGCGCGTCCCTGCGGTGGCGGGATCAGTAGTCGAGGCTGGGGTCGGCAAAGCTGCGCGGGGCGG
>CAYSMJ010000187.1:0-4994 GCA_964432075.1 uncultured Caulobacterales bacterium | reverse complement strand
CGTTCAAACCGGTCCACGAGACCGGATGGCGACTGGCCGTAGAGGCGCAGGTCGAGGCTGCGTGTAAAGTCCTGCAACCGCATGATCACCGCAACAGTTTCAGTACCCGCAAGATTGTTTTCGGTTTGATTGTTGGAACCCGGACGCGCTAAACCGGCTGATGATTTTTCCAATGCCACATTCTCAGCCTCAGGCGGACTTTTTTGAGGGCTTTTGGCCGTAAATTCTCCCGCCTTGTCGTGATCACGCAATTCAATCGGTGCCGATTTGTCAGCGTCTGCCAGGATTTCACGCCAGGGCTTGGTTTCCTTTGAAACCGGAACAGCGCCGTTAACACGCCGGGTATCGGCGCGCTCGACCGCGCCCGATTGCGGCGATCTTGCTGTCGTACTCGCAGGCGCTTGCCCATTATTCGTGCTTTCCTCGCTGCCCGCTTGGCGACGTTTTGCACTCAGATCTTTTGCCAGCGCATCGATACGATCAAGGTCCTTATGCTGCGGCTCGACCGCTGTAATCTGCGCCGACGCCGAACCGCGCGGGCCTGTTTCACGATTGCTATCCGCGGCATTCGTCTGAAATGTCGACCCTGTGCCCGTATCATCTGGATGCGGCGTATTGACGGGCTGCCCCTTGCTTTCCGCGCTATCGACCGTTCGGGCCCGTTGTGTGGACCCTGCCGAGAAAAAGGGCTGATTGAGGGTTTCAAGTTTACCCGATTTCTGCATCGATCCCGTGATCCTGGTGGCAGCCGGCGCCGATGCAGACATCCGGGCCTTTGTCGCGGTAATCTGCGCGTCCTCAGACAGGGATCCAAGCTGTTCGGTCTGCTGAGCGATGGCATTTGCAAGACGTTCAGCCCGGGCGCGCTGCTCGTCGATCAGTCGTTCAAGCCGGGCATTTTCCTTTGCAAGTTCTTCCTGTGCGGCGCGAAAGGCTTCCTCGCGGGCCCTGGCGATTTCCTCTGCCTGATCTGCGGATACGGCCATGGCGCCGCCCGTTTCCCGGGCAACCCTTGTCAACTCCTGACTGGCCGAGCCGACAGCTTCGTTCGCAATACGCCGGGCCTCTTTACGCGCCAGGTCAATGGCGGTCTTGCCAGCTTCTTCCGATGTCAGACGGATTGCTGATTCAATCGCCTCCCGATTGTGTTTCCTCGCCTCTTCACGCAGGGACTGAGAAAATGCCTTTTCGCTATCGGCCCGCGCTGCGTCGAGTGATTTGTTTGCTTTCTCGCGGACCCGTTCGGCATCGGCAGCAATCTTTTCAAGATTTTCGGTTTTCGCTTTTACATCCTTATCAACGTCATGCAGCGCTGTTCGCAAAAGCTCAAAGCTTTTCAGAGCACGGTCAGCGGCTGTCTCCAGCCCGCCAAGCCGTTCGTCAAACCGGGTCTGAACGGCAATTATTTTTTCGTCGGCAGCATTGAGGGTTTGCGCGCCGGCTTTCGTCCGTTCGGTAATGGATTGCGCAAAAGCCTCGGCCCTTGCATTGAGCGTTTCTGTGAGCTCCATCAGCCGGTCGCGCTCGGCCGCAACCCGCTCACTGGCGGCATTACTGCGGTCTTCTATGGCGACGCCGGCTGTTTCAATCGCATTGACATGGGTGCGGATCATTGCCTCGGCCTTTGCAAGACGCATCAGTGCACCATCAATACCTTCATTCAGGGTATCAATCTGATCACGGACAGCCTCGCCGACCGTTTCCACTTCCCGCAAGGCCGTTGTACTCGGCTCGGTATAGGCCCGCGCGCTGTCGGCAATGACTTCAGCAGCGTGCGCGGTTGTCATGGATCGGGAGAGAATATAGCCCGCAAACAGAATAAGCGTCGGCACCACCAGCGCAAACATCACAATACCCGCCGGATAGCTCGACAGGAGCGACCAGCCAGCCGGAGACCCCCGTTGCGCCATCCAGTCGCCAAGTGGCCAGCCGACGACCATGGCGAAAAACAGAAATGCTGCAGCAAGCCTTGAAACCTGCCAGACCTGACGCGACAGGCTTGGCCAATCACGATCAACGCCGGTCAGGTCCGCCATACCGGAAAAGCGCGCCTCATCCGCGCGCAACCAGCGGCCATCGTCCGAGGTCTGAACCGTGCGCCCGGTGCCGGTGCGCGGAACATGATCCTTTTCATGTGAAGCCGGTTTGTCTTGCCGGCCATTACCCTCAGCATCGTATTCTGAATTGTATTCTGACATGCGTTTTCCCGTCCAACGCGGTATTTCGATCCTTGAGCAGGACGGGTAAATCCCGCGGTGTCAAGACGCAAGGATCTGCACGACCGGTGCACCATGGCCCTGCCATGGTCCGATTCCCCTGCTCTGCCAGCGGCAATACCCTAGTACGTTGCCTGAAGAAAGCGGAAAGGTGACCGTTGGAGCCGACAGTGCATCGCAACGCTACTCACGCTGTCTCTCTCACACCCTCGTACAGCGCACGGCGCCGCGCGAGTTCCATGCCCCGCAAATAGGCCTTTGCAAGAGGTTTTGCGGTAATCCGGGCAATGGCAATCCCGAACAGGGTTGTGATTGTTCCAATCGTCAGCACAAGTTCGGGCGCGCCAAGCGACCCATGATCCAGCATGGAAAGAAGAAAGACAGCGCTGACTGTGCCTGGCGTGCCGCCAAAGCGCGCAAAAAAGCGTTTGGAGTCAGCGCTGATTGCGGCGTCACGCAGGGCAAGCAACCTTGGAACCGCCCGCACGAAGGTGACCGCAAGCACGGCAAAAATCACGATCAAAAAGTCGGCATCAAACAGCCTCGGTCCGAGGAACATGCCAAAGGCAAAATAGATTGCAGGATGGATGATTTTCTCGGCGCCGACCCGTGCCCGCAAACGCGCAACACTGAGAAGGCGGCTTTGTTCACTGAAGATCAGGGCCCCGGCGACAATCCCGACACTCCAATCACCGCCGACAAGCATTGCGCTATAGGCACTCGCGACAAACAAAAGCGCAAGCCAGAGCGGCGCGCTGGTTCCCGCCGAGCGATTGAACAAAAGCGCCAGCCCAAGCCCGGTCACACCGCCAGCGGCAAACCCAAGGGTTATAGCGAGGGAATTTGCCAGAAGCGCGCTGCCCTCGGCCAACCCCGTTGCCGCGCTGATGAGCCCCGGGGCGTGAACCTCCGCAGAGGCAACCCCAAGCGCGGTTATGGGAAAAGCAAGAGCAACAATCACGGCACTTTCAAACCGCACACCCGATTTCACCGTTGCGGGTGCCGGTGCCCCCAGAATAAGACGCCGGTCAAAGGCCGCCCCGTTCAACATCAGCGCGATCCCAAGAACCATGGCCGATGACGGGGGAAGGTTGGGCACCAGCACGTAAGCAAGGGCGGCGCAAGACAGGGCGTAGAGCGGGGCACCGGCAAACGCCAGACGCAGCGAAACCGGGCACAGGGCCGGCAGGCGGCTGACCCGGAACTGCAGGGCACAGACAAAGCCAAGCACCGTCAGGGCAAATCGCGCCGCAAGGGCAACGGCCTCACCCGGCAACTGCCAGAGACCGGCATTTTCCTGAAACAAACCAATGACCGTCCCGGCAAAAACCAGAACAAGGGGAATGTCAACGAGACGTCGTCCAAATGAAACACGCGTGGATGAGCGCATAGGTTATGCACCTGTAATTTACTAACGCTTTGCCCACCGATCCCCAAAGTCTGCATCTGTGCCGGGATTTTCGGCCCTTAGCAGTTTTTTCAAGATGAAGTGATCCGCATGCGTTTGCAAATTGAATTTTTGGACAGGCGCTGGTTCAGCCATCGCGTGTCTAACGGGAAATCATTATTCCCCAAGGGCGAAACTTATCCACAGCCGACCCTGGCGCAGCATAATTCCCCCGCAGCATGGAGTAAGGAGATGGCATCATGGCGCCTGCGGATGAACAAACCGACCTTTCAGCAAAAGAGACGAAAAGAGCCCGAAAACGCGCGAAGCGGCGCCGGATCCGAAAAACCATAACCGGGATCGCACCGCAAATCGCCGAAGCGCTTGGCGGCCCCCTTGCGGGGACGGCCGTCGAAACCCTTTCGGAAGTCTTGTTTGGCAAGCCAGACGCCCCTGAAGAAGCGATCGATGCGGTGCTCGAAACCCTGACCCCGCAGCAGATCGAGGCGATTCGCGCTGCCGATCTGGCCTTTGAGCAGATGGTCAGCGAGGCAGCCATTGCCCAGGCGAGGATCGCTGCAGAAGACCGCGCCGACGCAAGGTTTCACCAGCGCACGATGGAGGATAAAACCGCCTCGCGGCTTGGAGCCCTGATCATTGTCGGGTTTTTCGTCGTCCTCGCTGTCATGGTCTCGCAAAGATTGCCCGCCGGCGCAGAAACAGAGTTCTCGATTATGCTCGGGGCGCTCGCCACAATGACAGCCGCCGTCGTCAACTATTTTTTCGGCTCTTCGGCCGGATCCAAGGAAAAGACAAGGCTCATGTCGATCACAGGGACGGTGTCGCGCCGTCACGACAATTGATGCTGCGCCGCCAATGGCTACATTACGCACATGCAGCAAAGCAATCCAAGGTGGTGGCCCCTTGAGGCGGATACAAACGCCGATATTGTCATTATCGGCGGTGGTATCATTGGTCTCAGCCTTGCCTGTCGGTTGGCCGACAACGATGCGGCGATTATGGTGATCGATGCCAATGCCAATCCCGCACTGCCCGCCCCTGCGACACGGGCAGCCGCTGGCATGCTGGCACCGGATTTTGAGACGGGCGCCGGCACCGACGCACTGGCGGAATTTGGCAGATTGAGCCTTGCGCGATGGCCGACCTTTGCCCGGGCCCTTGAGGCCGAAACCGGCCGGTCTGTCGATTACCGCGACGAGGGGACCATCGGGATTGGTCTGGCCGGTCTGACGCGCGACCAGGCGCGCGCGTCCGGCGATACCCGCACGGGCTACTGGCTTGCCGGCATCGATCTGCGGTTGGTTGAGCCGTCCCTTGCCCCTGACATCGAAGAAGCCCGGCTCGAGCCTTCAAATCATCAGGTCGATCCT
>CAYSMJ010000186.1:0-5002 GCA_964432075.1 uncultured Caulobacterales bacterium | reverse complement strand
GCCGACGGGCTGCTTTTGAAAAGCTGTCCGGTCGACGAGATGCGCACCGCGTTCGAGACCGTGTTGCGCGGTGAGCGTTATATCGCCGCCGATGTGTTCGAGGCGCTTTCGGATCAGGAGACGCAAACGGGCCTGACCGATCAGGAACGCCAGATCCTGTTTCTGCTGGCCGAAGGGCACACCAATGGCGAGATTGCCAAGCGACTGGTCATCAGTGCCAAGACGGTAGACAATCACCGGACACGCCTTATGGCAAAACCCGGTGTCCATTCCCTGAGCCAGCTGCTCAGCCTTGCGCTCAAGGAAGGTCTCCTGAATCAGGATACTCAATTATAGGCCCAGAACGACAAGTCCTTTCCGATAATCGCCGGCCAATCCTTGCTGGTCACGGCCCCCGACCCTGCTTTTGAGCGCAGAAAACGGGTCGCCTGCGCGCTTTTCGATTTGCTTCACGGATGCGCGGCCGACGCCTCAGATGACAAGACGATACAGGCCGTATAAGGTGATCCAGCCAAGGGCATAGGCGGCAAGATAAAGCCCTTTGCCGCGGGTGTTGTTGATTACGGTCTCGCGGGCCGGTCCGTTATTGACGGTAAACCGGGCGCCAAAATAGAGCCCAACCACAGTCACAAAGCCCGTCCCCAGAAACAGCACATCAAGCGCGATCGACATGGCCGTTGCGTCGCTGGAAAACAGGCTGAAAAACGGCAGAAACGAGAGAAGAAACCAGGTCCCGAGAATGGGCGTGGCAACAGCCCAGGCCATGGCGCCATTGACCTCCGCTGACAGATCGCGCTTCGGTGCCGTAAACATATCGCCCGCTCCGGCGCTTTGCGCCTGCGGGGTCTTAGCGGTCGTCAGCGCGGCGGTCAGGTCAGTTTTGCTCATAGTATCGTCCAGACTCATAAAATCTCCATTTTCAAAAAGTTTACGCAACAGAACCCGACCTGGACCGCCTGGCCGGGACTGTTTATCGGGATTTTTAGGAGAATCCTGAGATTATAAGCCGCGCGCAAAAGCGATCGCGGGTTTGTTCGGCGCGCCTTCCGGCAGCCATGAGGGATGGATTTCCGGCTTGCCAATCAGAAAGCCCTGGAGATAGTCAACCCCAAGCCCCTTGAGCAGCATGGCATCGGCTTCGCTATCGACCCATTCGGCAACGGTCTTCATGCCGAAATTCCGGGCGAGATCAAGCAGCGTCCGCACGAAGAGCTGGTTGTCCCGGGATTTTGACACATCAGTCACGAACGACCCGTCAATCTTGAGGACATCGATATCGAGCGCCTTGAGATTGCGGAAAGAGGTATACCCGGCCCCGAAATCATCGATCGCAAACCAGCAGCCGAGTTTCTTAATCTCGGAGACGAACTCGATCGCCGCCTCAACCGAATCGACCACTTGGGTCTCGGTCAGTTCAACCGTCACCCTATCGGCAACACCGCGATTGGCTCGCAAATGGGCAATATAACCATCTGCCCAGACCGGGTCCTTTACCGTTTCCATGGATATATTCACGGCCAATTCGACATCGGGAGCAACCGAAAGGGTATTTGTTGCCAGTTCCAGAACCCGGCGATCGAGCAAATGGACAAGGCCAAGCCGCTCCGCGGCCGGAATGAATTCAGGCGCAGGGACAAGCGCACCATCGCGGTCGATCATCCGTATCAGACATTCAAACTTGCCAGCGGGCTTGCCAAGATCGGAGATGATCGGCTGAAAGCCGATTGATATCCGGCGTTCATTCAAGGCGGTAAGAATGACATCGGACAGCTGGGAATTGCGCCGACGCATACTGATATGATCGGTGTTGTCGGAATAGCTCGCCCAGTTGGCCCGGCCAAGCCGCTTGGCTTCATCAAGGGCAGCCTCGGCACGGGCCATGACGGCCTCGCTGCTCTCGGCGAATTCCGGCAACAGGACCGTCCCGATACTGATTGATGTGGCGATACCGCCACGGCTCGTTTCGATCACGCTCTCACGAACGGTATTCAAAAGTCTGGTGACGAGTTCACGCACACTTTGATTGTCGGCGTTATCCACGAGAATACCGAATTTGGTACCGGCAACCCGGCCCATCAGATCGTGCCCCCCCAGCTGGTTTTGCAACCGCTTGGCCACGTCGACGATAACCTGGTCAGCGACTTCAAACCCGAAATCGGAATTGACGGCGCCAAGGTCATCAATACCGACGAGGAAATAGGCTCCGGTGGCTATATCAGTGCCGGTTCCGGCGGCTGCGTCGCGGCGGCTCTGGTGAAGACTGGCAAGCCAACTATCGATGGCCCGGCGCAGGCTGGTGCGGTTGTAAAACCCCGTCAGTTCGTCGCGGGTTGCAAGCCAGCGCAGGTCTTCAACACGCTGGGTCAGATTTTCGATGGACCGTATCAGCCCGATCAGACGGCGGGCCGAACCGACACCGATCCAGCCGCCAAATTCTTCGACCCTGACAACGCTGCCATCAGGCTTTCGCGCCAGATATTCCAACCGATAATGGTCCCGGGTTCCTTCGATGGTGGCTTCGCGGACCGATGCTGCATCTGCGGCAAACCGGGCAAGATCTGCTATTGGGGTTCGCGTCGTCCCCGTTTCAAAACCGAAAATGCGCACAATCGCAGCCGACTTTGACCAGACATAACTGCCATCGGCAGGATCAAGTTCAAACAGGGACTCCGCGTCAAGTCCATTGGCAGTCGCAGGCCGGTCATAGGCGACCTGTGTCCCGACGTCATTATGGTCTGCCAATGGCCGGGATTGCCGTGTCACCGGAAAACCATCCGGCTTCTGCGGGGTAGAGGTGGCGCTGTCAGTGCTGACCGTCAGAGAACCAGAGGGTGCCATATTTGATCCGGAGGTTTTTTCGGATCAAACCAGACGCGAGTAAAT
Source organism: uncultured Caulobacterales bacterium (assembly GCA_964432075.1). Taxonomy (GTDB): domain Bacteria; phylum Pseudomonadota; class Alphaproteobacteria; order Caulobacterales; family Parvularculaceae; genus CALLPQ01. Next base: position 2,119 of record CAYSMJ010000186.1, on the reverse strand, counting down.
AAAATTTGAAGCAGCACACGCAAAGGCAACCAAAACCGATCATGCCCAAGCCGTGCGCTTACCGATCGCGCCTTACCGGCTCACCCCTTCCGCAACGGAAAAGTCGCGCCGTGCGGTCACCGTCGTCACGATAAAGCCGGCCATGGGGTCAAGGAAGGTCATCGTTAAAAACAGGAAAAACACGGAATTCCCGAAACCCGGCGCCATGATGAACAACAGCAGGCCGACGATGAAAAGCATGAATGATAACAGATGGTTCGTGATCGATTCCGCGCCGGTTTTGGTCGCGCGGATCAATTCGACAAACAACAGCCCCATGCTAGCTGTCAGAAAGACTGTCCCCCATGTCACATTCCAGACATCGCCGGAAACGAGCGGCAATTCGACGAGCGCCACGTCGTGCCAGGGCAGCGTGCCGTCGGCAAGCGCAGCATCACCCACGCCAATAAAGGTGATGACCGCGTAAAAGATCATACTCAGTCCCAATAAGGGAAACATTTGAAAGACATTCATGCCTCGTTGCTCCTCGCCCGTATGCAGATCTAAATAATCTTACTATCATATGATGATTGCAAGAATATCCACAAGCTTCGGTCAGCAACAGGCCGACAGGGTTTAACCGGGGGTCAGCGCACGATGATCCTGTCAGGATCCCGGGACCTCGCCCGCAACCACAAAACACCCGCCAGATCGCGAAACGCGACGGCGAGCCGCCCGATATTGGTGTATTTCGAGGCCCCATGCGACCGCGCGCGGTGGCGCACCGGGGCAAAGGCGACCGCAAATCCTTCCCGTTTCATCATAAACGGCAAATAGCGGTGAAGATGATCAAAATAGGCAAGCCGCAAAAAGGCATCCCGATAAAACAGTTTTAGCCCGCAGCCGCTGTCGCGCGCGCCGTCTTTCAGAAGGGCCTGACGCACCTGATTGGCAACCCGTGAGGCAAAGCGCTTGGCCCCGGTATCCTCGCGTTTCTGCCGTTCACCGGCGACCATGGCGAGACGCGGCGTGGCCGCGGCACCATCGACAAGCTGGCGATACAGCGCCGGAATGTCCTCGGGCAGATTCTGCCGGTCCCCGTCAATCATCGCGATGACCGGATAGCGGGCTGCGATCACCCCGGTTCTGATCGCCCGGCTCTGCCCGGCATTGCGGGCGTGGCTGAGCAGGCGAAAGGTCAGCCCCGCCTCGCCCGCCGCCAACAGCTCGGCGACCGTGCCATCACGCGATCCATCATCGACGACAATGATTTCCGCCGGGATATCGGCCAGATCCCGGGACAGGACCGCCGCGATGTCCCGGACATGGTCAGCCGCCCCACCCTCTTCATGATACATCGGCGTGACCACGCTCAGCCCACCCCGAGCCGCGCCTTCAATGCCAAGCCATGCCGCGGGCGTGGCGGTCTGGTCTTCGCTTTTTTGGGTCACAACATGAACGATCCTGACAGAACGGGGCGCAATCCCCAATCGGCGCGCCATAGCCGATGCCCGTGCAAGACGGAAGCCGTTGACCGACCTGTTGCGCTTTTGTACGCCGCAGATCAAAACGTCACCCTCCGCCACGGATCGCCGGTTTGACCCGCACCTTTCTGGAACGCCTTGCCCCCTGGCAGTATTACGGGCTGCTTGGGCTGATTGCCATGGCCGTAACCCTCCCAGGGCTGAAGGCGCTGCCGGTGCTTGACCGCGATGAGGCGCGTTTTGCCCAGGCAACCGCCCAGATGATCGAAACCAACGATTATATCACGATCCGGTTTCAGAAGACCGAGCGCAACAAGAAACCGGTGGGCATTCACTGGCTCCAGGCCGCATCCGTTCAGGCATTTTCCCAGGGGAATATTCGGGAAATCTGGGCCTACCGGCTGCCCTCAATGCTGGGTATCGGGCTTGCGATCATGGTCACAGCGCTGATGGGCACCGCTCTTTTCGGCCGCGGGGCCGGGTTTGTCGCTGCCCTGCTGCTCGGGTCTGCCCCGGTCGCCATGGGCGAGGCGACCATTGCCAAAACCGATGCGATGCTCGTCGGTCTGATAACCCTGTCGCACTACGGGCTGGCAAAGCTGGTCATGCCCGCGTCAACTGGCGCAGCGAGGGTGTCTTCATCCTGGCCCTCGGCC
>CAYSMJ010000185.1:0-5074 GCA_964432075.1 uncultured Caulobacterales bacterium | reverse complement strand
TTGTTGAATCAAAAACGCAGTCTAGATTTTTGAGTTGTCGCGCGTTCGAACCCAAGTCGATGGATGGGAACCATCGACGATCACACCTTTTGTGAACGCGCGCTAAGGGTGCGAAGCTGACGTTTCGCTCCTCTGTGCATTTTTCTGATGGATCAACTTATCCAGCCATTTGAGTGAGATCGCGGTCGTTAAACGTTGAACGGTCCGGACGCAAATGTCTGGGTCGATCCACGAGCCCTTTGTTTTGCCGGATTTACCTCACGCAAACCGATTCCCACTTCGCTTGAAAATGCGCCAACCGAAACCGCTATTTATGGCGGATCGTGACCGCGCCTTCCAGCATGCGATGGACAGGGCATTTATCGGCCATCTCGATCAGGCGGGCTTTCTGGTCCGCATCGAGATTACCAACAAGATGGAAGGTTTTTTCCAGCGTCATCGCGGCATGGGCATCCGCCTCCGGCGCGCGGGCCACGGTGATGGTGGCATCCTGCAAATCCCAGCGTTTGCGGTTTGCATACATCCGCATGGTCATGATGCCGCAAGCCGCAAGAGCGCCTTCGACAACCCGTGTCGGATTGGGACCAACACCATCGCCACCATCTTCCGTCCCCGCATCAATGACCATGCCATGGCCGTCCAGATTGGCCGCGACGGCAAAGGCTCGCCCCGGTACAAGCGTCGCCGCCGATCCGCCGCGCGGCGCCTCGGGCAGGGCTGTCCTGAGATCGACCGATGAGCCGGACAGATCAGGCACGGCGCCGTCGGTCTCTTCGGCCAGCGGTGCGCCGACATAACGCCGGGACCAGGCAGCAATGACCTGCGCCGCGTAATGCGCATCTTCTGTATGGCTGAGCAGATGATCGGCCGTATCAAGACTGATAAAGCTTTTGGGGTGTTTCGCAGCCCCGAACAGGGCGGCAGCATTTTCAATACCGACGGTCTGGTCGAGCGGCGCGTGCAGGACGAGAAGCGGCTTGTCGAGGGTGCTCGCCGCCTGCAAAACGGTCTGGTTTTCAAGATCCTCCAGAAACTGTTTTCTGATCGTGAACGGCCGGCCGGCAAGACTGACCGTCGCCTGACCTTTTCGTTCGATCTCGTCGCGATGCTCGGAGATATTATGCGCGACATGGGCCGCTTCCGCAGGCGCGCCAATGGTGACCACACCGCGCACCTCGGGTATCTTCGCCGCTGCGACAACCACGGCGGCGCCGCCAAGGCTGTGACCAATCAGGACTTTTGGCGCCTCAAACTCGCGCCGTAGAAAGTCTGCAGCCTGAACAAGATCACCGATATTTGATGAAAAATTCGTATTTGAAAAATCGCCCTCAGAGCCGCCAAGGCCGGTAAAGTCAAACCGTAAAACCGCAAACCCCTTTCGGCGCAGGGCCTGGGCGATCTCGCGGGCGGCCTTGATGTCCTTTGAACAGGAAAAGCAGTGTGCGAACAAAGCATAGGCGATCGGGACGCCGCGGGGCAATTCAAGTGCTGCCGAAAGCCGCTCACCAAGACTGCCCGGAAATTCCGTTTTTCTCGTTTCACCGTCCACCGATCACCGCTCCTATCCTTATTTGAGAACGAGACGATACGGGAAGGCCGCTCAGGCTGTCTCACTCACCTTACGCGGATTATGCCGTTCCCCGGCTTTCCATCCGCCGACAAAGGCCCGCAGCTCGTCATCAATTTCATCCGGCAATTCTATTCGCAGCTTTACATACTGATCGCCACTCACATCTGCGTCGGGATTTGTGATGCCGCGTTTTCTGAGCCTCAGGGTTGTCCCCGAATTGGCCCCCTCAGGCACGTTTACTGAAACGTCGCCATTGATCGTCGGCACCGTAATCTTGCCGCCCAATACAGCCTCGCGCAGGGAAATCGCGACTTCGACATGAATGTCGGCGCCATCTCTTTCAAAGACGGCGTGTGGCTTGATGCGGGTCTCCACATAGACATCACCCGTCTCGCCGCCGCCCTGGCCCGGTTCGCCCTGGCTGCGAAGACGCAGGGTCTGGCCCTCCTCAAGACCCTGGGGAATGTTCAGGTCGAGGACCCGCCCGTCAGGCATGGTGACGCGCTTGGTGGCGCCATGGACCGCATCGAGAAAGCCGACATCAAGCCGGTAACGAACATCCCGCCCGCGGGTGGCGCCACGCGGTCGCGGACCGCCAAAAAGATCGGTAAAGATATCGCTGAGATCATCAAACGAGGCCCCTGCGCCCGGTCCTGCGCCCGGTCCTGCGGCTGCACCACCGTCCGGCTTGCGTTTTCCCTGACCAAAAGGCTGGCGCTGTTGGCGGGCGCGCGCCTCCGCCCCGGAGCGTCCGCCCCATTGGCGCGAGAAAGGATCGGCGGGTTTGCCTTCGGCATCGATCTCGCCACGGTCATATTTCCGTCGGCGGTCCGGGTCTCCGATGATATCGAAAGCGCGCGAGACCTCCTTGAAATGCTCTTCGGCTTCGACATTTCCGGGATTGCGATCGGGATGATATTTTTTGGCCTGGTCGCGATAGGCCTTGCGGATCTCCTCATCGCTCGCCGACAGGGAAACACCCAGCACGATGTAAGGGTTTTTCGCCAATGCCAGTCTGCCTTTCCCAAGTCCCGCAGCCATCCGGCCTCACCGCGGTCCGCGCCCGGATCGCTATGCCGTTGCAGCCAAACCCATCGCATACGCCGATGCGCCCCGATGCTGCAACCCTCCGCACGCGCGGTTCGGATCCAGCGCCGACCGGCGCACTTGTCTGAGACTGCACTGTGCGCGACCAGGGTGAATATTTCTTCAATTCCCAGGAATATGCAGCGAAATTGGGGAGGACTGTGCCCCAAAACCAACACTTGCCGACGCCTGCGCCACCTTCACGATGACGCTGCCATGCGCGCCGCTTTCGAGGACACCGGCATCCAGCCGGGCCTCTTCGTATGGGTAGAAATAGGAAGGACTGTCGGTTTCGACCGTTCGCACCGCCATGCCGGACCGGATGATCGTCACCCGGAAACGCTCAATGGCCTCGCCAAGCGGCACATCTTCGCCTTCCCAGCTGTCACCGCCGACCCGGGTCCGGCGGGTCCAGTCGACCGCAAATCCGTTTTGTGACCAGCGCGCGCGCACATGTACCGGGGCCAGCGGGCGCAGTCTCTGGCCGGAGATCGGGACCGTGGCTGACCGGTAGCTGGGGTCGGTGCGCGGCGCAGTTGCCGGGCCGGCCCGAAACTGGCCCTCCTCACCCAAGCGGTTCAGATCGAGGGCGACCGGCGCCGGACGCGGACCGCCAGCGGTCAAAAAGACAATCCGGCTACCCTCAGGAACAGGGCTTGCCGCGACTGTTTCCGTTCCCGTCTGCCCGCGCAAAAGCCTCGACAAAGACCAGATGTCAGGGGCGACAAGATCGGCATTCAAAAACTGCGCAATCTCAACCTCGCCGTCCGGCAAAACGATCGCAAGCGCATTTTGCCCGGCAAACACCGATAAAGCATCACGGCTTTGCAGGCTGTTCCGATTAAGCCGGACCGTCATGGTCTGATCAAGCCAGCGCCCAGACGGCCCCGGTTCCAGCGGCGTTGTCAGCCGGCCCATCATCGTCGGCGCGCCCAGTTGGCCGATGACCGCCCCCGTCTGCGAGGCAAGATGGGCCGTGCCGGGCCACGGACGGGCAAATGCTGCAAACCAGACCGCCAGCGTATCGGCACCCGGCGCACCATCAAGCCCGAGAAAGGGCAGATCAAACACGACCCAGTCCAGCGCCGCTGGCACGACCGGCTTCGGTTGGCGTGCAAATGATCCGGATGCCGATGGACTTTCAAAAACCGGCGGCGAAAGCCGCGTCGCAGAAACCGTTCTGGCAAGACCCGTTTCGATCTCCGTGATCCGATAGGAAAAGCTGCCATCGTCCCGGCGAAAGCGGATGACGTCACCGGGCTCTACCGCAAGGGCCGATGGTGGCAGGGAAAACCGGAGCTGCTCGCGCATCACCCACGCATCAGCAAGGACAGACCGGGCGCGCGCTGCTGCCTCGGCATCGGACAGGACAGCGGCTATCTCGCCGCCATCCTCGCGGGCCGAGCGCAACCCCGGGTCAACTGCGCTGGCAATCGCCGGCAGATAATCATTGCCCTCATCGAAAAAGCCAAGGCGAAAGGCCGAGGGCAGATCATTAGGCTGGCTCAGGGTAAGCTGATAGGCGCCACCAAGCGTCTCCCCGATCTCATCCGCCCCCGCCGGCGCGGCCATATCAGCCTGAGACAGTTCGCCAGGCCCCTGCCCGGCCTCAAAACCGGCACTGCGTGGCTGAAACCTTAACCGCCCGGCACTTTCGACCATGTCAAACTGAAAAACATCCGCGAGCGGCTCAATCATTTCCCGCGGGCTGAGCGGCCGGTCTACAACATAGCCTGTAACAAGACCGTCAAGCCCGGTGGTTTCCACAGCCTCAATATCGGCTTCGGCACACAAGGCCTCGACAAGCAGACCCAGCGGGGCCTTGCCCGTCCGGCCATTCAGCCAGTGGCCGCGCGACCAGTTCTGCGTGTCGCCCCACACTTCATCACGGGCCGGAAAATCGGGAAATGGCCGCGCATCCCACGCATAAAGATAGATGCGCTCAGGATCGACCATTGGCCCGTTATAGACCGGCGATTCCGGATTGTTCCCGGCCTGCCGCCAGAAGCCAAGCTGCGCCTCAAGAAAACGCCGCTGGGCAAGATCATCGCGCGTGCCCCGGGAAAAATAGGGTAAGGCATTTTCCGTACTCTTCTCATCGACAAAGACATTGGGCTGCGCCGCGCCATTGTCTACGGCCGGGCAACCAAGCTCAGTAAAGCGGATCGGCTTTGATTGCGGCACCCACGCGGTCGGCATCGGCGAGCGTATACCTCCGGGCCGGTCATGGTGCGGCATGGCCCACCAATTCCACAAATCCTTGACCCGGAAGACCCAGTCCTCACCATAGGCCCCGTCGCTGATGGGCGAGCGGCTCTGGGCTTCACGATCCGATCGCGAAGCATAATACCAGTCATAGCCCTCGCCACCCCTGATATTGGCCCGCAGATAATCACGGTCATAGGGCCCGGCATGGGT
>CAYSMJ010000184.1:0-5079 GCA_964432075.1 uncultured Caulobacterales bacterium | reverse complement strand
GGCGTAGGCAGATATTTGGGCCAATGGGGTCTCTCCTGATAACGGCGCTGTTTCTTAGATCACATCGAGCCCGAGGTCGAGGATGGGTGCGGAATGGGTGATCCACCCTGAAGAAATGACGTCGACCCCGGTTTCAGCAATCGAGCGGACGGTTTCCACCGTCACATTGCCCGAGGCCTCAAGGATTGCCCGGCCCCGGGTGCGGGTCACCGCCTCGCGCAGATTTTCTCTTGTCATATTGTCAAGCAGAATGATGTCTGCGCCTTCGGCCAGCACGGCATCAAGCTGGTCCAGGCTATCGACCTCGATTTCGATTTTGACCGTATGCCCCGCATAGGCCTTTGCCGCCTGCAGGGCCGAGGCGATGCTACCGGCCGCCGCGATATGATTATCCTTGATCATCACCGCATCGTAGAGCCCGAAACGATGATTGATCCCGCCGCCGCAACGCACGGCATATTTTTCAAGCCCGCGCAAACAAGGTGTTGTCTTCCGGGTACAGGCTATTTTTGCCTGTGTGCCTTGTGTTTCGGCGACCAGGGCCGCCGTTGCGGTCGCAATCCCGGAAAGATGGCACAGAAAATTCAGCGCCACGCGCTCAGCGGACAGGATTGACCGGGCGGGTCCATCAACGGACAGAACGTTTGTGCCGACGCTGACAGCCTGTCCATCATGGGCTTCCAGCTTGATATTCAGGTCTGGGTCAAGGCTCAGAAAAGCCTCGGCCGCGACGGACAGTCCGGCAATCATTCCGGCCTTGCGTGTGAGGATCTGTGCGCTCAGACGTGCATGGTCAGGAATGCAGGCCTGTGTGGTCAGGTCACCGGCCTCGGCGAAGTCCTCGGCAAACGCTGCTTCTATCAATGGGCGCGCCTGACGGATGATAGGGTGATCAACCATCTGAACCTCCTACAGGTTGATTTCAGTATGAGCCGGCTCATCATCGGTTTGCGGAAAGTCTTCCCGGAAATGAGCGCCGCGGCTTTCCTCCCGCATGATCGCGCTGTCGACGATAAGCCGTGCGGTTATCAGGGTCGAGAGCAGTCCGCTTGTCAGGGTTTCATTTTCCTGGGAGTCTTCGCCAATCTGTTCAAGCACCATGCGTGTCGCCTTGAGGCTGTCGCGTGAGCGGATCAGGGCGGCCCCCCGAGCCATCGCAAGCCGGAGTTCCTTGAGGATCAGCGGATCAGCGGGTTTTGACGGTAACGACAACCGGTCTTCCGGCGCATGCGGCGTGAATGCAAGACCCTGATCATAGCTGCGGATGGCCTCGGCTGTGCGTGCCCCAAAAACGATCGCTTCCAATAGCGAGTTCGACGCGAGCCGGTTCGCGCCGTGGACCCCTGTCGAGGCGACCTCTCCGACGGCCCACAATCCGGGTACGGTGGAGCGGCCCTCAAGATCAGTCATGATCCCGCCCATATGGTAATGGGCAGCCGGTGCGATCGGGATCAGGTCAAGACGGGGATCGATTTCATTGGCCATGCAGGAAGCAAAAACTGTCGGATAGAGGTCCGGAAAACGTGCGCCAATCGCGTCCCGGGCGTCGATAAAGGCGCCATTCCCGGCCTTAAGCGCCGCTTCGACACCGCGGGCCACGACATCGCGCGGGGCAAGCTCTGCATCGGGATGAAGCGCTGGCATGAAGCGCTCGCCCCGTTCGTCGACAAGAACCGCACCATCGCCGCGTATCGCTTCTGTCGCCAGTGGCGCGGGATCAACGCCGACATTGAGGGCCGTTGGATGAAACTGGACAAATTCCGGGTCGCGGACGACAGCGCCGGCCCGAAATGCAAAGGCAAGCCCGTGGCCCTGCGCCCGGACCGGGTTTGTTGTAACGCCATAAAGCCCGCCAAGACCGCCGGTGGCAAAAACCGTGTGGACTGCCTGCAAATGAACCCGTTCCTCGCTTTCGACCACATAGGCCAGAACCCCGCAAACGCGGCCATCGTCATCCGTCAGCAGATCTTCAACGATAACCCGTTCGCGGACCGTGATATGGGGGGCTGCCCGGGTGGCATTGATCAGCGCGTCCATGATGGCAGCGCCGGCCTTGTCCCCGGTCGCATGGACGATGCGTGCACAGCCATGGGCGGCTTCCCGCCCAACTCTGATTTGCCCGGCTTCGTCCCGGTCAAACGGAACCCCGAGGCGCACCAGGTCCAGGACAGCTTCGTCCCCGCCATCGACCAGCAGCCGGGCCGCCGTCTCATCGACAAGTCCGGCGCCGGCATTGATCGTGTCGGCCAGATGGAAATCCGGATGGTCATCCTCGCCAATTGCTGCAGCCATCCCGCCCTGGGCCCAGACACTCGATCCGCCGCGGCCAAGCGGCCGGGCGGTGATCACCGTCACGCGGAGTGGTGCAAGCTTTAGGGCGGTATAAAGACCGGCAATACCGGCGCCGATGACGAGGACAGACGTTTCCACAAATGTTTCTTTCCGGGCTGGTCTTTGTGACAGGGACCTGATGCGACGACCAGCCTCAGGCGTTCCCGGCTTGGCGCCGAAACCGCAGACGGGCCTGCATCATACCTGATTTGCCGGTTCGACCAAACGCGATCGCACAGACCGGCAGGTCAGGCGGTCAGACCGCACCGCCCGCCATCGACATTGTGGATTGATCCGGTAATCCAGCCCGCTTCTGGTGAGAGAAGGAAAGCCGCCATTGCCGCCGCATCTTCGGGTTTGCCCAGCCGCTTCATGGGGTGTGTTCGGGCAACCCCGTCAGCGATCTTCTCATTGCTGGTGATTGCTCTGGCAAGCGGCGTGTCTGTCAGGCTCAAGGCCACGGCATTGACGCGGGTGCGGGGCGCAAGTTCGGCGGCCGCCGTCCGGGTAAAGGCTTCAAGCGCCCCCTTGGCGCTGGCGATTGCGGTGTGATTGGAAAAGCCTTTCTGCGCTGCGACTGAGGAGAAAAAAACAAGCGCACTGGGATCGGTAAGCCGCTCAAGCACGGCTTTGGTCATGGTGATTGCGCCCAGAAGATTGACCTCAAACGCCTCCTGTACGTCCTGAAGCGCGAGCCGCTTGAGGGGGCTGAGATTGATCGAACCGACGAGATAGGCGGCGGCGCTTATGTCATCGTCCGCCGCTTCGATCGCGGCGGTCAGGGCATCGGCATCGCGGCTGTCCGCCATCGCAAAGCTGGCACCGGTGTCCCTTGCCAGAACCTTCAGATTTTCTTCATTCCGGGCAATCAGATGCAAATCGTGGCCGGCTTCGGCGAGTTGACGGGTCAAGACCGTGCCGACCCCGCCGGTTGCCCCAATGATCAGAGTTTTTGCCATGGTCTTGCCTCTCGAACATAATTGCGCCTGCATCAGCGCATGCCTGTCTTACGGGGAGAGAAGACAGCCAGTCCAACCGGTGGTTCCGTCATGTGCTGACATGGCGCAGGGGTGAGCGTGGCAACAGAAGTTTTGAGATGAAGGCCCGATGACGCAGCAATCATTCGATCGGCTTGTTCGGGAAATCCGCGCCTGTCGGCTATGCGCAGACTGGTTTGACCATGCGCCACGGCCGGTTCTGCAGGTCTCGCAGACAGCGCGGATCGGGGTTTTTGGGCAGGCGCCAGGGACCAGGGTTCATGCAAGCGGGCGACCCTTTACCGATCCTTCCGGTGTGCGGCTGCGGGCCTGGATGGGGGTGGACGAGACCATTTTCTATGATGCGCGGCAGATCGCGGTTGTGCCCATGGGGTTTTGTTTTCCCGGGCAGAATGAAAAAGGGGCAGACAAGCCACCGGTGCCGCTTTGTGCACAGACCTGGCGCGCCCGACTGATGGCGGCGCTGCCCCGGCTTGACCTGATCCTGCTCGTGGGTGCCCATGCCCAGCGCTGGCACCTCGGGGCCGACTGCCGCCCGACCCTGACCGAGACTGTTGGCGACTGGCGCCGCTACGGGCCCCGCTATATCCCCTTGCCGCATCCAAGCTGGCGTAATAATGCCTGGCTCAAGCGCAACCCGTGGTTCGAGGCGGACCTGTTGCCGGGACTCCGGCACCGGATTTCTGCCTGTCTTTCGGCACAATCTGACTGACCCCGGCAATCTCTTCTTAACCAAATCGTAGCGAGCCGGTGGCAGATTGGTTGCCGATTGCAATCGCCAATGAGATCAGTGAGAGAGGCCATGGCCGCGCGGCGGCAGTTTGCCTATACCCCTTTGCCGGGCCTGCGCCCGAAATTTGCCTATGCCGGCAAGCGCTTCAATGCGTGGTGGGAAGGCTATGCGTTCGATCCTGCCTATGAGCGCCGGGCAACGCTGATCCGCCAGTCCCGCAAGGGCATGGCCCTTGGCATCACCAATGACCAGGCCGACCTTGTTGCCGAGACGATCTGGGGTCCTGGTCGGCTTGAGCCCGGAAATGTCAGCTGGATGGCCCATATCTCCCGTGCCCTGATGATCGATACAAAAGCCTCGGTTCTTGTTTATGGGGCAGCGCGCGGTGGACCGATACAGGATCTGCAGCGGACCGCGCACTGGCCGCTGACAGCTTATGCCCGCCGGGACAGCACGGACATGAATGTCAGGGTGACAAGTTATGACCGGGCTCGCCGCCGGGCCGGTCGTCCTCGTTTCCAGGGCGGGATTCTTCTCTTCGATCTGCATACGGATGCTGAACCTGCCACGCTTCTGAGATTATTCGCCGATGCGATTCAGCCGGGTGGCAAGGCCATGTTGGTCGATTATTCGGTCGAGCGGCGTGATCTGCGGTTGCGTGGTGCTTTTCGGCAACCCTGGACCGGCCTGGCGCGCCCGGTTGAGGAGTATCGCCACGCTGCCAAGCAGGCCGGGTTTTCCATCGGTGCCGAGATTGATGAGACCAGCCAGTTCATGCCGCTTGTTGAAAATGGCTGGGCCGGCTGGCGCAGTGCCGTACGCATGCTGAATGAAATCAAGGATAATCGAGAGCGCGCCGCACTGATGGCGATGTTTTCGCGTTATGCCGGGGTCTGGGCTGATCGCTATGAGGCAATGGAAGCAGGGCTTCTGCGGGTGTCGCGTCTGATGCTCGAAAAAACCGGCTAGTGGTACGAATCTGACGTTTCGCACCCCCGCGCATTTTATCGATGGATC
>CAYSMJ010000183.1:0-5139 GCA_964432075.1 uncultured Caulobacterales bacterium | reverse complement strand
GCAAATAATGCGTCCACTCGTCAATCTCCTTGGGCCAGGGCTTCTGGAAAGGCTGCGGGATGAGGGAGGAAGGCTGAAGCGGATAGGCCCAACCGCCGGGACACAAGACCCGTTCGATCTCGGCCCGCGAAAGAAGGTCCGCTTTGCCGATGACCAGCAACCGCACCAGATTGTTCACGTAGGGCATGGCGCCGCCGCTCCAATGTTCTACAGATACCGGTCCGTATAGTCCCGCCGCCTGAATGGCAGCCCGAGCCTGCGTGATGTCGGCATCCAATCCGTGAACGACAAAACGTTCGTCGGTTCGCAACGCCGCCGTCAGTTTGCCATCCCCGCATCCGACGTGCACGATCAGCCCGCCGGTCACGCCGGTTGCCTTTAAGATTTGTTGCGCCTGTTCCCTGTCCGCCTTCGCCGCACGGGCGGGCTGCTGGGCGTGAACCGCCACAGTCAGTGCCAGCGCCATTCCAAGCATGGCCCATTTCTTTTTCATTCGGTTTCTCCTGTTCGTTTCTTCTCTCCAGAGTAACATCGCACCGTGCCATCCATAGCACTCAAATAGAGTCGGCCACCGCCGGCAATAAGTCCATCAAAAACAGGCATCACGTCCAGTGGCCATTCGCATAACGTGGCGCCGGTGTGCACATCGACCGCCCACAAGCTCTTGCCCAAAGCGCCGCTAAACGACTCAAGCGACTCCTCGATATTCCCGTTCGGACCGGCGACAAAAAGGGCATTTTCTGTCAGGACCATGGCGTTGGGGCTGAATGGCAGCGGCACGGCCCATTGGCCGTTCCCGTGACGGCTATTGATCGGATCGCCGTAGAGTTTGCGTTTTTCCGCTTTGCTCTTAGACGACCGACCGAAGGAAAAGACCTCGGTTCGAAACCCGTAGAGGTGTTGATCGCCTTGGCACATGATCCGACCGCTTCGCTCCTTGGCCGCCACGCGGGCCGCGCCGACGCCGGATGGATAACGGGCGGTATAGACCCAGAAGTAACGGTGGTGCATGGACGAATCGAGAAAACCGGCCGGTGAGAAGAGGTGCGGTCGGCTCGTTTTTTTCGGTTCCCCCTGCCAGGTGAATTCCCGTTGTCGCAGGAACCATCCCTCGCCATCCCCGGCCAAGATGTCGTTCAATGACCCCTCCAAGTCCCAACGGCTCTTGCCCAACGGCTGCAACGGGTCTTGGTCCAGAATAACATGATGCTGAACGAGTTCGCCGGTGACGGCATCGAGTTGGTAGTAATCGAGGCCCCCGGCGATAAAGGAACTGATCCCGGCGACCGCATGCGCCTTGCCGTCGGCAATCAGAACGGAGCCATGAATCGGCCAGGCCGATTCGAGCTGGCCGTTGCGGCAAATCTGACGAACACCCGGCGCCGCCAGAAACGTCCATGCCAACGCTCCGTCGGATGCCCGAACCCGCCACATGCGACCGTCCCGACAGCCGAACAGAATACCACCCGCATGATAGGTGGGTGGACTGTCCACCATGCCTCCGGCCGTGAACCGCCATAACTCGCCACCGGTTTCGGCATCCAGCGCGATGATCTGATGGGTATCCTTTCGCACGACAAAGAGTTTGCCTGCGGCACAGATCGGCGGCGTCAATTCGCCGCCGAGCGTGGCGCTCCAAGCGGGTCGGATGTGCGGCTCGACGGCGCCGCGGTAATGTCCGCTCCGGGCGGCGTCATGGCGGTAGGTCGGCCACCACGCTGATGAGGTTTCTTTCGCTGTGGCGGTCGTGGCATAGGCGGAGCCTTTGACCAAGCGGCCGGCCAGTGGTTCAGGCGGGGCGACAGGCGCGGAACTGAAGGCATAAAAACCATGAAGTATCGTTGCGATATAACAACTGCAAGCATGCGGCGGCGCGTAGAGCAGACCATTCGCCGGCATCACCCCGTATTGACAGGTTCCGCGCACCCACCGGGTGACTTCGATTTCGCCGGACTTCAGATGCATCGTCTCGACGCCGTCGCGCCCGGCAAAAATGTAATTGACGGACGCCTTGTGCCGATAACAACGGGCGTGGGGCACGCCCAGATTCAGCAAAAACGCCTTTGGCGTGTCCAGCGTCGCCACCACCTTGCCCGTCTTCAGATCGCGACCTTTGTTGAACGTCATGCCCGGATTTTCCCAATCCTGAATCTGCTCCTCGGTCGTGTGCCAGACCACGCCATCGATAACAAAGATATCCGCCGAGGTCATGAACCCGCGCCCAAACGGGGCCTCCCAGAGAGGCTGGCCGGAACCTGCGTCAAACGCCAGCAATTTTCGCAGACTGCCAGCTTTGACCGCCGTCTGATACCCATGTATCTTGTAGCCCTTGGGGTCGGCGTCCATTCCGACCAGTACTACGCCGTCTTTGAGCACCACGACCGCGCCGAACCGAAACGCCTTAAGGTTCTGCTGGGTGACGAGGGCGCACTTCCACAACGACCGACCGGTGTTGCTTTCCCATGCGCACAGCTCGTTGGACTCGCGGTCAATCGCCAATACCTTGCCCTCCCCGGCTGCTAACGACAACGGCGCCAAGTCCACTGGCGCCTGCCACTGCATTGCCCCGGTCTGGAGTTCGATAGAGCGAATTCCGCCTTTCGCGCCGCCCGCCATCGCGACCACCAGCCGGTCGTCGGCCACGAGGATTTCGGCAGCCTGCTCGGTGCCGGCAAAAGTGCGCAAGATTTGCCCGGTCGCCCCATCCAGTTCCGTAACGGGCTCGCCGACGGCCAAGGTCACATAAACGTTCCCGGCCACCGCAACCAGTCGGCGGGCGAAAATCGGTGGCACTCCGCGGAAAGGTCCGGTAATCCATTTTTGACCGAGCGGTTTGCGCCACAACTCGACGCCATTGAAAGCATCGCGGGCGACCAACTGCCAGTTCGATGGCAGCGCAATGGATGTCGTGGGTCCGTAGTCCATAATCGCAAAGAGCCGTCCGCCATCCGAAACCAACGAAGTGAGACTCGGCGCCGCCATATGGTCCCGCCCCCAGTCAAGACCGCCACGCCATTGCACCTGCCGGGGAGCGCCTACCACCGTGTCATGCGCCACGGCGTTGTTGTCCGGTCCGTGCAAAAAATGCGTCCAATGATCTATCGAAGCCGGCCACGGCTTGTGCCATTGGGCATTTGCGATGGGTGATTTCGGATGGAGGAACACCGCTGTGCCGCCGGGGCGAAGCACGCGGAGGATTTCATCCCGCGACACCTGAATCTCCTCGCCGGACACCACCATAAGATTGACCAGGTTGTCCACATAGGGCAGTGCGCCGCCGGACCATGCTGCCACACTCACCGGGCCGTAGGCGCCGGCGTCCTGGACGGTTTTCCGAACCTTGGAAACGTTCTCCGCGTCGGTTTCCAAACCTTGGATGATGAAGGCGTCGCTCGCCCGCAGGGCCAGTGTCAACGTCGGGTCTTGTCCACAGCCGACATGCACGACCAGCCCGCCCGTCACGCCGGTTTTCTGGAGGATTCGTTGCGCCTGTTCTTGGTCTGCATTCTCCTGGGCGTAGGCTACGGTTACGGCCAGCGCCAAGGTAAGTGATGCCGCGCCGCGGGCGGCGGTTTTCAGGAAATCTGTTCGGGTTCTTGGCGCACTCAGGAAGTTTCTTCGATTTTGGTAGGCATGGTCGTTTACCTTTTTTAAATACCGTTTGGGTTTGTTCATTTAAGGTCTCTTGTATGGTTTTGACTTCGGCGATTGTTGTTTTCTGATGAATTCTTGGCGACGCGTCGCGGTCATGGTCGATGTGGTAGAGTTCCCACTTGAGATCGGGAAAGCTGCGCACCAGTTTCCCCGGCCCATCGCGCAGCGCCCGCTAATCCGGCCCGGTGGTGATAGAACCCTGTCAAGAGCGCTGCACGTGTCGCCGCGCAGGCCGGGTTGCTGTAGAATTGCGTAAAGCGCATGCCGTCTTCTGCGAGCCGGTCGATATTCGGCGTGGGGATCTCGCCGCCGTGCCGGGGTTCGTGTTCTTGCCCTCGGGGCGATAGTGAAGTCAGCGGCGTGCAGACTTGCGGCGATGAGCAGCCCGGCGCATATTGTTAGCCCGCGTGCCGACGTGGGTGGGTGGGTTGTTTGCATTGTTGATGCTCCTTTTGGGTTGGTTTTAGTGTTCCTGGGTGTTCCCCTAGTTTTAATGCCCATTAATTATTGTCGGAATTCCTGGATTCATGACCGAGACAGACGACCGTGCCGTCGGTCAGCGACAGATACAGCTTGTTGGCTGCGGAGGCCAGGCCGTCGAAGACCGGTTGGGCAGGCAGGTCGAGTTCAGAGAGGACCCTTTGGAGTTTTGCCGCATCTTCATCTTCGGGAATGGGCAAATCGGCGGTAGTCAACACCATGAGTTTGCCGGGACATTGACCGCGATAGGGCGCAAGCTGATTCGGTTCGCCGGGTTGCTTTTCGATGGGGCCAGCAACGAACAGTGTGCGCACGCCGCCATCCGGCGAATCGGTCAGGCACATGCCGCGGACGATCAGCGGCACGTCGAGCGACCAGACGGGCTTGTCCTTCCGCAGCGCTTCGAAACCCTTGGCCTCGTTCACTGTCTTCAGGCGATCGGCATTGAGTCGCGTGCCGAAGCCGAGCAAATGGTTCGGATACCGCCCCGCGTCCGTTCCTTCCCACTGCGCGCCATAGCTGAACTCGTCGTCAAAGACGAGCAGTTTGCCGGCGTTGGCGGCGCCTGCCGCGTTGCCGCCGCCATGATAGGTGTCGGCATAGTGCCAGCCGACACGGTTGTTGTAGCTGTCGTCGAGAAACAGGTGCATCGGTCGCAACCATCGCCGCTTGACCGCTTTGCCGGCCGCCTGTTCGCGGAGGATCGAGCTGACTTGCATGGTTGGCGTGAGCCGGGTCTGGCCCATGCGGATATCCGTGCCGTCGCTGACCAGGATGTCGGCGCGTGCGCCTTCGATGTCAATATAATGAGGAAAATAGCCGTCCGGGCATTGTACGACGCGGCTCCATTTGTTGGTCTTCACCTCTATGAACGGGTTTTGTTCGTGGAACGGATAGCGCGGCCCTTCGACGCGGGCGTGGCCATCTTCGTTGGTCGTTACGGTGATCTCGAACGCCTTTGCCACACAGTTTCATCATTTTCAGGCCCAAAAAACGAGACAGTTC
>CAYSMJ010000182.1:0-5157 GCA_964432075.1 uncultured Caulobacterales bacterium | reverse complement strand
GGCGCTCAAGACAGCCAACTCGGGTTATCTGACCCGGCGTCTGGTTGACGTTGCCCAGGATTGCATCATCCGTGAGGACGATTGCGGAACGCAACAGGGTATTACGGTTGATGCGGTTATTCAGGGCGGGGATATTATTGTTCCGCTGTCACAGCGTATTCTGGGGCGGACTCTGCTTGATGATATCACGGATTCACAGACCGGTGAGTTGGTTGCGTCGGCAGGAACGGAAGTGGACGAAGCCCTGTCGGAGGCCATTGAGGCAACGGGCCTCCAGACGGTGCGGGTTCGGTCTGCCCTGACCTGTGAGACCAAATACGGGATTTGCGGCAAATGCTATGGCCGTGATCTTGCCCGCGGGAACCATGTTAATGTAGGCGAAGCTGTTGGCGTCATTGCCGCCCAGTCGATTGGTGAGCCGGGAACACAGCTCACCATGCGGACATTCCACGTTGGCGGCACGGCCCAGGTTGGCGACACCTCGTTTATCGAGGCCAGTCACGGCGGGACGGTTAAGCTCGAATCCCGGAATGTTGTGAAGGACTCCGATGGTGATCTGATTGTCATGGGACGGAATACCCTGATCAAGATCATCGACAATGACGGCAAGGAACAGGCTTCCTTCAAGGTTACTTATGGTACAAAACTGCGCGTCGATGAAGGCAGCAAGGTCGAGCGCGGTCAGCGTCTGGCCGACTGGGACCCATACACGATTCCCATTCTGACAGAATTGAGCGGTACGGCGAAATTTGAGGACCTGGCGGAAGGCCTGTCGGTGCAGATTGTTGCTGATGAAGCGACCGGGATTTCGTCCAAGGTCGTCACGGACTGGCGGTCAAACCCGCGGGCATCGGACATGAAACCGGCGATTGTGATCGTCGACGACAATGGCGAGCCGCTCATTCTCGAGTCCGGTAATGAGGCTCGGTATCAATTGCCGGTCGATGCGGTTCTTTCGGTGGAAGATGGCGACAAGGTCCGTATGGGTGATGCGCTTGCACGGATACCGACTGAAGGGGCCAAGACCAAGGATATTACCGGTGGTCTGCCACGCGTTGCCGAGCTGTTTGAGGCACGCCGACCAAAGGATCATGCGATCATTGCCGAGGTGGATGGACGGGTCGAGTTCGGACGCGATTACAAGAACAAGCGCAAGATCACGATTATTCCGACGGATGAAAATCTGGAACCGGTCGATTATCTCGTCCCGAAAGGCAAACATATTGCTGTTCAGGAAGGCGATTTCATCGCCAAGGGAGAATATCTGATAGACGGGAATCCCGCGCCCCACGATATTCTTGCGATTTTGGGTATCGAGGCGCTTGCGGACTATCTGATCGATGAGATCCAGGAAGTCTACCGGCTCCAGGGTGTTCCGATCAATGACAAACACATCGAAGTGATTGTCCGGCAGATGCTGCAGAAGATCGAGATCACTGATCCGGGCGATACGCTTTTCATGAAGGAAGAGCATATTGACAAGATCGACTTTGAAGAGACCAATGCGCGACTTGAAAATCTCGGGAAAACACCCGCTAAGGGCATGCCTGTCCTGCTCGGAATCACCAAGGCCTCGTTGCAGACGCGCTCATTCATCTCGGCGGCTTCCTTCCAGGAGACAACTCGTGTCCTGACGGAAGCAGCGATCCTGGGTAAGGTCGATACACTGGAAGGGCTCAAGGAAAACGTTATTGTTGGCCGTCTGATCCCAGCGGGGACCGGCGGGGTGATGGCGGAGCATCAGCTTGAGGCTGAGCGCCGCGATGCGGCCCTGATTGCCGAGCGGGAGGAGCGGGCCAATGCCATGCCACTTCCGACACCAGGCGATGAGGAAGCGCCTGGTGAGCCCTTGGCGGCAGCCAGCAGCGATACCAGCGATATTGAAGCGTTCTTCGATACCCCCTCGGAGCTGCAACCTGAATAAACCGTTTCTGCACGTTCTGCGAACAATCGCCCCGGCCGGGTCAATCATCGGTCGGGGCTTTTACGTTTGACGGGCTTGCGGTTTCGAGGTGACGCGCAGGCCGCACGGCGTTAGGATCCCCCATGGAACATGGTTGAAAACGAGGCCCAACATGACCGATCTGTTTCACGGCGTCCGGGTGTTGCCGGTTATCGAAATCGAGGATGAAGCCAATGGCCTTCCGCTTGCTGAAGCGCTGGCCAGCGGCGGCGTGACGGTCTTCGAATTCACCCTGCGCACACGCGCTGCCCTCACCGCCCTGACGGCTGTCAAAAAATCGCTCCCGGAACTGACCGTCGGTATGGGAACGGTTCTGAACCGCGACGATGGCTTTCGCTCGATTTCAGCCGGGGCGGATTTTCTTGTCACGCCGGGAACGAGCCAGGGTCTTCTCGATCTTGCTGAAAGCGAGCATCTGCCTGTCCTGCTTGGCGCAGCCAATCCTTCTGACGTCGTGAACATTCTTGACCATGGTCAGACATTGATGAAGTTCTTTCCGGCCGAGCCGGCGGGGGGGCTTGCCTATCTGAAAGCGCTTGCCGGACCATTCCCGCAGGCGCAGTTCTGCCCCACGGGCGGCATCGCCGAAGACCAGGTTGATCAGTATAGGGCGCTTGCCAATGTGCCTTTTGTCGGCGGCTCCTGGGTTGCGCCCAAATCGGTGATTGCCGCGAAAGACTGGACCACGATCACGCAAAACGCCCGCCGCGCCAGCGCACAGGCATGACAAACTCGTGCCGGCCATTGGACAAAAAAGCCCCCCGCCGAGCGCGTGCCGCGATTGTGCCTTCGTGCTTCAACCAAAGTCGGAAATGCACTTTCACTTGCGGTCATTTTGTCATCCCAGTGAAGTATGCAAAATGGTCGCCTGTTTTTGTCACATCGATGGCTTTGGGAGGACGGGACGATGAACGAAGCAAATCCAGACAATCAGCTCGCCCGACCGATTTGGCATATCGCCCGGGATAAAAACCCCTATGCCGGGCTCGGCCGCGCTGTCAGCTATATGATGACAAAGCCGAGTTTTGCGAAGCAGTCCTTTGGCCTGTGGTCACGCATACTCACCGGCCAGATCAACCGAAACCATTACTTTTTTGCCTTCGAAGGCGAAAAGGTCATCGGATTTGCGGGCTGGGCGATCACAACAGAAGATCGCGCCCGCGACTGGATGGCGAACAAAGGTGAGATCGCTTCAGCGCACAGCAATGAAGGCGATTGTTTTATCATCAATGCCTGGGCGGCTGACAGTATGCCGATCAACAACTTCATTCTGCGGGAGTTACGTGCGTTTGCCGCACCATACCGACTGCTTTTTGCCAAACGGTTTTACAAGGACGGACGAACAAGACCCGTGGAACTCACCGTCAACGAGTTTCTTGCTAACCATAGTTAGAGTATATTCAGGCGAAGTGGAAACCGGTTTGCGTGAAGAAAATTTGGCAAAACAACAGGTTAGCGCATTTTTATTGCCTCCGATTGACGTGAAGATGCGCTGGGGCACGTTCACAAAAAATGTGATCGGTTTCTGGTTTCGCCGCACGCTGAGCCGGCGTTCCGTTGGGCAGAAGCGACAAAAAGATTTTTGTATTTCGCGTTTTTCTCCCCCAATCGTGGGAACGTAAATAAGTTTGAACCCGTGCGATAAACTTGTTAGTCTCGCATATGGCGAGATGGTCGTGAGGAGAGCGTGACCCGCTGGCAAGCATTATAGCTGATGGCTGAAACTGATTTTCCGTCAGGTTATCGCGCTCTTCTTATGGTCATCTTGTAGACGCAGGGCACTGCGTCACGGTTTGGGACTGCCCGAAGACTATTCACACGGTGTGAATTTTACGGGTGCGGAGAGTACAGCCCACAATTTCGTGGGCGCCATTAAACGGGAGACTAAAACAATGGCAAACATTAACGGTTCAAGTCTTACAGTTACTGAAGATCTGGCGTTCGGCATCGGCGACAATGAGTATGCGTTTGCTAACGTCGATGGCAATACATTCGGCGGAACTTCATATTCTTACATCACGAGTGGTGGACATGACATTACCTTGAGCGGTACCGGATTTACATTCAGCGGCACGACGATTGTCGGTGGCACGGTTACCAGCATCGGCGTTGATCTCGATAATGATGACGGGGGGGGCAATGATTTTTTTATTACAGGGCTTAGCGTTAGCGGCGCGAGTTTCAATGGCACCACAGATGACTTCGTCAATGCCGTTTTCGGTGGCGATGATTCAGTACTGGGAGGCGCCGCGGATGACACGCTTAAAGGTGTCGGCGGTGACGATACGCTGAACGCGGGTTCTGGTGATGATTTCATTATCCTGAGTAACGACTCAACCGAGGCCTTCGGCGGATCAGGTAATGACACGATCTCGCCCGATGTAACCTCAAGCGGCAACGACACCATCGACGGTGGCAGCGGGAATGACTCCATCTCCGGTGGCGACGGCGATGACCGGATCCTCGACGGAAACGGGAATGACACGATTAACGGCAACGATGGAAACGACGTTGTTGTTGAGGGCGGTGGTAGCGACACCTTCATGCTTGGCGCGGGCAGTGATAGAGTCGAAATAAACTTCGGCGGCGATAATGGCGATAATTTTGATGGGGGTTCCGGAGTCGATGCGCTTGACTTCGGGTCTCGCACAACGGCCCAGTTTGCCGACCTCGCGGCCGAGACTGTTGGCGCATCCGGCGGCGCTCAAAAAACCGTTGTCAATTTTGAAAACATTTTTGGCGGTAGCGGCGCAGACACGTTCACTGGTGACGGAAACGCAAACACGATAAAAGGCGCAGGCGGTGATGATACCATCAATGGCGGTTCTGGAAATGACTTTCTTCAAGGCGATGATGGCGATGACGTCATCAATGATGGTTCTGGCAATGACCAGGTGTTGGGTGGCGTCGGTAACGATACGCTCAATGATGGGAACGGCAACGATACGCTGAATGCCGGGGACGGTAACGACTTGATTGTCGATAATGCGGGCGACGACACGTTCATTCTGGGAGCAGGTAACGACACGCTCCGCGTCATGACAACCTTTACAGGCGACGATGTCTTTGATGGCGGTGCCGACACTGATCTCATTGATCTGTCAAACATTGGAGGATCAGGCCAAAACATTGATCTGACCCTGGAGCGGATAGGCGGCATGTCCGGCGATACGCTGACGGGATTTGAGAACGTT
>CAYSMJ010000181.1:0-5176 GCA_964432075.1 uncultured Caulobacterales bacterium | reverse complement strand
GCCGTCATGATTGCCGGCTTGTACGCCGCGACGATCGCGCTGCTGATGTATCACCAGCGCGAAGAGGGCAACTTCCAATGGCTCCGGATCGACGTACTGGTGCTGGTCAGTGCCGCCACGCTGGCGATCGTTGCTTTGGGCAGCCTGTACAAGACCTGGTCGCTGCGTCGCGGCGGCGAGCAGGTCGCTATCCTGCTGGGCGGGCGACTCGTACCGCCGGGCACCACGCAACCCGCGGAACGTCGGTTGCAGAATATCGTCGAGGAGATGGCCTTGGCCTCCGGTGTGGCCGTGCCCCCGGTTTACGTACTGAGCGGCGAAAATTCGATCAACGCCTTCGCCGCACGTTTGTAATCCTCTGCAAGCGTATCAAAATCGACGTTGCGTTTGCCGGGGTCATTGACATCAGGCGAGATCGATGCCGTTCTGTTGGTCGGACCCATGGCGCCGGCCACAAATCGCGGGCGCTCGGGCGTTGCCATCTCGTCGGCCGCTTCGCGGGCAAGCCGGGCGCCCTCCCGGTTCATCTCATCAGCCAGCCCTTCCATTTCATAATCGGCCTGGGCAATTGTTGTCGATGAGAATGTGTTGGTCTCGATGATGTCGGCGCCAGCGTCGAGATAGGCCCGATGCATGTCCGAGATGATATCGGGCCGCGAGAGGATCAGCAGATCATTGTTGCCTTTGACATCACAGGGCCAGTCGGCAAAGCGCTCGCCGCGATAGCCGGCCTCATCAAGCTCATAAGCTTGGATAAAGGTTCCCGCAGCCCCGTCGAGCACGAGAATCCGCTCGCCGAGCGCCGAGCGGAATGCCGCCTCCCGGCGGGCCAGTCGATCAACAACAGTCTCGGTCATGGGGCCTCCCTTTCATATAAAGATATGTTTATATACTCATGTAGCTCATGTCGACCCCCTGCCCAGCCACAAAAATCCCGTTTCGCTGGCAATCGTGTCCGCGCGCCTTTTCGCGACGGGACGCAGGTTTCAGAACACATGGATTAAACGGTCCGGAATACCGGAACCGATGGTGCCAAGCTCACCGTGCCATGTGCATTGATAAAATGTCCTCTGCGCATACGGATAAGGGGTGTGGGTCTGGCAATGCTGGCCGAGCAAAGCCCTTTCAAGTGAAGTGGGAACCGGTTCGCGTCAAGAAAGTGCGGCAAAACAAGAAGCTAGCGTTTCTTTATTGGCTCGGATTGACTTGAAGAGTCGCTAGCCTTCAAGGCCCTTTTCCCATTCGCCTTTCTGGGCAAGACCGTTCATCCTCGCCCGGTGGGCAAAGGCGGCGCTGCCGGCTTCGACATTTTCGGGCTTGCCGCTCCACGCATTCAGGGCGCCAGCCTGCAGCGCGCGGCCATAGGAAAAGGACAGCGACCAGGGCATCTGGCCACGATAGCCTGCATTCATGGTGTTGAGATTTTCGGTCGCCTCCACCTCGGACTGGCCGCCGGACAGGAAGACAATACCGGGCACAGCGGCAGGCACCGTCTGCCGGAAACAGCGCACGGTTTTCTCGGCAATTTCCTCTGTTCCCGCTTGTCTGGCCGATTTCTTGCCGGCAATGACCATGTTCGGTTTGAGGATGGTTCCCTCAAGGACAATCCGGGCCTCGTAAAGCGCGCCATAAAGCGCAGTCAGCGTCGCGTGGGTAACCTCAAAACAGCGATCAATATCGTGGTCGCCATCCATCAGCACTTCCGGCTCAACGATGGGGACGATCTGCATTTCCTGGCACAGGGCAGCATAACGGGCGAGCGCCTGGGCATTCGCCCTGATGCAATAGCGTGTCGGAACGCGATAGGCGCCAGCGGGTCCGGTCTGCTCGCCGATATCGATCACGGCCCGCCATTTCGCAAAGCGCGCGCCGAGATCATAATACTCCCCAAGCCGCTCGCGCAAGCCATCAAGCCCTTCGGTCACCTTCTCGCCGGGAAAACCCGTCAGGTCCTTTGCGCCCATATCAACCTTGATTCCGGGGATCGATCCATGGTCTTCGATGATCTTGACCAGCGGGGTGCCACCGGCGCTTTTCTGGCGGATTGTCTCGTCAAAGAGGATCACGCCGGAGATATGTTCGCGCATGGCCGTTTCTGTACGCAACAGCATTTCGCGATAATCCCGGCGATTGTCTTCGGTCGAATCAACGCCAATCGAATCGAAGCGCTTCCTGATCGTGCCTGTCGATTCGTCTGCCGCCAGAAGCCCCTTGCCCTCGGCGACCATGGCAACTGCGACTTTGTTCAATGCTTCACTATCCATTGCTCCGACCCCGTTTTTGTTTGCCTATTTTTCCAAAGCCTTGACCCCCGGCAGGGTCTTGCCTTCCAGCCATTCGAGGAAAGCACCACCCGCCGTGGACACATAGGTAAAATCATCAGCCGCACCGGCATGGTTCAGCGCTGCAACCGTATCGCCGCCACCGGCGACCGCGGTAAGTTTGTTTGCGCGCGCCCGTCGTCCGGCAAATCGAGCTGCCTCGACCGTCGCCGTGTCAAACGGCCTGATTTCAAACGCACCAAGCGGGCCGTTCCAGACCAGTGTTTCTGCGCGTTCAATCCGCCCGGCGATAATATCCACCGTATCTGGGCCAAGATCAAGCACCATATCGCCCGGACCAATATCTTCGATCGCACAGACCCGCGAGGGGGCGCCAGCCTTGAATTCCGCAGCGACCACAACATCCGTGGGCAGAATGAGCGTACAGTTCTTTCGCGCAGCCTGATCCATGATCTCCCGCGCAGTCGCCGCCA
Organism: uncultured Caulobacterales bacterium; assembly: GCA_964432075.1. Taxonomy (GTDB): domain Bacteria; phylum Pseudomonadota; class Alphaproteobacteria; order Caulobacterales; family Parvularculaceae; genus CALLPQ01. The sequence continues at coordinate 2,421 of CAYSMJ010000181.1, read as the reverse complement.
GATCCGGCTCACACAGAGATTTGCCAACCGGAATCCCCCGGGCAAACAGGAATGTGTTCGCCATACCGCCACCGACAGCGAGACTATCGGCTTTCTGAACAAGGTTGAGCAAAAGCTCGATTTTGGACGAAACCTTAGCCCCGCCAACAACCCCCATCATCGGGCGTTTCGGCGCGCTGAGTGCAGCGGCAAGATAATCAAGCTCGCGTTCCATGGCGCGGCCCGCAGCGGCCGGCAGATGATGAGCAAGCCCTTCAGTCGAGGCATGCGCCCGGTGCGCCGCCGAGAAGGCATCATTGACGTACAGATCACCATTTGCCGCAAGGGCACGGACAAAATCCGGATCGTTGGCTTCCTCGCCGGCATGAAAGCGCGTGTTTTCCAGAAGCACCACCTCACCCTCGCCAAGCCCGGCAATGGCAGCCTGCGCAGCCTCGCCAATGCAATCAGCGGCGAAGGCAACGACAGTGCCCAGAATATCCTTTGCCGCCGACGCCAGCGGCTCAAGCGACATGCCCGCAACCCGCTCGCCTTTTGGCCTGCCGAAATGGGACAGGAGGATGACCTTTGCTCCCCTCGCCCGGAGAGCATCAATCGTTGGCTTTGCCCGTTCGATCCGTGTGGGGTCGGTTATGCGGGCGGCATTGCCTTCGCCGTCCAGAGGCACATTGAAATCGACCCGGACCAGAACGCGTTGGCCTGTCGGCTCAAGATCGTCAAGAGTCCTGAAATTCCGCATGGGCCTTTTCCCGGCTCTGGTTTACAATGTTTTTGCCATTTCAAAGGCAGTATCGGTCATCCGGGTCGAAAAGCCCCATTCATTGTCATACCAGGAGAGAACGCGCACAAGCTTGCCTTCGAGAATCTGGGTCTGGGCCAGTGCGAAGGTGGAGGAATGGGGGTCGTGATTGAAGTCGGATGATACCAGCGGTTTGTCAGTCACGGCGAGGACACCCCGGAGGGGGCCTTCACGCGCAGCCCGTTCCATGGCGCTGTTGATCTCTTCGACCGTGGTGTCGCGGGACGGCGTGAAAACAAGATCGACGACAGATACATTCGGCGTGGGTACGCGGATCGACGAGCCATCAAGCTTGCCATTGAGATCCGGCAGGACCAGACCAACCGCCTTTGCCGCGCCGGTTGATGTCGGGATCATCGACATGGCGGCTGCGCGACCGCGATACAAATCCTTGTGCATCGTATCGAGGGTCGGCTGATCCCCGGTATAGGCATGGATTGTGGTCATATAGCCCCGTTCAATCCCAACCGTATCGTGACAGACCTTGGCAACTGGCGCGAGACAGTTTGTCGTGCATGAAGCGTTGGAAACGATAATATCGTCAGCTCCCAAAGCGTCGTGATTGACCCCGTAGACAATCGTCTTGTCGGCATTCTTTGCCGGAGCGGAAACAAGCACTTTCTTTGCCCCGCCCTTCAGATGGGCCGAGGCTTTTTCCTTGTCGGTAAAAATGCCGGTGCATTCAAATACAATATCGACACCATGATCGCCCCACGGAAGATTGGCCGGGTCGCGTTCGGCATAGACCTTGATCGGCCCTGCTCCGGCATCGACGGTGTCGCCTTCAACCCTGACTTCGCGCGGGAAACGGCCATGGATCGAGTCATATTGCAGGAGATGGGCATTGGTTTCGACCGGGCCCAGATCATTGATCGCTACAACCTCAACGCCCTTGCGGCCGGTTTCGATCATCGAGCGCAGGGCCAACCGGCCGATACGGCCAAATCCATTGATCCCGATCCTGAGTGTCATGTTCTTGTTCTCCTTTATGCAACCATGTCTTTGACGGCCGCGACGGCGGCCTCGGTGGTAATACCAAAATGCTCATATAGCTGCGGGCCGGGCGCTGAAGCACCGAAGCTTTCCATACCGATAAACCGGCCCGTTTCACCGATGATACGGTCCCATCCCTGGCGGATACCGGCTTCGATCACAAGGCGGGGCCTGTCGCCGAGAATTTCTGCCTGAAGCGCCGCAGACTGTCGTTCAAACCGGTCAAGACAGGGTACAGAAACAACCCGCACACGGATGGTATCACAGGCAAGTTTCTGCTGTGCGGCAATTGCGATTTCGACTTCCGAACCGGTGGCAAAAATCGTGGCATGGCTGTCTGGCGCATCGGCAATGACATAGGCCCCCTGCGCGCTGAGATTTTCGTCCGTATGCTCAAGCCGGGCCGGTTCAAGCCCCTGGCGGGTCAGGGCAAGGATCGACGGTGTCTTTTCGCTGGCCAGTGCCAGCGCCCAGCATTCGGCCGTTTCAACGAGGTCAGCCGGGCGATAAACATCAAGATTGGGAATCGCGCGCAGCGCGGCGAGATGCTCCACCGGCTGGTGGGTCGGCCCGTCTTCGCCAAGCCCGATGGAATCATGGGTCATCACATAGATCACCCGCTGCTCCAT
>CAYSMJ010000180.1:0-5205 GCA_964432075.1 uncultured Caulobacterales bacterium | reverse complement strand
GGGTGTACGTTCCATATCGCGCAAGAGTGCGTTCATTTCAGGCACTGACATGGGTCGGCCCGCCCGCACCGAGCCATGACATGCCATGGAACTCGCCACCTCCTCAAGACGCTCCTTCAGGCTCAGCCCTTCGCCATACTGAATAAGATCAGCGGCAAGACTTGTGACAAGTCCTTTGACATCAACATCGCCCAGCATGGCTGGCGTTTCCCGCACAAGAATTGCATCGTCGCCAAACCGTTCCAGCAACAGGCCAAGCGCTGCAAAGTTTTCCGCCTGCGCAACAAGAAGGTCCGCCTCGCGCGGATCGACTTCAACGATTTCCGGGATCAAAAGCCCCTGACGCGCAACGTCGCCTTGCTCAAGGGCGGCTTTCATCCGCTCATAGACAAGCCGTTCATGGGCAGCATGCTGATCGACAATGATCAGCCCATCTTCCGTTTGGGAAACAATATAGGTTCGGTGCAACTGGGCCCGGGCCGCGCCGAGGGGAAATTCATCTGAATAGGGTGCATCGGATGCGCCCTCATCCGGGGCTGGCTGACCATCAAACTGCTGATGCGTCTCGCGCAGGCCCGCCGGGTGCAGCGCGGCCATATCATCGCCTTCCGGGACTGAAGGCGCAAAGGGATGAGCCTGCCCCATGCCGGGTCGATATCGCGTCGGGGTCAGCGTTGGCGCGCGCTCATGGACGGGCTGTCCGCCTGCCTGCATGCGGCCCAGCGCGTAGGAAGAGGTTGTTGTTGATGCCCGATGGCCAGCCTCGGCGAGGGCATGACGAAGCGCGCCTACGAGAAGTCCGCGCACTGACCCGGCATCGCGGAAGCGCACTTCAGTCTTGGCCGGGTGAACATTCACATCGACCAAGGTCGGCGGGCAATCCAGAAACAGGGCCACGGCCGGATGACGGTCACGGGCAAGAAAGTCCGCATAAGCGCCGCGCACGGCACCAGTGATCAGTTTATCACGCACGGGTCGTGCGTTTACAAACAGAAACTGTTTGTCTGGCAGGCCGCGGTTAAAAGTTGGTAGTCCAGCAAACCCGGTAACCCGCACACCATCACGCTCGGCCTCAATCGTCAGCGCATTCTCTCCAAACTCAGCGCCCATGATCCGGGCCAGTCTTTTCAGGGCGCCTGCATCGCCCGCTGGCTCCGCGCCCACCTGAAAAACCCGGCGGCCACCGCTGATCAGCGTAAAGGCACAATCGGGCCGGGCCATCGCAAGCCGCTTGATCACGTCAGAAATCGCCGCCGCTTCAGCACTGTCGGATTTCAGGAATTTGAGGCGTGCGGGCGTTGCATAAAAAAGATCCGAGACCTCAATTCGTGTCCCGCGCCCCGAAAACGCGGCGGGTTCGGCATCATCCATCACGCCGCCGGCAACACGCAACCGCCAGCCATCGCCCTCGGCACATCGCGATACCATATCAAGCCGGGCAACAGCACCAATTGACGGCAAGGCCTCACCGCGAAAACCCATACTGCGGATATTGGTCAGATCCACCTGCCCCGCATCGTCAGGGACGAGTTTTGATGTCGCATGGCGCTCCATGGCAAGACGCATTTCGTCGGGCGCCATACCACACCCATTGTCGGTCACGCACAAACCGGTCTTGCCACCCTGGGTGAATTCAACCGTAATGTCGCTGGCACCGGCATCAAGACTGTTTTCCACAAGCTCTTTGACCGCTGCCGCCGGGCGCTCAATCACTTCGCCGGCGGCGATCCGGTTGACAGCATCACTCGGCAGTCGGATGATTTCCGGGCTTGCAATGGGCTGTCGCGCGATTTTTGCCGGATTTTCCGGGTCGATGTCGGTGAGAAGGGCCTGCTGATTCGCCATGCCCCACTATGACGGAATGACGCCGCAGGCTCAAATCGCCAATTCAGCCGGGGAAAGCGCGCAGCGGCGCCGTCCCATCCCAGTCAAGGCTGGCCCGCTGCACCATCGATAGAATATCGCGGATATCCTGACGGTTTTCCACAAGCTCAAGCATAGCGCCGATTTCATTCCGGGTATCGAGATACGCGAAATGCGCACCGCCCGGCGTATGGGCCGTGGTAACAGCGCGGGCCGCCGGAAAATGCGCGATCGCCGTGGCGAGATCATCAACCATGGTGGCAAAGTGGTGGAAGCCTGTCTCGCCGGTTGCAATGACATCCCGGTAAACGGAGCGCTGGTCCGTATGCTGGGCAATCAGTTCGATATTCCATTGGCCCCACTGGCCGGTGGCCAGATCAAAGGCGAGGTCCTGCGGCTCGCCCCGGTAATGCCAGCCGGGAAAGGAAACCCCTTGCATCAAAAAGAACGGGCCCGCCCCATACTGGTCTGCCCAGCGTTTTGCCGCCGCCTCTACATCCGGGACCACATAGGCGAGCTGCCAGAACGGACCAACCGGGATAGCATGGCGAACTTCCATCATGTACTGACCAGCCTTTCCGGATCGATCGTGTCTTACTGTTTCTCGGCAACGAGGGGCCTGTCGGTCAGGACCGGCAAACCCTCAAAGACCACCATACCCGCCGCGCGGCTTGAAACGCCGCCGCAACAGAGCGTAGACAGGCAGGAACGCAAGCGCAATCAGGGTCTTGACCATCAGGTCACCAACAAGCCAGGCAACCCAGGGCAGGCCTGTGTGCCAATAGGCTGTCGGGAAATAAATGGCCGCATTGACGCCAAAACCCAGAAGGGCCGAATAGAACGGAGCGCGCCACCAGGCCCCGCCGCCGCGGGCAACATCGTAAAACGCAACGGCAAACAGCTTGCCCAGCATGGCACTTGCAACAAAAGCGCCAGCAAAACGCGCGCTCGGGAAATCGCCGCGTTCGATCACCGGGGCCAATACCGACAATTCGAAAACGATCGCAATGGCCACAAGGATCCAGGCAACCATGACCGCGCGCGACGCCATGTCGCCGCCATAACGCCGGGTAAACAGAATTGTCATCCCAAGGGCAAAGGCGATGAACATATGCCCCCAGGTCATCCAGACACTCGGCTGCGTCGACAAGATCAGCGAAAATACGCCATCAAAAACCCGAACCGGGATGTCGAGTGTCAGAAAAGCAGCAATGATCAACGGGGTCAGAACTGTAACCATGGTCAGGGTCCGCCCGGTATTGACAAGCCCGTCGCGCAATTCCTGAAGAAACTTTTCCCGCACCGTGCGAACGCGCGAACGACGCTCGCGGTGCTCGGGCGGTGGCATGGCCTCGAACGCTTCGGGCGGCAGGGGTTCATCGGACAGGGTCACAACCACAGATTATGCCGCAAGGCCGGGTCCGCGGTAAAGGGCGTTCGCGTGACCGCAAAGACGCTTAACGCCCTCAAAAAGTTGCCGCCGTTAAGCCGCTGCTTCTTTTGTCAGCTGCTTTTTGATTTTCAACGCTGTCGGCGAGAGCTGGTCGTCCGATGCCTTGGCAAGATACGCATCAAGACCGCCCATATGATCGACACTGCGTAAGGTTGATGCCGAAATCCGCAGCTTGAACGAGCGGTTCAGCTTGTCGCTTTGCAAGGTCACATTGCAAAGATTTGGCAGGAAACGCCGCCGGGTTTTGTTGTTTGCGTGGGAAACATTGTTTCCGGTTGCCGGGCCGATGCCCGAAAGCTCACATCTGCGTGCCATGGTCAGAATCCTTGAAGGTTTACCGGGCGATCTGCTGTGTAATGCGCCGCCAGTCGGTATGCCGGAGCGCGTGGCCTTACGAAACCGACCCGCATGCGTCAAGTCATAAGCGCCATTTCCTGCATCTCATGGCCCATTTGCCAACGCCAATGGCTCTGCCTGAGGTGCAACCCCTGTAGCCCAATGGCCACACTCTGAGAGGTTGGCCAAGCCATGACGTGTTAACAAGTCAAGACGCGCTAACGAGGCAAACCTGGCACCGCTCTCTCCCCATTACCTAAACCAGGACAGGACTGCCGGGGCATCCACCCGGAAATTGCCGGTTCCGGCGCGCCTTCCATGACGGCCGGATGTCGGATGAACCTTTCCGCCGGGCACACAAACCACGCGTCGGGCAGGCGTGCGCACGCGCCATGGCAGACCTGAAAATTTACTGGCGCTCGGAAACACCGCGTGGTTACTTAAGGAGCAAAGGCGCCGGGTTTTTCACTGCCGGGCCACGGGGTTGGTTATCAGGGAACAGGGCATGACGGGCGAGAGTATCGAAATGGACGCATGGTTCGACGGGGACAAACCGGCAGCAGGCCGGGAGACGGATCCGGGCGTTGCCGGGATCGATTATTTGCGACGCTCCGAACCTGAAAGGCTGGGTCTGCTTGATCGCATTGGCGGGGAACGAAATGCGCTTGTCCTCACCTATTTCACCTCCATCCGCGACGGCATCGAGACGATGGTCTATGACGACGATAATCGGGTCATCGAACACCACCTGAAACAGGCCCATAAAGACGGTGTTGAAGCCATTGATCTGTTTTTAATGACCTATGGCGGCGACGCGACCATGCCATGGAATTTCTACGCCATGCTGCGCGATTATTTTCCGAAGGCCCCCTATCGCGTCATCATTCCGAATGCCGCCTATAGTGCCGGGACCGGTATTGCTCTTGGCGGCGACGAAATCGTGATGGGCCGTTCAAGCGTGATCGGGCCAACCGATACCCAGGTTTCGCGGCGCGGGTCCGTCAACGGCTTTCTCGGATTCATGCAGCTATTGCGCGAATTTGATGTGCGCTCAAAACTTGACGACCGGAAGACGCTTGAGTGGCTGACCCGCAATGCCGATCCGATTGAACTTGGCCAGCTCTACCGCGTCTGGCGGGAGAACCGCCGCAAGATCATGCAGATTCTTGACCATCGCCGCAAACCCCTCAGCGCGAAGGACAATGCGAAAATCGCCGATTATCTTCTCTACGAGATTGGCATCCACCATCAGGGCATTCGCAGACGTGAAGCGATTGAGCATGGAATCGCCTATATCACGCTCCTTGAACAGACAAAAATCGAAACTGACGTTGACCGGCTGTTTCATCTTTATGCCGAGGCCATGCAGCTTTTTACCCCTTTCGCCCATGTCAATGGTGGTTATGACGCCTACGGACTGCACATTTCCCAGACCCCTGTTGCGATCGTCGAAAGCCGCTATGGCACAAACCCCGCATTCATGGCTTTTCGCAGTGACCGCCACTGGAATGTCGCCCCGCCCATTGGCGGTCGCCCGCGCAGACAGCCTGCCC
>CAYSMJ010000179.1:0-5209 GCA_964432075.1 uncultured Caulobacterales bacterium | reverse complement strand
GTCGCGCTTGCCCGGCGCTGTAAGGATCGGTTCCGATCCATGCAGCTTGGTATTACTTGAGTGGGCCCGAGCTTCGGATCGCTTTATAGTCATAAATGCGTCCGAGTGACCCGGTAAACAGCGTAATGGTTTCGTTTTTGGATAAAACAGTTGCCGAAACCTGATCCAGTTCCCTGCAATTCAGGGGGATGATGCGCCCGGGGCGGAGACTATTCAAAAATTGCACGTTTGTTTTTGTGGAGAATATGATTATTTCAATCGGAATTGACAGGTTCATAAAAAGATTTCGATGATCGCTCGAAAACTCGTTCAAATTCTTTTTATGGTGATTTGGTTTTGAAGATTGATCACTTTCAGACAAGACATCCGATTTAACCGCAATCCGGATGGCTTTTTCGACGTTATGAAGCCGCAAATCTGACAGGAAGAAACCATCGTCTGGTTTAAATGAGACGATACTTTTTGTTCCCCACCCCAAATCTGTAATGGTGCCTGACTGTGGTTTTTTTACTTTTGCAGTTTGCTTGAATGCTGACAGCCACGCACCAAAGATCGATTGGAGCGCGGGACCTGCAAAAGACAATTCAAGCGATGACACAGGCTGCACATCGGTCGCCTGAACAGGTTGATCACCAGACTGCTTAACCAGAGACCATGGCATACCAAGACGCAATTCCGAGAGAAGGGCAATCAGATCGGCCGAAACGAAAAACAGGATCTCTCCCGCAGCGAAAGTCCGGTAGCGCGATGATGTTGTGTTTGAAAGATCCTCAAACGACTGACAATTCGGTGGTTCTTCGAACCTAAGCTCCGAAATGGCGACCGGAATAGATGGTTTTTGCAAATTGTCGGTAAAAACGCCATTAATCTTTTCAACCAATTCGAGGCCGATGGCGTTTATGCTTCCGGCATTGTTGTGCCGGGCAAGCCACTTTTCCGTCATTGAACACCCCTCCAGAAGAGACACAGGCCAGGTCCTGCGGCATTGATCGAAAAGCGATAGAGAATGCAAAACATGGTAATCAAACTTTTAAAAAAGATTAAAAAAACTACCCTTGGTAGTTCGGCGCAGATTTATCTGTTTGTCGTATCCAACGCGAGTGAGTTTGGATAATATGTGATGGACAAGAACCGGCCAATAATCATTAAAAGAAAAAAAGTCGTGGCCGGGGGCGGTCATCATGGCGGTGCGTGGAAGGGCGCCTATGCTGACTTCGTCACGGCCATGATGGCATTTTTTCTTCTGATGTGGCTTTTGAATGCGACAACCGAAGATCAGCGTAAGGGGATTGCCGATTATTTTAATCCATCGATACCGGTCAGCCGGATTTCCGGTGGCGGGTCGGGAGCGCTTGCTGGCGACAGTATTTTTTCGGAAAACGCTGATCTTGCCCATTCCGGGACGGGGAGCCGAACCGAACGGTTTGACCCGGAAACCGGTAGCAATCAGAACGAGGCACTTTCAGTCACGTCCGATCAGATCGAAGAACTTGACAGACGGATCGAAGCTCAGCTTGCTGACGGGTCTTCGGACCACGTCCTGACCCGGGTGACGCCGGAAGGGTTTGTCATTGAGCTGATCGAACAGGATGGCGATCCATTGTTTCCTGTTGGGTCTTCAGTCCCGTCTGCGATGCTCATAAACCTTCTGGAAATCGTCGTGGACGCAACGCATGATATTGAAAACAAGATCTCCGTGGCGGGCCATACGGATGCACGGCCGTTTCGCAATACAAGGGCCTATTCCAACTGGGAGCTGTCTACGGACAGGGCGAATGCTGCGCGCCGGTCGCTTGTTGCAGCGGGTATGCCAGACAGTAAGATCGTGCGGGTTGCCGGCCACGGATCGGCAGAGCCGTTGATGGCCGACCCACTGGCACCACAGAATCGGCGAATTTCAATCACACTACTCAAGGTGGCATTTTAAGCTTTTCTTAGTGAGACGTTCTTATCGTGAGTTGGTAAGTGGTTCACTGAAAAGGTTGTCGCTATATGGGTATCTCTTCGGCATTAAATGCGGGTGTTTCTGGGCTTTCCGCAAATTCAACACGACTCGCAACGATTTCTGATAATATCGCCAATTCAGAAACCTTTGGCTACAAACGCGCTGAGGCTGATTTTGCATCGCTTGTGCTGGACGGAAATTCCGGGCCCTTTGCAGCGGGTGGCGTGCGGGTTTCGACCTTTCGCAATGTGGCAGCCCAGGGGTCGTTGATCACAACGGGCAATGCGACTGATATTTCCATCAGTGGGCGGGGCTTTATTCCGGTTACATCGTTCGCTGGTCTGACCGCCGAGGATGCCAGCCGTCCGCTGCAACTTACCACGACAGGTTCTTTCAGTCAGGATGAAGCAGGGTTTCTGCGATCTGCGGGCGGTCTGTTTTTGATGGGTTGGCCTGCTGATGCGGCGGGTTCGGTCACCGTTCCGGGGCGTGACAGCGCTGCTGGCCTGGAACCGGTCAACCTGACTGCAAGCCTTCTTTCGACGTCACCGACCACACAAATCGATCTTGGTGCGAACCTGCCGGCAACGGCAACGGAAGCCGGGTCTTCCGGCGCACCTCTCGAAATTCCCGTCCAGTATTTCGATAATCTCGGTCGCTCCAATACTGTCACCTTGCGATTTTCACCGACCGTACCAGCGGCGGGATCGAGCAATAGCTGGACCGCGGAAATTTTTGACAGCGCCGGCGACCCGGCGGTTGCGGTTGGGTCTTTTGAAGTCACTTTCGCTGACACACCGCCGTCAGCCGGGAGCCTTGAGACGGTGACGCCCGCCGCCGGCACAGCCTATGACCCGGAAACCGGTATTCTGACCGCGCCCCTTTCTGGTCAGGACGTGGAATTCGCTCTCCTCGATCCTACCGGACGGTCGCTTCTGACGCAATTTTCCTCCTCGTTCTCGCCTCTCGGCGTTTCTGCCAATGGTCTTCCGGTCGGTAACCTTGCCTCCGTTGAAATTGGCGAAGACGGGTTTTTGGATGCCATCTATGATTCCGGTTTCCGGCGGACGATCTATCAGATCCCCGTTGGTGATGTTCCGAACCCGAACGGCCTCAGAACCTCGAGCAATTCTGCTTTTGAGGTGAGCCAGTCGAGCGGCGACATCTTTTTCTACGATGCCGGCACCGGTCCGGTCGGGACGACGGTCGGGTTTTCGCTTGCGGAATCAACGACCGATATTGCCGAGGAACTGACCGACCTCATCCAGACACAACGCGCCTATTCGTCAAATGCCCGCATCGTACAGACCATCGATGAAATCCTTGAGGAAACCACGAATATCATTCGATAACGGCAATTAGGAAATATCGGCCATGTCGATCACACAAGCCCTTGCAAATGCCACATCTGGCCTAAATGCGACATCGCGGCGTGCTGGTGTTGTTTCCAACAACATCGCAAACGCGCTCACCCCTGGCTATGCACGCCGCGATGTCAATCTCAGCGAGGTCAGTATCGAAGGCCGGGGCGCAGGTGTGAGTGCGAACAGTCTGTCACGAGCATCGGCACCGGAGCTAAGCCGTGAACGGCGCACAGCCGAAGCCGAGCTTCAAGGGGAGCAGATCGCGCAGAATGCACTACAGACCCTTGCACGCCAGGTCGGTGGTATTGATGATCCAGGCTCACTTTTTTCCCGGTACGAAGCGCTTGATGCCGCCCTCAACGCCCTGACAAATACGCCGGAATCAACGGCAATACAGCGAAATGTTGTCACGGCCGCCTCCGATATCGTTTCCTCCTTTGAAGCCCTCACGCAGTCTGCGGACCGGTTGAGCGAGGACACGGACAGTCAGATCGAAACCCGCGTCTCGCTGCTGAACCAGCGTCTTGGCGAGTTTGAGGAGGTCAACAATGCGATCGAGATTGCAGTTGCCAATGGCCGCGATTTTCTCGCCCTTGCCGACCGGCGTGACCTTCTTGTGGATGAGATCAACACAGACATACCGGTACAGGGCGTGCCGGACAGAAACGGCAAAATCGATCTGATCACACCGGAAGGTATTTTTCTGGTGCGTGGCGGTGCGCGTGAGATTTCGCTTGAAACAGGTGTGAATCCGCAAACCGGTGAAACCGAAAGAAGCCTGCTCATCGGTGACGTCGATGTCACCCCGGGAAGAACGGGGCAGGCTTTGAACGAAGGCGGTCTTTTTGGTCTTTTCACCGTGCGTAATCAGACTATTCCGGAATACCGCGATCAGGTCGATGGTCTTGCCCGTGATCTTGTAGACCGGTTCTCCGGTCTCGCCTCTGCGGACGGCGTTGCTGACAACCTCGCCCTTTTTGTCGACAGAACAGGCTCAACAGAGCGCGCCGGGGCAGCCGAACGGCTTTCCCTCAATGCGGCCATTGATCCGGAGGCGGGCGGTATTGTGTCCCGACTACGTGACGGTTTCAACGCCCAGACCGCAGGGCCCACTGGTAACAATGAAAACCCTTTGCGTCTTCTTGAAGCGTTCCGTGCTCAGCGTACCGGTATCAATCCGTCTTCCAATGGTGGCGCAAGTGATCAGGTAGCCGCCTTTTCGACCCTGCGCACCTCACAGCAACTGTCAGCCGACAGCACTGTTGCGACAACGCGTGCCCGGTTTGACAACCTTGTCGAAGCCGAAAGCAACCGGATCGGAGTAAATACTGATGATGAAATCCGTAAGCTGATTGAAATCGAACAGGCATTTTCGGCTAATGCCCGGGTAATCGAAGTCGCCGACCGGCTTGTTCAGCGTTTGCTTGATTTATAGTGATTTATGCCATTCATCCTGATATCTGACCTTGTAAGCTCGCGGATCTCCACCCAACTCACCCGTTCGTTGACGGAACGCTTGACTGACCGGCAACGTGAACTGGGGACTGGAAGACGTCCGGATGTGGCCGAGTTCAATAATGGCCGCATCGGCGATGTGCAGCGTTTACAAAAAGAGATTGCGGATCTCGACCGCTTGCGCGAGGGCATTTCCCTCGCCAACACTGAATTTGACGTGGTCCAGCTGTCACTCGGGACAATTAACGATACCGTGGGCGATATCGGTGTACGGGTCACGAGTGCGGCGGGGCTTGGCGAACAGGAGACCCTACGCATTGCCTCCGAAGAGGCGAGAGGGTCCATTGATGGCATTTTTACTGCTCTGAATGCGCGCGCCAATGGCCGGTATGTTTTCTCCGGTGACGCGGTCGACCAGCCGCCGCTGGCATCGAGCGACGTTCTG
>CAYSMJ010000178.1:0-5259 GCA_964432075.1 uncultured Caulobacterales bacterium | reverse complement strand
GCCATGGCAGATACTGCTGCCAGCATAGTCAGTTTTTTCATGAGAAAGTCCCCACAGTTACTTATACAACAAACCTGCCACATGTGTTGCCCTTACAAGCCGCTCAGTTAAAACGGATAATGTTTTGGGCTGGTGACAGGTCTTCAATCACACATATTTGAGGGATATTGTCAACAAAAAATTAGTAATCATTAAATCAATATGAATAAGCTCAATACAACTGGAACGAGAAAATCAGCTTAAACATTCGGTATTTGTGGTTAATATTTTTAGGATTGTATAGGTTTACTGAAAAACGGTTAATATCAGCGATCATGCTGCAGGCCCGCCGACACTTTCCTATCAAACTGCGAGGCTATATCACGATCAGCGATGATTGACGTTGGCGCAACCGATTTTTCGGTTAGCTTCTCAGAGGCGGCCGATTGCGTTTGGTAAGTCTTTGTCCGGTTGCATTATACCAATATCCGCGGATGAAGACTCATCTGCGGTTACGGCGCATAAGCGCCGACGCGCAGTCGCGCTTGCCCGGCGCTGTAAGGATCGGTTCCGATCCATGCAGCTTGGTATGAGGTCAGACGAATTTGAGGCGTCCGTTATTCCGGGTGAGGGCAATGTAAATCTCGGCCGCCATAAGATTGGGTACCCAGCACAGCCAGGTCACAAGCAAATACCAGGGCTCAGCAGCTAAACCAAACCAGGGCCCGAAAATAAACATCGGCCGAACGCTGACGACAGCGAGTGTCAGCGCGTAGCTGCGGATCATCCAGATGCGATGGAGGGCAATATTCTTTGCCCGGCCGAATTTATAAGCATACCATGTGGTTGCGAACCACGCGAAACCGAGAAGCCCAAAGCCGGCCTGTGCAATCGGCCCGCGGGTGTTGGCAATAGCGAGAAGAATCCCTGTGGTCGCGCTCGCCCAGATGCAAAGGCAATAAACGGTCCCGGCCCAGCGATGCCATTTGAGACTTGTGTTTCGAAGCCGTTTCGAAAACAGAAGAATGCCTGTGGCCAGCGGTGGTATCGCGGTGAAGGCATGAAAAACGAGAATGCGTGAATTTATGACAGGCATTGACGGAAATACCGGCGCGGCAACAGGGTTTGTGAGAATGGCTGGTATCGAAAAAAAATAGAGATAGGCAAGGGTCAGACAGATCAGCACAAAAAGGACGACTTTGCCGAAATTTTGAAACCGTTCCCAGACGATTGCGGCAGCTTCGCGCATCGGGGGCAGGGCGATGCTGCGTTGGGTCTTGGAATGAGCCGAAACAAAATTGACGTGAAAGGACATGACTTGTGGCCGGCTGCGCGCCTGTCGTTTATCGCAGCAGCCTTGCTGTTCAATTAACTGCGGCGGCCCTTTGGTAAACGGGGATGGCGGTGTCCGTTAACCGGCTGAAAGAAGCCGGATCGCGTCGTCGCGTTGAAACAAATAGAGCAGGATACGCAAAGCCGCTCCCCGGTCAGACTGTAAATCGGGATCGCTGGTCAGAACGAGGTTTGCGTCGTCGCGCGCCGCGCGGATCAGGTCTGCATGGATAAGCGGGTCGGCAAGACGGTATCGGGGAAAGCCAGATTGCGCCGTCCCGAGCAGGTCGCCAGCCCCGCGAAGCCGCAAATCCTCCTCAGCCAGCGCAAAACCGTCCGCGCTCTGGCGCAGCGCCTGAAGTCTCGCCCGCGCGGTCTCGCCCAGCGGACCCTTATAGAGCAGAAGACAGGCTGCCGGCTTATCGCCCCGGCCGACCCGGCCGCGCAATTGGTGAAGCTGGGCGAGGCCAAAGCGCTCGGCATGTTCAATAACAATCACCGTGGCATTGGGTGCATTGACCCCGACTTCGATGACGGTCGTTGCCACAAGGATCGAAAGCGCCCCACCTTGAAAGGCCGCCATCACCCGGTCCTTTTCGGCAGCCGCCATGCGGCCGTGAACAAGGCCGACCCGGTCACCAAAATGCTTGTGGAGGGTTTCATACCGGTCCTGGGCCGCAGTCAGCGCCAGCATGTCACTTTCTTCCACGAGCGGGCAGACCCAGTATAGCTGTTCGCCGCGGTCGATTGCCCGGCTTGCCGCCGCAACAACGTCATCCAGTCTCTCCAGCGGGATTGTCCGGGTTGTGATCGGTTTTCGTCCGGGCGGTTTTTCCGCGATGATGCTGACATCCATATCACCATAGGTTGTCAGGGCGAGGGTACGCGGAATCGGTGTTGCGGTCATCACCAGGAGGTCCGGCGCGAGGCCTTTGGCCGTCAGCGCCATGCGCTGATGAACCCCGAAGCGGTGCTGTTCATCAACAACCACGAGCCCGAGCCGGGCAAAATCAACACGTTCCTGAAAGACCGCATGGGTCCCGAGGAGAATATCGATGGTCCCGTCCGCCAATTGCGTCAGTTTCTCCGCACGCGCCAGACCCTTGTCACGCCCGGTTAGGATATCAATCCGGATGCCGATTGCTTCGGAATCGCTGGAAAGGCTGTCCAGATGCTGTCGCGCAAGGATCTCTGTTGGGGCCATCAAAACCGCCTGATGTCCGGCCTCCACGGAAGCCAGCATGGCAAGCATTGCAACCAGCGTTTTGCCCGAGCCGACATCGCCCTGGAGAAGACGCACCATCCGGAAAGGCTCACCCATATCGGCGAAAATATCCCTCAGCGCCGCTTTCTGGGCATCCGTCGGCGCAAAGCGGAGCCGCGCAAGATAGGCCCGGCGCAACCTGCCATCGCCCTTGAGCGCAGCCCCGCGTTTTTTGGTCCGTTCCCGGCGGATCAGGGCCAGCGCGAGTTGGCTGGCAAGGAGTTCGTCATAGGCAAGCCGCTGACGCGCTGGCGCCAGAGGCTGCAACGCCGGCGTACTTTTTGGCGCATGCGCTTGTGCCAGGGCGTCGGCGCATCCTGGCCATTTGTTCTTGTCCAGCCAGCTCTGATCCTGCCATTCGGGCAGGCCCGGCATCTGGTCAAGGGCAGCCCGCACGGCTTTGCCCATCACCGCGCCCGACAGGCCAGCTGTCAAGGGATAGACCGGCTCAAAAAGGGGCAGGCCGTCGGCTTTGTCGGGGTCCACGATATGATCGGGATGGGTGATCTGAAGACCGCCATTGTAAGACTCAAGTTTTCCGCTGACGAGCCGCCGGGTGCCTTCGGGCAGGACCCGTTGAAGATAGTCAGATCGGGCGTGAAAAAAGCAGAGAGTGACAAACCCGCTCTCGTCGGAACACACGACCCGGTAGGGCTGGCGTCGATTGGGTGGCGGTTCGTGCCGGTCGACATGGAGGGATAGCGTCACAACGGCATTGGTGGTGGCTTCGGCGAGAGCAGGGCGGTAGCTGCGGTCGATCAGACCCGTAGGCAGGGTGTGGACAAGATCGACGATCCGCGGGCCCGCTACCTTGGCCATCAGCGTGGCCAGTTTCGGGCCGACTCCGTTCAGGCGGGTGATATCGGCAAAGAGAGGGTTGAGAATCGAAGGCCGCATATGCCGATCATAGGCCTTTGCGCGCGCTGGTGCCATCTTGTCTCAGGGAGCCATTGGCAGGGTTTCGCAGCCCACACTGTCGGCCTATTATCTGCGAATGAGCGAATCAATTGAACATCGTCGAAAACGTCTTTTGTACCGCGCCATGCATCGTGGCTTCAAGGAAGCCGATCTGTTGATCGGTGGTTTTGCTCAGGCTTACCTCCAGTCGATGCTCACGCGGGACCTCGACGAATTTGAGGAATTAATATCCTTTCCCGATAAAGAACTCTACGAATGGGCGATCGGACGTGAAGAACCGCCCGCGAATATCAAGGCCAACCCGGTCTTCATCCGTTTGCAGGCCTTCGATGTTGCCGCGCACGGAAAAACAACCTCCGGTTGCTGATAATCCAGAGTACACTGAACCGAGGTGCCGGACTGACAGGGTTTGCATCGTCAAGACAGGCTGTGGGCAGGCATCTGTAACCCGGAAAAAAACCCGATCATGGTTTTTTACAACAGATATGTGTCAATGTGATGCTTTCGCAGCTGCATAATCCAGCCAGTGTGGAAACAAGAGAAGACCGATTACTCTGTTACTTCTTGACAATATGGTTAATAAATTTTAACGACCCCTCAGGCGTGGTGCGAAAGCAGCGGGGACTGTCAGGGGTGGCAGCTTCGCACGCAATCTGCGGGCCGGGTGTTTATGAGCGTGCGATTTTAACGTTCAGGAAAATGGCTCACCGGAATGCGTCACCAATAATGGGCGTCGGCAATTGGGAACGCTTTGCCGCCAAACAAGACTTTGGCTGAGGCAACGCAACTTTTTGGGAGATACAAAACAATGACAATCGAAGTACGTGGTGATGCCAACAATCTGATTGGCAGCTTTGCCACTGTCGCTGAGGCGCTTACAGCCATCGACGGTGCGCTTGTTTTTGGCTCGATATCAGAGAATACCCTCAGGGTTATTGATACGGTATCAACCGACGAATTCTTTTATGTCGGCGACACCATGTCGATCCAGGCGGCGGTTGATGCCGCTTCAGATGGCGATGAAATCCGCATCGCTGACGGAACTTTCCGTGAACAGTTGACGATTGATGGGTTCACAGACCTGACGATTACCGGTGAAGGCGCTTCAACGATCATAGAGATGGTGGATAGCCCGGCGGTTACGGCTCCCGCGACAGGCGGCGAGTCGGTCATTGCTGTCCTGAACAGCTCAAATGTCACGATCGAGGATGTTCTCATCGATGGTCGTGGTCTTGGTTCCAGTGCACAGTTTTATGGCGTTTACTGGGAAAACAGCTCAGGCACGCTCGACGACTCTACTGTCACCGGCATCCGCGCACCGCTTCAAATGGACGGGACGCCCCAGGGGTCGCAACTTGGCCGGGCGGTCTTTGCAAACAATACCGATGCGGCAGCCCGGACGCTGAACATCACCGACAACAATGTTGAAGACTTCCAGAAAACCGGTCTCGACCTTCGCGGCGACGGGCTGACGGTCAATGTAACAGGCAATACCATCACGGGTTCGGGTTTCCTGACCTCTGGTATCGCCCAGAATGGTATCTCCCTTGTCTTTGGACCGACCGGAACGAT
Source organism: uncultured Caulobacterales bacterium (assembly GCA_964432075.1). Taxonomy (GTDB): domain Bacteria; phylum Pseudomonadota; class Alphaproteobacteria; order Caulobacterales; family Parvularculaceae; genus CALLPQ01. Next base: position 194 of record CAYSMJ010000178.1, on the reverse strand, counting down.
CGACAACAATACCATCACGGAGCTTGGAAACGATTTCTTCTCTACAGGAAGCGCAGCTGGTGTACTTCTGTTTGATTCCGGCGACGGTGTTCAGGTGACGAACAATACGATCACCGGCCCCGTTGACGCGATGGGCATGACGATCCCGAATACGACCAACGGGATTATTTCGTCATCAGGCGAAGCGGATAACC